>CAMDAM010000030.1 GCA_945888575.1 Asaia bogorensis | reverse complement strand
AAGCTGGGCACCGGCAACGTGCTCTACATGCCGTGGATGCAGGCCACCTACATCATGGTGGCGGACAAGCGCGCGCTGCCCTTCCTGCCCGCCGGCGCCGACCTCAATGCGCTCACGTACGAGCAGCTGACGCAGTGGGGCAAGAACATGATGGAGAAGACCGGCCGCCGCCAGATCGGCTTCCCCGCCGGCCAGCGCGGCCTGCTGAACCGGTTCTTCCAGGGCTACATCTACCCGTCCTACACCGGCGGCGTGGTGACGCCCTTCCGCTCCGCCGAGGCGGAGAAGATGTGGACCGACTTCAAGGCGCTGTGGGCGACCGTGAACCCCGGCAGCACCAACTACGACATGATGCAGGACGCGCTGCTGGGCGACGAGGTGTGGGTGGCGTGGGACCACGTGGCCCGCGTGATCGAGGCGCTGAAGACCGCTCCGGACCGCTTCGTGACCTTCCCCGCCCCCGCCGGCCCCAAGGGCCGCGCCTACATGGCCGTGGTGGCCGGCCTGGGCATCGTGAAGGGCGCGCCAAACCGCGCGGGGGCCGAGGCCCTGATCGACTACCTCACCAAGCCCGCGACGCAGCTGGCCGTGGCGCGCGAGTTTGCCTTCTTCCCGGTGATCAGCGCATCCCTGCCGACCGACCTGCAACCCGGCGTAAAGCTCGCAGCCATCGGCGTGGACAAGACCCAGAACGCCCGCGATGCCGTGGTGGTGCCGCTGCCGATCGGGCTGGGTACGAAAAGCGGCGAGTTCAGCAAGGTCTACATGGATGCCTTCACCCGCATCGTGCTGCGCAACGAGCCGATCCGCGCGGTGCTGGACAGCGAGGGCGAGAAGCTGCGCGCTGTCATGCTGTCCGCCAACGCGCCGTGCTGGGCGCCCGACAAGGCCTCCGCCGCCGCCTGCCCGGTGGACTGAGGCAAGCGGCCCGCCCGGGCAACCGGGCGGGCCGCCTTCGCGGGAAGGATGCCCTGATGCGGCGAAGCCCCCTGTTGCCCTACCTGCTGATCGCACCCTCGGTGCTGTTCCTGCTGGTGTTCTTCCTGGTACCGTTCGTGCAGACGGTCGGGCTCGCCTTCACCGTGGAGGGCGAGGTTTCCACCGGCAATTTCAGCCGCATGGCCAACGACCTCAATTTCTGGCCGGCGGTGCGCAACACCTTCGGCCTAGTGATCGTGGTGGTGCCGCTGCAGGTGGCGCTGGCACTCGCCATGGCGGTGATGATCCAGAAGATGGGCCGCGGGCGCGACCTGGTGATGTGGATCTGGACCATCCCGCTGGGCGTCTCCGACCTCGCGGCGGGCCTCGCCTGGCTCGCGATCATGTCCAACACCGGCTACTTCAACACGGTCCTGTTCCATCTCGGCGTGGTGGCGGGCCCGACAGCGTGGCTCACCTACGAGACGCCGATGGGCCTGTTCCTGGCGGTGGTGGCAGCCGAGGTATGGCGCGCCACCGCGCTGGTGTTCGTGATCCTGGTGGCCGGCCTTCAACTGGTGCCGAAGGAATACGGCGAGGCCGCGGAGGTGTTCGGCGCCAGCCCCTGGCAGCGTTTCTGCCGCGTAACACTGCCGCTGCTGAAGCCCAGCCTGCAAAGTGCCTTGATCCTGCGCACCGTGCTCGCCTTCGAGGTGTTCGGCGTGGCCTATGCCCTGGGCGGGAGGAACATCCCCATCCTGGTGGGCGAGGCCTATGCCTGGATGAACGTGAACCAGAACACCGGCGTGGCCGCCGCCTATGCCGCTGTGGTGCTGGCGGTGTCGTTGGCCTCCACCGTGGTGTGGCTGAAGGCGATCAAGGTGCGGCCGGAGATGCGGGCATGAGCGCCGCGAAATCAGCCCGGCGCTGGCTCTATATCACCGGGGTGTTCGTGCTGTGCGCCTGGGTGATCGTGCCGATCTACCTGGTGGCGCTGGGCGGCTTCGGCGGGCGCATGGGCGTGTTCCGCTGGCCGAAGGAGTTCCTGCCCACGCAATCTTCCGTGCAGGCGATGCTGACCTTCATGCAGATCGAAGGCGTGGCGAAGGCGGCGCTGAACTCGGTGATCGCCGCCAGCCTGTGCATGGTGTTCGCGGTGGCCCTCGGCGCACCGGCCGGCTACGCGCTCAGCCGCTTCGCCTTCCGCGGAGCGCATGCCTACCGGTTGCTGGTGCTGCTCACGCGCGCCTTCCCGCTGGCGATCCTGGCGCTGCCGCTGACGGTCACGTTCATCCGGCTGGGGCTATACGACACGCCGCTGGGCGTGGCTCTGATCCACACCGCGCTGGCGCTGCCGTTTGCGGTGCTGGTGTCCTCCAGCCTGTTCATGGGCATTCCGCGCGAATACGAGGAAGCCGCCTGGGTGTTCGGCTGCTCAGGCATCGGCGCCTTCCTGCGCGTGGTGCTGCCGCAGGCGCTGCCGGGCCTGGCCGCCACCTGCATCTTCGCCTTCGTCATCTCCTGGAACGAGGTCTTCGCCGCCTCGATCCTGACGGTGCGCGAGCGCACTCTCACCGCGTACCTGCTGTCGGTGTTGATCGAAAGCCCGCCGCATTTCCGCTACGCCGGTGGGCTGCTGCTGATCACGCCCTCGGTGTTGTTCATCTTCGCGGTGCGCAAATACCTGTTTTCCCTCTGGGGCATCACGACGCGCTGAAGGAGCGGCCATGGCCGACATCACGATCGACGGCATCCGCAAGGCCTTCGGCCCCGTTGTGGCGCTGGAGGAGGTGCGCCTGACGGTGGCGCACGGCGAGTTCGTCGCCCTGCTGGGGCCATCGGGCTGCGGCAAGACCACGCTGCTGCGCATCATCGCGGGGCTGGAAACGCAGAGCGCCGGGCGCGTGCTGATCGGCGGGCGGGATGTCTCGCAGCTGCCGCCGCGGGCGCGCGGGTTGGCGATGGTGTTCCAGAACTATGCCGTGTTTCCGCACCTGACGGTGCGCGAGAATATCGGTTTCGGTCTCGCAATGCAGAAGCGCCCGGCGGCCGAGATCACCCGCGCCGTGGAGCGCACCGCGGCGCTGATGCATATCGAACCCTACCTGGCGCGCTACCCGGCCGCCCTCTCCGGCGGGCAACGCCAGCGCGTGGCGGTGGCCCGCGCCCTGGCGGTGGAGCCCGATGTGCTGCTGATGGACGAACCGCTCTCCAACCTCGATGCGCTGCTGCGGCTGGAGATGCGCACGGAGCTGAAATCCGTGCTGAGTGCGGCCGGCACCACCACCATCTACGTCACCCACGACCAAACCGAGGCGATGGGCCTGGCCGACCGGATCGCGCTGATGCATGGCGGCCGGATTGAGCAGATCGACCGCCCGACGGAAATCTACGAGCGCCCGGCCAGCACCTTCGTGGGCGGCTTCGTCGGCAACCCGCCAATGAACTTCCTGCGCCTGCCGGTGACGGACGGCGCCGCGCGCCTGGGCGCCTTCGCTGCACCGGTGGCCGCCGCCGGCCCCACGATCCTGGCCGGCATTCGCGCCGAGGATGTGGAGATCGGCGGGGCAGGGGAGGGATTGCCCTTCGACATCGTGGTGGTGGAGCCGCTGGGCTCGCACCTCCTGGTCACCGGCCGCGTGGAGGGCCAGCTGATGCGCGTGGTCGCGCGCCCCGATGCGCCGCTGGCCGCCGGAGCGCGCGTGGGGCTGCTGCCGCGGCCTGGACGGATTGCCTGGATGGACCCCGAGACCGGCCGCGCCCTGGGCGCCGCCGCTGGAGCTGTTGCATGACTGTTTCGATCGCCGATGCCCGCGCCGTGCTGGCCGCCAATGACCGCGGCGGCTACACCGTTCCCACAGCGAAACTCTACCCGTTCCAGTGGAACTGGGATTCCGCCTTCGTGGCGATGGGCTTCGCCACCTACGACCTCGACCGCGCACTGACCGAGCTGGAGCGGTTGGTGGAAGGCCAGTGGGCTGACGGCATGATCCCGCACATCGTGTTCCACGCCCCGTCCGACACGTATTTCCCGGGGCCGGAGGTGTGGGGCACCCACCACGCGCCACCCACCTCCGGCATCACCCAGCCGCCGGTGATGGCCATCGCCCTGGCCCAGATCGCGAAGCGTGGCGCCGCGCCGGAGCGTGTGGCGAAGCTGTACCGCGCCGCCCTGGCCAACCATCGCTGGTGGTGGAAGGCCCGCGACCCCGAGGGGCGTGGGATCGTCGCGCTGCTGCACCCGTGGGAGAGCGGGCGCGACAACGCCCCCTCCTGGGAGGTGCCGCTCTCCCGCGTGCCGGAGACCACCACCACCGTGGTGCGCCGCCGCGACACCGGGCACGTCGCCGCTTCCATGCGGCCCACCGACAGCGAGTACCACCGCTTCATCCACCTGGTCGACACCTACCGCGCCGCCGGATGGCAGCCGGAGCAGCTGTGGCAGGTCGCCCCGTTCAAGGTGGCCGACGTCGGCGTCACCGCGATCCTGGTGGCTGCGGAATCCGCACTGCTGGAACTCGCCGCCGAATACGGCAGCGCGGCAGATCAGGCGGAAATCACCGCGCGGATGGCCACCGGCGAGGCCGGACTGGCATCGCTCTGGTGCCCCGCGATCAGCCAATACGCCTCCCGCGACCTGATCGATGGCGCCCTGCTGGTCGCCCCCTGTTCCGCCGGCTTCCTGCCCCTGCTCACCGGCGCCCCGGGATCGGCGGAGGTGGCCTCGCTGGTCGCCTTGCTGCGCCGCTGGCAGGCCGAGGGCCAGTTGCTGGTGCCTTCTGCCCCGCGCGACGCCCCAGGCTTCGATTCGGCCCGCTACTGGCGCGGCCCGGTATGGGCGGTGGTGAACTGGCTGATCGCCCATGGGCTCGAACGGCATGGCGAGCACGGCCTGGCCAAAGGGGTCTGCACCGATACCCTCACGGCGATCCAAACCGCAGGCTTCTGCGAATACTTCGACCCGCTGACCCGTGCCGGGCTGGGCGGCGATGGTTTTTCGTGGACCGCTGCGATCTATTTGTTGCTGTCGGAGGGATAGGCGCAACGCGGCGCCGCGGCCAGTACCATCGGAGAATGGGAGTGATTGGCAGAGGGAGTGAACCCGGATTCGAACCTTCGCCGCTCGGGGGTGCGGTTGTCGCTATCCTTCCGGCGGTCAAAAATAAGAGAAGTGTAGGATAGATAACCGGGAGGGGACGCTCGCTGCACTCGTAATGTTTCCCGCTGCAACTGGGCACATCGGCCGTCGCCGGCGATCACCCGCCGGGTGTTTCTCTGGCGATCACAATGCACTGCGCGTCAGACACATTGCGCTTCAGTCGCGTTCGATTTCGATCTTTAAGGGGCGGAGCGTGGCGGGGTCGAACGTGGCTTCGTATCGTTCCCCTTTGTCGTTCCTCGCATGCACCTTGTAGCAACCGCCTTTCGTCCTGATCTTGGCGACGCGCCACCCCTCGGCTTCAACCTGCTGCTGCAGCGCCGCACGCGGCTGCCACTCGGCCAGCGGGACATTGCAGTGCGGGCTGGCCAGGGCCGGTCCGGCACCGATGGCACCGGCGAGCAGCACGGCGGCGATGAGAAGGCGCGGCATGATGCGGCATCCTGGCGTTGTGGCGGCAGGCAGACAACACCATGCCATCCTGACACCAGCCTGAACGGAGCGCCCGGGCATTCAGCTTGCCGTCAGCACGGCGCATTATGCCCGGCGGCGAGGCGGCTGAAGGGCAAAGGGCGATGCGCGTTCTGCTGATCGAAGACGACCCGATCCTGGGGGCGGCGGTGCGCGACCAGATCGCCGCAGACGGGCATACGGTGGATTGGGCCACCCGGCTGGAGGAGGCGCGCGACTGCATGGGCACCGTCGGCTACGGGCTGGTGCTGCTCGATCTCATGCTGCCGGACGGGCCAGGGCTTGCGTTCCTGAAGCAGCTGCGGGCGGCGCGCGATGCCACGCCGGTGATCATCCTGACGGCCCGCGACCAGATATCGGACAGGATCGCCGGCCTGAACGCCGGCGCCGACGACTACTTGGTGAAGCCGTTCGACCTCGCCGAGCTCTCGGCGCGCATCGGCGCGGTGGCGCGGCGCTATGCCGGTAACCCGAACCCACTGGTAGAGCTCGGCGACCTGGAGATCGACCTGGCCGCGCGCACGGTACGCCGAGACGGGGTGCCGGTGGCGCTGACCGCGCGCGAGTGGGTGCTGTTTGAGGCGTTCGCGCAACGCCCCGGCGCGCTGCTGTCCAAAAGCCAGATCGAGGAGCGGCTGTATTCCTTCGATGCCGAGGTCGAGAGCAACACGATCGAGGTGTATGTCGGCCGTATCCGCCGCAAGTTGGGCCATGACGTCATCGAGACGGTACGCGGCATGGGCTACCGACTTGCGCCGAAGCCGGCATGAGGTGGCGTTCGCCCCGCCGGCACAGCCTGCAACGCCGCCTCGGCCTGGGGCTGGCGGCCGGTGTGGCGGGGCTGTGGCTGGTGGGCGCGGTGGCGGCCGGGTTGGTCCTGCGCGGCGAGATCGACGAGCTGTTCGACAGCGCGCTGCAGGAGGTGGCCCAGCGCATCCTGCCGCTTGCCTACAGCGAAGTGCTGAACAGCGACCCCGATCCGAACAGTGACACCCTTGGCGACCGGCTGCCGGCGGTGCTGCCACATGTGGAATCCATCACCTACATCGTGCGCGACGGCAGTGGGCGGGTGTTGCTGCGCTCGCACGACGCCAATCCGGCGGCGTTCCCCGCGGCCCCGCGGCCAGGGTTCCAGGATACCGGCACGCTGCGCGTATACACCGAAGCCGCGGTGCGGGGCTCGCTGTTCGTCTCCGCTGCCGAGCCCCTGCGGCACCGACGCGAGGCGACGCTGGAGGCGGTGGTCATGCTGCTCTGGCCATTGGCGCTGGTGTTGCCGTTGAGCCAGCTGGGGATCTGGGCTCTGGTCCGTTTCGCCTTGCGGCCGGTGCGCGCCTTGCAGGGCGAGATCGAGGCGCGTGGCCACGGCAACCTGTCGCCGGTCGGCACGGAGGGGTTGCCAGCCGAACTGGCGCCGGTTGCTGGCGCCGTCAACCGGCTGATCGTGCGGCTGCAACGTGCCCTGGCGGCCGAACGAGGGTTCACCGCCAGCAGCGCGCACGAGCTTCGCACGCCGGTGGCCGCCGCGCTGGCGCAGACCCAGCGGCTGGTGGCCGAAGTGCCAGAGGGGCCTGCGCGCGACCGGGCGCGCTCGGTGGAGGCCGCCCTGGGCCGCTTGTCGCGGCTGTCGGAGAAACTGCTCCAGCTTGCCAAGGCCGAAGGCGGCGCCTTGCTCGCGGAGACGCCGCAGGACCTCGCGCAGGTGCTCCGCCTGGTGCTGGACGATCTGGGTCGCGATCCCGCCACCGCGGCCCGGCTGCACATCGCGCTGCCCGCGGAAGGGCGCTTCCTGTCGGCCATGGACGCGGATGCGTTCGCGATCCTGGCGCGCAACCTGGTGGAGAACGCGCTGAAGCATGGCGCGGTGGCCGCCCCCGTGACGGTCACCTTGGCGGATGACGGGTGGCTGAGCGTCATGAACGAAGGCCCGGCCGTGCCGCCGGAGACATTGGCCCGCCTCCGGCGGCCCTTCGAGCGTGGTGCGACCCATGCCACCGGTTCCGGTCTCGGCCTCGCCATCGCCGAGGCGATCGCGGCCGGCACGGGCACCACGTTGGACTTGCTCTCGCCCATTCCAGGCCAGCCATCGGGGTTCGAAGCCCGCGTGCGATTGCCGGCCGGTTTCTGAACCGGCCCGGGCGGGCGTTCAGCCCCGTGTCAGCCTGGACGTGCATCTCTCCGGCATCGTCATGCCACACAGGAGAGACACGATGAACAAGATCGCTGCCACGCTCGGCCTGGCCACCACCCTGGCCATTCCCGCCCTGGCGCCCGCGGCCGAGGCGCGGACTGTCACGCTGACCACCCAGCTCCAGCCCTATGGCGGCAATGGCGCTTACCTGGTGATCTACCTGACCGACGCGCAGGGGAAGTTCCATTCCACCCTGCGCGTGGCCGGCGGCAAGGCGAAGTACCATAAGCATCTCCGCGACTGGGCGCGCGGCCGTGCCACCGAGACGGCGCGCATCGACGGCATCACGGGGGCCAGCGTAGGCAGCGGCCAGTCCCTGCGCGTCAGTGTCGAGATCGCCGATGCGCTGATCGATGCCGGCTACCAGATCCGCGTTGACACGGCGGTGGAGGATGGGCGGGACAACCCCTCCGAGATCGTCGTGCCGCTCACCGTCGCTGCGGCCGGCAAGCCTGTCACCGGGCGCGGCTATGTCGCCTCGTTCAAGTTCGACATGTGATCGCGCGGCAGGGCCCCCGCCATGATACGCCGCCTCCATTCGCTGCCCGGCCTGTTCGCCGCGCTGCTGGTCACGGCCCTGGCAGCGACCGGCGCTGTGCTGGCCTTCGATTCGGTACGGGAGCGTGCCGGCGCCACCGTGCCGCCGGCCGGTCAAGTCAATGTCGCCACGATCGCCGCCGCGGTCCATGCGCGCTACCCGGAGGTTGAGCGGCTCGTCCGCACCGCATCGGGGTCCGTCATCGCCTACTACTTCGAAGCCGACCGGCCGGGCGCCGTGCAGGTTGATCCAGTTACTGGGGCCCCGATCGGTCCGCACGAGCCATCGAATCTGGCACGTACCGTCACGAACCTGCACCGCTCCTTCCTGGCCGGCGAGGCCGGCCGCGCGGCCGCCGGACTCGGTGCGCTGGCGATGCTCGTGCTGTGCGTCTCCGGTGCTGTTCTGCTGTCCAGGCGACTTGGCGGCTGGTCTGCACTGCTGCGGCCGAGCCGAGGCACCGTGGCCCAGCGCCTGCACTGCGAACTCGGCCGGGCGGCGTTTCTTGGCCTGACGCTATCCGCTGTGACCGGCTGCTTCCTGTCGCTTGCAACGTTCGGGGTTGTGCCGGATGGCGAGCCGGACGCGCCGGCGGCGGCGATCGAGTCCAGCACCGGCCCACGCATGCCGGTGCGCGCGCTGCCCGCGCTCCTCGCAGTGGATCTGAGCGACCTGCGCGAGCTGACCTTCCCCGCGCTCGACGACCCTTCGGAGACCTATGCGCTGACCACGGCGCAGGGTGTGGGCGAAATCGATGCGGCGACCGGGCTGATGCTGCAGGTCACGCCGCATGGCCTGGCACGACGCATCTACGAAACGGCCTACCTGCTGCACACCGCCCAGGGCGCCTGGCCGCTGGCGCTGCTGCTGGGGGTCTCGGCCCTCACGGCCCCGCTGCTGGCTGGTGCCGGGGCGATGCTGTGGTGGCGCCGCGGCGCCGCCCTGCCGCGGATCGCCCGCAATGCGGCCCCGCAGGCCGCCGACACGATCATCCTGGTCGGCAGCGAGGGCAACACCACCTGGGGCTTCGCCACCACGCTGCACGCGGCCCTCACCGCGGCGGGCCATCGGGTGCATGCGGCGCCGATGAACGACCTGGCACCCGCCTACGCCCGGGCGGAGCGGATGCTCATCCTGGCCGCCACCTATGGCGACGGCGATGTGCCCGCCTCCGCCAGGCTGTTCGCTGAGCGTCTTGCGGCCACCCGGGAAGGCCTTCCCGTGGCGGTGCTCGGCTTCGGCGACCGTGGCTTCCCGCGGTTCTGCGGCTATGCGGAACAGGTTGCGGCCCTGCTGCGCGACCGGGGCTGGCCGATGCTCGTGGCGCCCACGATGATCGACCGGCAATCGGCCCAGGCCTTCGCGCAATGGGGCGAGGCGCTCGGGACCGCCATCGGCACGCAGCTGGCGTTGGAGCATGTCGCCCCGGTGCAGCGGACGCACCGGCTGGTGCTGTCCGAGCGTATCGACTTCGGCGCCGAAACGCAGGCGCCGACGGCGATCCTGCGCTTCGTGCCGCCCCGGGCAGATCCGGCTCCCAGCCTCTGGCGCCGGTGGCGCACCCCGCGCCTTCCCGTGTTCGCCGCCGGCGATCTCGTCGGCATCCTGGCGCCCGGCGCCGCGCTGCCGCGGTTCTACTCGCTGGCGTCCGCGACGAAGGATGGGGTGCTGGAGATCTGCGTACGCAAGCAGGCCGGCGGGGTGTGCTCGGGCTTCCTGCATGCGCTGCGGCCCGGGGATGCGGTCGCGGCGTTCATCCGGCCCAACCCGGCCTTCAAGCCGGCGGCCAGCACCAGGCCGCTGATCCTGATCGGCGCGGGGGCCGGGATTGGGCCACTGGCCGGCTTCATACGCCACAACCGCGTCCGGCGGCCTATCCATCTCTACTGGGGGGGGCGCCATCCGGCCGCCGATTTCCTCTACGAGCCGGACCTCAAGCGCTATCTGGCCGACCGACGCCTGGCCCGTCTGGCCGCGGCGTTCTCCCGTGTGCCCGGCGGCGGTTATGTGCAGGACCGGATCACGCGGGACGGCGCGGATCTGCGCGGCCTCATCCAGCAGGGCGCGCAGGTGATGGTGTGCGGTGGGCGGGGCATGGCGGCCGGTGTCTCGCGCGCCATCGAAACAATCGTCCGGCCGCTGGGTCTCGATATCGCAACGCTGAAGATGGAGGGTCGCTATGTCGAGGATGTCTACTGATCCCATGGCCGGCGCCCGCGCGCTACCGCGCCGCAGCGTGAACGGCGCGACAATGGGAGCGCGCTATGCGGCCGTGTTCCACGCGCCGGAGACGCTGGCCACCGAGACCGTGGCGGCGGCATTGTTCGCGGCGGTGGACCGGGTGGACCGGCAGATGTCGAACTGGAAGCCGGAGTCGGATCTCAACCGGCTGAACGCGGCACCGGTCGGCACCTGGGTGGACATGCCGCCGGAGCTGCTCGCGGTGCTGGCGGAGGCGTTGAGGATCGGCGGCGCCAGCGACGGCGCCTTCGACATTGGCGTCGGCGCGCTGGTCTCGGCCTGGGGGTTCGGCCCCGCCGGCCAGGTGCCCGATCCGCAGCGCATCCAAGCTGCCGCGGCCGAACTCCGCATGGGCGCGGCGCAGGCCTTGCAGCTCGACATGGCTGGCCGCCGCGCCCGCAAGGCGGCACCGCTCGCACTCGACCTGTGTGGCATCGCCAAGGGCTTCGGTGTGGACGAGATGGCGCGCGTGATGGACACCCACGGCGTCGGCGCCTGGCTGCTGGGCATCGATGGCGAGATGCGCGCCCGAGGCACCAAGCCCGATGGCGAGGCATGGGCAGTGGCGCATGAACGCCCGGACCGCCACGCCCGAGGCCCGATGGGGGTGATCGAGCTGCACGACCGCGCCGTCGCGACCTCCGGCACCTACCGCCACTGGATCGACATGGGGGACCGCATTGTCTCCCACACCATGCGGCCCGTCAGCGGCGCGCCGCTGGAGAACGGCATCGCCTCGGTGACGGTGATGGCGCCGACCTGCATGGCGGCGGATGCCTGGGCGACCGCACTGCTGGTGCGGGGAGTGGAGGACGGCCTGGCGCTGGCCACAAGGCACGGGCTGGATGTCATCTTCGTGCTGGACGACGGAGCGATCAGGTCGTCGCTGTAAGGGGGGGCCGCAGCGCCGCGCCGGGTGATCCGGCTACACAACCTTGCCGATCATGGCGCCGATGGCGGCTGTCAGCCCCATCGCGAATGCGCCCCAGAATGTCACGCGGATGGTGGGCTTCCACACGCCGGCGCCACCCGCCTTGGCGCCAATCGCGCCCAGCAGCGCCAGGAATGCCAGGGACGCGCCCGACACGACCGGGACGAGCACGGCGGTGGGCGAGACCACGACCATCAGCAGCGGCATCGCGGCGCCGATCGCGAAGGTGGCGGCCGATGTCAGCGCGGCCTGGATCGGCCTGGCCGTAGTGATCTCCGATATGCCGAGTTCATCCTGCGCATGGGCGCCGAGGGCGTCCTGGGCCATGAGCTGCGCTGCGACCTGCCGGGCCAGCGACAGCTCAACACCGCGCCTGACGTAGATGTTGGCCAGTTCCTCGTGCTCGAAACCCGGATTGTCGCGCAGCTCCTGGCGTTCGCGATCCAGGTCGGCGCGCTCCGTGTCGGATTGGGAGCTGACCGAGACATACTCACCCGCCGCCATGGACATGGCCCCCGCGACCAGGCCGGCGACGCCCGCGATCAGGATGTCGCTTTGGGTCGCGGCCGCGGCGGCAACGCCCACAATCAGGCTAGCGGTCGAAACGATGCCGTCATTCGCGCCGAGCACGGCCGCGCGCAACCAGCCGATGCGTGAAACGAGATGGCGTTCCGGGTGCAGGTGAAGGCGCGGCATCGAAAACTCCTACAACATGCAGCTTTGCTGTTGAACCTGGACCTTGGTGTCGTTGCCGGCGGTAATTCTGTCAAACGTCATTTCTTCAATCGGAAGGAGCTCGAATTGCTGCAGCAATCAATTTCGTATTCTGGGTTCTGCGGATCTCCTTGCAACAAGCGCCATTGTTTACGGTACGGTCCTCTTCCGTCGCCTCTTCTGCCGCGAAAATTCGCGCCGGCTGCCCCCGAACCACCTCGACGGCGCCAATGTGTCGCGGCGACAGATGAGATAACGTTTCAGCTCGGCATCGCGGCGGCTTCGCGAAACATTTGGTCGATCTGCTCGGCACTTAGCCCGAGGGTGGCGCCCAGATCAGACAGAAACTCGCTGTCGCGGCTCCATTCTGATGCCCCTACCCAGGCATCCTGAACTCGCCCTTCAGCGGCGGCCACGGCGGCTTCGACCGCTGCCAACAGCCCTGCTTCCCGTAGTGCCGCTTTGCCCTTCCAGGCGGGGATAACTGGCGGCACGGGCGGCTGGGATGCCGGAGGTGCCGTCACGTCCCACCCGCGCGATGGCGTCGCCGGCATGACCAGGGATGCCGTGAAGGCCAGATCGGGCACGCGACCATGCCAAGCGAGATTGACGTGGCAACGGGGGTCGAGGACCTCGCCTGGGATCGACGCGCCGCTCTCGCCAATCCGCGCCGGGCTGACGATCGGCCCCACCATATCGAGCGCGACACCAGGCGGCGGCTCGGGATCCTGTCCCGGCGGACAGGTCCAGCCCGCGGACTGGCACGCCGCAACAAACTCCGCCCGGCTGGTGAACCGGTGGCAGGTGGTGATCCACATGGCGGTGGCTCCTATGGCGCTGTCAGCGTCTGCAGCAGGGCGTTGGACAGCCGGCGCGGGAAATATTGGAACGCGCGGCAGGTGGCGTTGGCGAGCGAGGAGGAGGACGGCTCGGACCAGGGCGCCGCGCCGATCGCGATGCGCGTCGGGGTGGCGGGTAAGGGGCACAGGCCGTGTCCGCTGACGGTCCCACCGTCGAGGCAGAAGGCGGAATCGAGGTTCGCCCAGGCAATCGCCATGCGGAAGGTCACCGCGTTGGCGAAACTGAAGGGCCGGGTGATGGTGGAATAGCCGACGCCGCCGGCCCGCGTGTTCAGTACCAACTGTCCGGTGGTGAAGCGCGAGAGGTAGAAGGTGTCGTTGAAGTGTTGATTTTCGCTGAGAAGTGACCCGGGATTTCTACTGAGAAGTGACCCGCCTTGAGGGGTGTTTCGCCCTCGAGCAGGGTAGGGGTCAAGTCACTGCTTTGCCCTTTCGCGTTTGATGGTTTTGGCGCTGGCCTTGAAGCGGAAGCTGTCGTTTCCGGTTTCCAGGATGTGGCAGTGGTGCGTCAGCCGGTCGAGCAAGGCGGTCGTCATCTTGGCGTCGCCGAAGACCCCGGCCCATTCGGAGAAGCTGAGGTTGGTGGTGATGGCGACGCTGGTCCGTTCGTAGAGCTTGCTGAGCAGGTGGAACAGCAAGGCTCCGCCCGAGGCGCTGAACGGCAGATAGCCAAGTTCGTCGAGGATGACGAGGTCGGAGCGGGCCAGGCGTTCGGCGATCTGGCCCGCCTTGCCGAGCAGCTTCTCCTGCTCGAGCGCGTTGACGAGCTCGACGGTGGAGAAGAACCGGACTTTCCGGCGTAGGTGTTCGACGGCCTGCACACCGATCGCGGTGGCGATGTGGGTCTTGCCGGTGCCAGGCCCGCCGACCAGGACGACGTTGTGGGCGCCGTCCATGAAGTCGCCGCGGTGCAGCTGGCGGACCAGGGCCTCGTTGACCTCGCTGGAGGCAAAGTCGAATCCGGCCAGGTCCTTGTAGGTCGGGAACCGGGCGGCCTTGATCTGATAGGCGATGGACCGCACCTCGCGCTCGGCCGTCTCGGCCTTGAGCAACTGCGAGAGGATGGGGATTGCGGCTTCGAAGGCCGGCGCGCCCTGTTCCATCAGGTCGCTGACCGCATGGGCCATGCCGTGCATCTTCAGGCCGCGCAGCATGATCACGATGGCGGCGCTGGCGGGGTCATGACGCATGGCGCACCCCCGTGGCGCTGCGCAGGGCGTCGTAGCGCTCGACATCGGCGCGCGGCTCCTGGCTCAAGGCCTGGCCCTGCGGCGTGTCGACCGGCGGGGTGGACGCCGGCTTGCCGTCGATCAGGCGGTGCAGCACGTTGAGGATGTGGGTCTTGGCCGGCGCGCCATCCTCCAGCGCCAGTTCGACGGCGGCCAGCACGGCCTGTTCGTCGTGCTGCAGCACCAGGGCGAGGATCTCGACCATCTCGCGGTCGCCACCGGGCCGCTTGAGCAGGTGGGACTGGAGTTGCCGGAACGCTTCGGGCAATTCGGCGAAGGGGGCGCCGTTGCGCAGCGCGCCGGGTTTGCGCTGGACCACGGCGAGGTCGTGCCGCCAGTCATACACTGTCCGCCCTGGAGAATGGTGCGACCGGTCGATGATCCTGGAGTGTTCGCAGAGGATCTGGCCCTCGGCCGCCACGACGATCCGTTCCGGATAGACCCGCACGCTGACCGGGCGGTTGGCAAAGGGTGCGAAGGGACCGTGGCCCCGGTGGGGCCGCGTAAGCCCGGAGTACGGCACGCTGTAGCGGTTGCGCTCGAGATGCACCAGGCAGGTCGGCGAGACGCGCTTGGTATGCTCGATGAAGCCGTCGAACGGCCTCGTGGGCGTCATCAGCGTGAGGCACTCCTCGGCCCAAACCTCGGCGATACTGCCGGGCAGGATGCCATGCGGCGTCTCGCGCCACAGCGCGATGCAGCGTTCTTCCAGCCAATGGTTCAGCGCCGCCAGATCGGCGAAGGCTGGCGTCGGAACCCAGAGCCGGCGACGGGCATCCTGGACGTTCTTCTCGACCTGCCCGTTGTCGCGACTTACGCGGCCTTCGGCCACGGTTCGCTCCAACCCCAGCCGGCCGCCGGGTTGCAGAACTCGGTGTCGAACAGATAGTGGCTGGCCATGGCGGCGAAGCGTGCATTGACCTGCCGCGCCTTGCCGGTGCCGACGCGGTCCACGGCCGTTCTCATATTGTCGTAGATGCCGCGCTGCGGCACGCCGCCCAGCACCCGAAAGGCGTGCTCGTGGGCATCGAACAGCATCTCGTGGGTTTGTAGCGGATAGGCGCGCAGGATGAACGCGCGGCTGTGCGCCAGCTTGAAGTGCGCCACCTGCAGCCGCGTCCGCTGCCCGCCGAGGATCGCCCAGTCCTCGCTCCAGTCGAACTGGAAGGCCTCGCCGGGTTGGAAGACCAGGGGCACGAAGACACCCCGACCAGTGGTTTGCTGCACGCGCTGTCGGTCCGCATTCCACTCTCGAACAAAAATGCGGCCACGCGCCCGTAGGAACCCTCGTAGCCGAGGATGACGAGATCGGCGTGCAACTGCTTCACGGTGCGCTTGTGCTTGCGCGACCTGCCGGCCTCGACCTTGAGCCAGTGCGCCAGCTTGTCGGCAAACCGGTCCAACTTGCTCGGCCGGTCGGGAACCTTGAACTTCGGCTCTACCGCGCCGGAGCGCAGGTATTTGCGGATGGTATTCCGCGACAGCCCTGTGCGCCGTGAAATCGCCCGGATTGATACTCGATCCCGAAGCGCCCAGCGCCGGATAACGCTCAACAATGCCATGTCGATCACTCCATGGACCCCCGCTGTTTGCAGCAGGGGGAGGTTCAGACATGGGTCAAATCTCGGTGGAAAAATCCGACCTGAACGGGTCAGATCTCATTGGAAATCAACAGGCTCCATCCCGTACCTTCCGCTGCCACGATTTGAGACATTCGTTTGCGATCCGCTGGCTTCAGCGCGGCTGCGATATCTATGCGCTGGCCCGGCACCTGGGCCACGCTTCGGTCAAGACCACGGAGGGCTACACGAAATGGCTGTCAACCGGCACACAGCACCGGCACAGTGAGCGGTGAAATCGCTGCCCTGCGTTTCCACTTCCAGCCGCTAAGTGATTGAATTGGCGGAGGGGATGTCCGTAGAAATAGCGTTCCTTGGCGTTTCAGACTGTCCCCGCATCCCTCAAAAATTCCAATGAATTAGGCCATTTCCGTCCCACGCTATCGCGTGTTGTCCCTCGCCATCCCAAAGGGAGTGTGGTAATCCGTGTGGTAATCCAGCGTTTCGGCGGAGCGTTACCACATGGCCAGACTGACGGCGGTTGCCCTCAAGGCGAAGGTTGCAGCGGTGGCGAAGAACCCGCCGGGCAAGGCGGTGCGCATCCCCGATGGCGAGGGGCTTACCCTGCTGCTGCCGGTGCCAAAGGTGCCCAAGGCGGGTGGGCCAGCATCGGCGCAGGACCATGGCGGATGGGTGCTGCGCTACACCTTCCACGGCCAGCGCAAGGATATGGGCATGGGGGCCTATCCCGAGTTGGGGTTGAGCGAGGCGAGGGCGCAAGCGGCCCTGGCACGCGCCAAGCTGCGGGAGGGCATTGACCCGCAGGCCGAGCGGACGAAGGCGAAGGCCGCCAGCGTCGAGGCCGCCACTGAGGATCGCAGCTTTGCCGCCATCGCCCGCGCCTGCATCGCTGCCAAGGCTCCCGGCTGGCGCAATGCCAAGCACGCCGCGCAATGGGAGGCGACGCTTGCTGCTGCCGTGTTCCCGATCCTGGGCAAGCTGCCGGTGGCAGACATTGGCACCGAACACGTGTTGAAGGTGCTGCAACCTCTCTGGACCAAAACGCCCGAGACAGCCTCCCGCGTGCGCGGCCGGATCGAGGCGGTTCTGGACTATGCCCGCGCCCGCAAGCTGCGGACTGGCGACAACCCCGCCCGGTGGCGTGGCAACCTCGCCGAGTTGCTGCCGGCACCGCGCAAGGTGCGGGCGGTGGAACACCAGCCTGCTTTGCCTTGGGCCGAGTTGCCCGCCTTCCTGGCCGCGCTTGAAGGCCGCGCCGGTATGGCTGCGCTGGCGTTGCGCTTCGCCATCTTGACCGCCGCCAGAAGTGCAGAAGTGCGCGGCATGACATGGGGCGAGGTGGACCTGGCCGGCGCCGTGTGGACCGTGCCGGGCAAGCGCATGAAGGCCGGCAAGCTGCACCGCGTGCCTCTGTCTGCCGCCGCCCTGGCCGTGCTGGAATCCGTGAAGGTGGAAAATGATTTCGCACCCGGCGCGCTGGTGTTCCCGTCGCCTTCCGTGCGCAAGAACGGCGCTGCGCCGCTGTCCGACATGGCGTTGAGCATGTTGGTTCGCGGCATGGCCTGCGATGGGCTGGCCGAGGGCGAGTTGCCGCGCTGGCGTGATGCGGAGGGCAGGGGGGTGGTGCCGCATGGTTTCAGAAGCACTTTCCGCGTGTGGGCAGGGGAAACCCGCCCCGAGGGCCGCGAAGTTGTCGAGGCTGCGCTGGCCCATACCGTGCGCGACAAGGTGGAAGCGGCATACGCCCGAACCGACCTGCTGGAACGCCGCCGCCCGTTGATGGAAGCATGGGGCACGTTCTGCACCCGCCCCGCTGGCGGCAACGTCATTCCCCTGCACCGCGAGGCCGCAGGGTAATCCGCGCCCGGCGGCACCGGGCATCACAAGGCGGGCGGCAACGCGGCAAATGGGGAGGCGCTTCGGCGCCTTTTCTCATTTCGAGAATCAATGACTTAGGCTGTTAACGGACTTGCCCAACTGTTTCAGAATTATGGAAAGAAACCCAAAGAAGTCCGGCTTCTTTCCAACGCCTTAGATGTCGCGTTCGCGAATTGACGGACTAGCCAAACAAGCCGCCCACCCCGCATCCATGCCGGTATGTAGTCCTCCGCGCCCCCCGATACCGGGGGATACAGGAGAGCAAGAGCACATGAACAATCGCTTTGTTCCGATGCCCCGGCATGGTGAACGTGTCGAGGGCCTGAGCCGCACCAGCATTTACCGTGAAGCCGCAGCCGGCCGCGTGGTGTTGAAGAAATACGGGCGCACGGTGCTTATCGACTTGGAGACGGTTCGCGCGCTGGTTGCCGACCTGCCGAACGCCAGCATCAAGGCCGCACCCGTTCACGCTGCCGCCTGAAACACGAAACCGCCCGGCCCACTGGACCAAGGCGGCGGATCGTGGCGGCAGGGATACCGCATTTATACACGTCCGCAGCCCAAGATTCCAGCACGGCCGGCACATGGAGTGCCGCACTTGTCCACGAAAACCCCAACATCGCGCGAACTGCTTGCTGAGGCTGCGGAACACCGCCGCCGGGGCGACCTCGGCGCCGCCGCCGTCGCAGAGATTGACGCTATCCGCATTGCCCGCGTTGGCGGGCAGGATGGTGCGGCGTGAACCGTCACCAGCGCCGCGCCGAGGCTGCCGAAGGCAGGACGCGCAACACAACATCCGACAAGGCCGCCGCCCTGCGCCTTGCGATGATTTCCTTGGCCCATGCAGGGCCGACCGCCACGGGCGCCACCGTCATGCACCCGGACGGCAGCATGACTTATCTAAGCGCTGACGATGCCCGCGCGCTCTATGGAGCGAAGCCGGCAAGGGGGCGCGCATGACCTCCGGCATAGACGCCGTATTGCGGGCTGCGAACGCCGCCGCCGACATGGCCGCCAACATCGACTCGCGCCCGGACGTGTTGCGTGCCTCACAGGAGGCGCTACAGGCCGCTTTCGACGGTGTTGCGGAGGATGAAGGCGTCCGCATCGCCAAGGCCGTTGGCGATGGCCTGGAGGCCGCAGCGAAGGTCACAGGCGACTACCGGGCATGGGCGCGCGCTTGGCATTACATGCCGTCGCCGGGCCGCCGCGCCGCCGTGGCAGAGTTTGCCGCACGCTTGGATGCCTGGTGCATCCAGAACCGGCCGAAGCCCGACACGCCGCGCAGGAGGCTTGCCAAGCTTGCCTTGACGCTTCTGCGGGCTGGCACGACCGGCCGGGCACTGCTGCGCCGACTGGACGCAGCCAACGCGACTTTTGAGGAACCTCTTCCGGCGGAGGCTATCGGCGAAGTCGCCGTCTGGGCTGCTGCTACCGTAGCGGAGGGGCACCGCCATGCCGCGTGATGATGATGCTGTGCTTGAGCGATTGGCTGCGAACGGGGTGCCGCTTGGCGCCGATGCCAGCGAGGCACACGCCTACTGGCAAGACAGCCTGCTCCGCGATGAACGCGGGCAAGTGGTGCCGAACCTCGCAAACGCCGCCCACGCGCTGCGCTGCGCGCCTGACCTGGCGGGGCTGCTGGCCTTCGATGAAATGGCCGTGCTGCCAATGCTTTGCCGCCCCGTGCCGAATAGCCGGGCCGCAGAACATACTGAGCCGCGCGCTCTGAAAGACGCGGATGTGTCTGCCCTGACCGAGTGGTTGCAATCCAACGGGCTTCCGCGCCTTGGCCGCGAAACGGTTCAACAGGCCGTTGACCTAGTAGCGCGGGAGAATGGCTTTCATCCGGTGCGAGACTACCTTGACGCTCTGAAGTGGGACGGAAAGCCACGACTGAATACATGGCTGTCTTGCTACCTTGGCGCCAAGCCGCCGGAAGCCGAAGCTGGCGAATCGCATTCCATCTACCTCGCCAAAATCGGCACGATGTTTCTTGTAGGCATGGTGGCGCGCATCTACCGGCCCGGCTGCAAGCTCGATTACATGCCGGTGCTGGAAGGGCGGCAGGGTGGCGGAAAGTCCACTGCGTGCGCCATTCTCGGCGGGCCGTGGTTCTCCGATAGCCTGCCCGACCTCGCCGGCTCCGATGCGGTGCGCCTGTCCCAACACCTGCGCGGCAAGTGGCTTATCGAGGTTGCCGAAATGTCGGCGATGGGGAAGGCCGAGGCTGCCGCATTAAAGGCGTTCCTTACTCGCACTGAGGAACGATACACGCCGAAATACGGCCGGCAAGAAGTCATGGAGCCGCGCGCCTGCTGCTTCATCGGCACGACCAATGAGGCTGCATATCTCCGGGATGGCACAGGAAACCGGCGGTTTTGGCCCGTGGCGGTAGGGGACTGCGATACGGCTGCTCTGGCGCGTGACAGGGATCAATTGCTAGCCGAGGCCGTCCACCTCTTCCGGCAGGGGGTGGCGTGGTGGCCCGATAGCAAGTTTGAACGCGACCATATCGCCCGCGAGCAAGAGGGGCGGTTCATCGCGGATGAGTGGGAAAGCTTGATTGCCGAGCGCATTTCCGCACTGGACAGGGTGACCGTGGGAGAGGTTGCGGAGAAGCTGTTCATTGTCACGGAACGTCTGGGCACGACAGAGCAAAGGCGGATATCAACTGCGCTCACACGCCTGGGATGGACGGCGAAACGGGGCGGTGGCAAACGCTGGTGGTATCCACCCAAGAAACAAAGCGGCACGGTGCCGCAGTGACGCACTGTGCCTCATTTTCCTACTTAGTCCCCTATACGCGTGTGCGCGCGTGTGTATGGGGGTTTATAGGAAAATGCGTCACCATGCGTCACTGCGGCACCTTGACCCACCTTATCCAGAACAAAGATTTTCTGTTCCAGATTAGCGCAACCCTCCTGCGAGGATGACACCGTGAGCACGAAAACTCCGCCCCCGCCAACGCGCACGACAACCCGAGGCGGGCCGTTGGACCTGCACCGCGCCGACACCGCACACGGCAAGGTTGTGGGTGGATCGGACCGCGACACCTGGAATAATTTTCTGCTGTCACAGACCCTCCACTGTTACTGGGTGCCGGCTGAGGGGCTAACGCCAGAAGAACACCAGCGCATGACCGAGGCCGCCGCCATTGCCCTGGCCGCGTTCGAACCCAAGACGCCGATTGAGGCGATGTTGGCGGCGCAGGCGGTGGCGCAGCACTTCGCCAGCATGGAATGCAGCCGCCGGGCGATGCTCACAGGGCAACCACTGGAAACGGCGCAGCTATACCGCAAGGCCGCCGCCAACGCCGCCCGCACCTGCATTGAACTCGTGGGCGCCATAGACCGCCACAGGGGCAAGCATCGGCAACAGACGGTGCGGGTTGAACGTGTGGTGGTGCAGGGCGGCGCACAGGCGGTTGTGGGCGTGGTGCAGACCGGGGGGGCGGGTGGTGCCCCTTTGGGAATGGAGGGGCAAGCCTATGGATACGAAGCGGCAGAACGCGATGGCGCATCTTGCGCTGGCATGGGCGTGCCCCCGCTGCGGGGCACAGACGCGACGCGGCACCGAGTGCCAGTCAGCCGCGATCAAGGGTAAGACGCGATGCCGAATCCACGGCGGGCGATCAACCGGCCCTAGCGCCGAGGCCCGCAAGCGCATGTCGCAAGCCAACATGGTTCACGGGCGCTACTGCCGGGCCGTCATCGAACTGCGCCGTATGCTGGCCGAGGAACGCCGCAGCGTGCGGGAATGGCTGCGGATGGTGGAGGGGTGAGGCGACGGGTGGATTTGTCGGCGGTGGAGCGCGCGGAACACATCAAGGAATGGCGGGTGCTGGCGGAGAAGGTGTCACACGATGTGACACCTTTGGGCGGAGAAGGTGGCGAATGTTTCGTCACCTGTTGGCCGAGAAGGTTTCTGCGCAACCTGCGCCAAAACCCCAAGGCGGCAGGGTGGAGAGGGTGCGGAACTGTTCCGCACCTTCAGGCGGGGCGGCCGAGGGGGGGGAAACATTCCCCCCCTGGAGGTGGCAAATAATTTGCCACGGGTAAGCAGCGCACAGCCTGCCGAGGCTGGCGGAGAAGGTGGGGAACGATTCCCCACCTTTGGGCGGGGTGCAGCCGGCGGAGAAGGTGACGAAACATTCGTCACCTGTCTGGGGGCAAGCAGGTGCGAAATCATTTTCCACCCTGCGGCGGTCGGCAGGGGGCAGCCTGCTGCCAGTCGAATGCAATTGAGGTAATCAGCGTGGTAATCCACGAGAACGCCGCAGTTAAGATGTTGATTTAAAACGCAAAAATCGGGGTAAATGGCGGAGGGGATGGGATTCGAACCCACGGTACGGTTTAACCCGTACAACGATTTAGCAAACCGTCGCCTTCAGCCGCTCGGCCACCCCTCCGCCTGGAGCAATGGTCACACGACGTTTGCTGGCGCTGTTCTAGGGGCTGGCGTGCGG
>CAMDAM010000029.1 GCA_945888575.1 Asaia bogorensis | reverse complement strand
CGATGCCGGCGTTGTTGACCAGCATGGCGATGGACGGGTCTTCGCGCAGGCGCTGTTCGACGCGCAGCAGGTCTGGGCGGGCGGCGAGGTCGGCGGGGAGGGTTTCGACATTGCGGCCGGTTTCGGCGCGGAGGCGTTCGGCGAGAGCGGCGAGGCGGGTGGCGTCGCGGGCGACGAGGATGAGGTCGTGGCCGCGATGGGCGAGGCGGTCGGCATAGACGGCGCCGATGCCGGCGGAGGCGCCGGTGATGAGGGCGGTGTTGGGGAGGGTCATCGCGGGGCTCCGGTTTTGATGGCGGTCGTCATGATTGACAGTATTGGTGGCGGTCGTCATTCATCGTGTCAAGGTGTTTGGCGGAGGGGACGATGCGGGTTTCGAAGGAGGCGGCGGCGGCGAACCGGGAGCGGATTCTGACCGAGGCGGCGCGGTTGTTTCGTGAGCGCGGACTGGATGGCGTGGGGGTGGATGCGCTGACCGAGGCGGCGGGGTTGAGCCATGGCAGCCTTTACAGCCAGTTCGGCTCGAAGGAGCGGCTGGCGGTGGCGGCGCTGGAGCATGCGCTGGGCACGAGCGGGGCGCGGCTGGGGGGGGCGGCGACGCTGGAGGACTATGTGGGGCGGTATCTGACGCCGGCGCATCGGGATAGCAGGGGGGATGGGTGCGCGATTGCGGCGCTGGCCGGGGAGATGCCGCGGCAGAAGGGGGCGATCCGGGCCGGGTTCACCGAGGCGGTGCGCGGGGTGACGCGGCGGGTGGCGCGGCTGTTGCCCGGGCGGGCGGCGGCGGAGGATGAGGCGCTTGCGGTGCTGGCGACGATGGTGGGGGCGCTGACGCTGGCGCGGGCGGTGGATGACCCGGAGTTGGCGGACCGGATTTTGGGGGCGGCGCGGGCGCGGTTGGAGCGGGGTTAGGGGGTTTGCGCGAGGGCCTGGGCGGCGCTGTCCAGCGCGTTGGCGAGTTCATCGATGATGGCGGGGTCGGCGGTGAGGACGGGGAGGAACTTCGCCACGTGGTGCTCGGTGGTGGAGGTGGAGTGCATCAGCACGCCGCGGTCGAAGAGGAGCTTGTGCAGGCGGGGGGCGTGGGCGGGCTGGACGAGGCCGATGGTGGAGATGGCGCCCTGGATGGTGGCTTGGGCGAAGATGCCTTGGTGGCGCTGGACCAGGGTGGCGAAGCGTTGGCGGGTTGCTGCTTCGAGGGCGGCGATGTTGGCGATGGTTTGCGGGCGCTGGGCGATTTCGAGGACCTTCAGCGCGATGGTGGCGGCGATCTCGTTGCCGGCGAGGGAGTTGGCCCAGCCGTATTCGTGGCTGTTGATGCAGGTTTCGTGGATCTCGGGGGTCATGAGCAGGGCGCCGACGGGGTAGAGGCCGCCGGAGAGGCCTTTGCCTGCCACGAGCATGTCGGGCGTGGTGCCGGTGTGGTTGCACATCCACATTTTCCCGCTGCGCATGAGGCCGGTGCGGGTTTCGTCGAGGATGAGCTTGGCGCCGTGGTGGCGGCAGAGGTTGGCGAGGGCGGGGAGGAAGGTGTCTGGCGGGAGGCGCCAGGATTCGTAGTCGAAGGGCTCGATGATGATGGCGGCGGTGGTGTGGTCGATGAGGGATTCGATCTCGGACAGGTCGCCGTGGGTGTGGAAGAAGCGGATGGGGGCTTCGTTGAGGGCGAAGTGGGTTCGGATGCCTTCGGATTCGCTGCCGGTGGCGGCACCGGCGAGGCCGAGATGGCCGTGGTAGCCGTGGGCGAAGGCCAGGATGGTTTTGCGGCCGGTGGCGCGCTGGGCGCAGAGGAGGGCGAGGTCGTTGGCCTGGCTGGCGCAGAGGGTGACGACGCTGCGGGTGAGGCCCGCCGGGGCGCAGGCGGCGAGGGCGTCGTGGAGGGCCAGGAGGGGGGCGTTAGATGCCGGCGTCGTAGCCCTCGTTCAGGGCGCCGTGGAGGGCGGCGAGGAGTTCGGGGTAGCGGTGGCCGAGGCTGTGGACGCCGCCGGTGGTGGCGCAATCCAGCAGGCGGTGGGTGTTTTCGAGGTTCCAGATGTGGGGGCCCTCGCGGCGGCCGAGGGCAAAGGGCGTGTCGGCGGCGAGCTGGCGCTGCGCGAGGGGGCGGCTGGCACGGTCCGCGAAGCTGGCGAGCAATGCCTGGGTTGGACTGGTGGCCATGATGGGGGCTCCCGGCACGGTGGTGCCTGCTTGCGGGCCGGGAGTATGCGGGGGTTGGCGCGGTTTCCCAATGGCGGGGGTTCAGCTGCTCCGCGGCCCGGCGGAGGCCGCGAATTCCGTGGCGGTGAGGGCATCGGCCAGGGCGCGGGCGTTTCGGTAGCGGCGCACGGTGCGCCATTCCTCCAGCGCTCGGCAGAGGCGGTGCCAGCGGCGCAGGAACGGGGCGCCGGAGCGGAGATAGGCCAGGGAGGATTGTTCCGCCGCGACCTGGCGGCGCAGGCGGGCGGCGAGGCCGGGGTCGGCGGGCAGTGCGACTGGGCCGGGCAGGCGGCGGAAGACCAGGGAGGTTTCCGCGGTGTTCTCCCCGGCCTGGACCGCGAAGCCGTGGCGGGCGGCCAGGCCGGTGAGCGTTTGCGGCGTGAAGTTCCAGACATGGGCGGTGTGGAACAGGGTGGCGGCGCGCTTGCGGACGCCTAGCAGGTTCGGCACCTCCAGGAACAGCAGCCCTTCCGGGGCCAGGAGTTCGTGGAAGCGGGAGAGGGCCTCGCCTGGGTCTGGCAGGTGTTCCAGCACGTGGTTCAGGGTGATGAGGTGGTAGCCGCCCGGGACGAAGGGCGCGGCCGCGTAGCCGCCATCGTGGATCGCGACGCCGTAGGTTTGGCGGGCGAAGGCGGCGTAGCCGCGATTGGGCTCCACGCCAGTGGCCTGGAAGCCAAGGCCGGCCATGATGTGGGTGAACTCGCCGGAGGAGGCACCGACATCGAGCACACTGGCGCCCTTCGGCAGCAAGGGGGCGAGGCGGCGCGCACGGGCGATGGCGCCGCGCAGGGCGCGCAGGACATGCTTGGGCTTTGGGTGCGCCGCACCCTTGTGGGCGAGGCGGTATTCGCGTTCGTAGTAGGCAGCGACGGCGACGGGATCGGGCAGCGGGTGGTGGCTGACCAGGCCGCAGCCGAGGCAGACGACGGTGGTGAGGGAGGGGTCGTCTCGGCCGCCGCGGGCCAGCACGGTGCGCACCTTGCCATCGCACACGGGGCATGGCCCCGCCGCGACGTGATCGTCTGGCTGCATTCTTCCCCCCGACTTCGTTGGGGCGAGAGTGCTGCCGGCGGGCTTGCCGGCTTCATGACGGTCTGTGACAAGACTGTCACACGCGCGGAGAGCGGATCATTGCGCCAGCGGGTGCCGAAGGCGGAGATGGGGAGGGGCGCAGGGCCCCAGCCCCTACTCCGCCGCCATGGCCGGCTTCGGGGCCGTGCCGTGCAGCTTCTCCAGCAGGCGGGTGCGTTCGGCGGCGGCGGTGCGGGCGTTGCGTTCCTTGACGTGGCCGAAGCCGCGGATCTTGTCTGGCAGGGAGGCGAGGCTGACGGCGGTGGACAGGGTGGCGGGGGAGAGGTGGGCGAGGATGTCTTCGACGGTGGCTTCGTATTCCGTGATGAGGGCGCGTTCCATATGGCGTTCCTCGGTGCGGCCGAAGATGTCGAGCCGGGTGCCGCGCAGGGTGCGGAAGTGTTGCAGGAGCGAAAAGGCCTTCAGCATCCAGGGGCCGTAGGTTTTCTTGATCATCTGGCCGGTGTGCGGGTCGCGCTGGGCCAGGAGCGGGGGGGCCAGGTGGAATTCGAGGCGCTTGGGGTCTTCGAACTGGGCGGCGAGGGAGGCCTTGAATTCCGGCGAGGCGTAGAGGCGGGCGACTTCGTATTCGTCCTTGTAGGCGAGGAGCTTGTGGTAGCCGCGGGCGACGGCTTCCGTGAGGGCGGTGTTGCCGGAGAACATGCGGCCTTCGACTTCGCGGACGCGGTCGACGAGGGCGCGGTAGCGGCGGGCGTAGCGCTTGCTTTGGTACTGGACGAGATGGGCTTCGCGGGTGGCGATGATGTCTTCCAGCGTGATGGGCTCGGGTTTTTCGGTGCTGAGGCCGGCGGCGGTTTGCACGCGGGGGAGGTCGTGGGCGGCGCAGCGGCCCCAGGTGAAGGCGGCCTTGTTGGCTTCCACCGCGGTGCCGTTGAGTTCAATGGCGCGCAGGAGGCTATCCAGGCTGAGGGGGACGAGGCCCTTCTGCCAGGCGTAGCCGAGGAGGAAGGGGTTGGTGGCGATGCTGTCGCCCATCAGCGCGGTGGCGATGGCGGTGGCGTCGAACTGATCCAGCGCCGACTGGCCGATGGCCTGGGCGATGCTGCGGCGAAGCTGGATGCTGGGGAGGCGCACAGTGGTGTCCATCACGAAATCGCCGCTGGGGGTTTCGTAGGTGTTGAGCACGGCGTGGGTGACGCCCTGGGCGTAGGTGGCCAGTGAATCCTTGCTGGCGGCGACGACCATGTCGCAGGCGAGGAGGAGGTCGGCACCCATGCGGCTGACCTTGAGGCCGTGCAGGTTGGATTCGGTTTCGGACAGGCGGATGTGGCTGGTGACACCGCCGGCTTTCTGGCTGAGGCCGGTCTGGTCGAGGACGGTGACGTGCTTGCCGTCGAGATGGGCGGCCATGCCGATGAGGGCGCCGATGGTGACGATCCCGGTGCCGCCGATGCCGGTGACGAGGATGTTCCAGGGGCGGGTGAGCGGCTGCTGGGCCGGCATCGGAAGCTCGAAGGCTTCCGGGGTGACGCGGGCGCGCTTCTTCGGCTCGGCGCCGTGGACGGTGACGAAGCTGGGGCAGAAGCCGTCGCTGCAGGAGAAATCCTTGTTGCAGGTGGACTGGTCGATGGTGCGCTTGGTGCCGAGCGGGGTTTCGAGCGGCTGGACCGAGAGGCAGTTCGACGCGCGGGAGCAATCCCCGCAGCCTTCGCAGACGGCGGCGTTGATGAAGGTGCGCTTTGCGGGGTCGGGGAAGGTGCCGCGCTTGCGGCGACGGCGCTTTTCGCTGGCGCAGGTCTGGTCGTAGACGAGGACGGTGCAGCCCGGGGTGTCGCGCAGGCGGCGGCTGATGAGGTCGAGGTCGCGGCGGTGGTGGACTTCGGTGCCGGGGGCGAGATCCTTTACGTCCTCGTACTTTTCCGGCTCGTCGGTGACGACGACGATGGTTTTGACGCCCTCGGCGGAGACCTGGCGGGTGATGTGGGGGACGGTGATCTGGCCATCGACGGGTTGGCCGCCGGTCATGGCGACGGCGTCGTTGAACAGGATCTTGTAGGTGATGTTGACGCCGGCGGCGACGCTGGCGCGGACGGCCATGTAGCCGGAATGGAAATAGGTGCCGTCGCCCATGTTGGCGAAGACGTGGTTTTCCTCGGTGAAGGGGGCCTGGCCGGACCAGGCAACGCCTTCGCCGCCCATCTGGCTGAAGCTGTCGGTGCTGCGGTCCATCCAGACGGCCAGGGTGTGGCAGCCGATGCCGCCGAGGGCGCGGGAGCCGTCGATGACCTTGGTGGAGCTGTTGTGCGGGCAGCCGGAGCAGAAATAGGGGCGGCGCAGGGCGGCGACTTCGGCCTTTGCGATGGCATCGAGGTTGTCGCGCAGGCGGGCGGCGTGGGCCTGGAGCTTTTCTGAATCGGCGTAGCGGGCGATGCGGGGGGCGATGGCGAGTGCGATCTCGGCGCTGGTGAATTCGCCGTGGGCCTTGAGCAGGGGTTTTCCTTCCGCGTCGCGCTTGCCGAGGACGCGGGGGCGATCGGGCGCGTCGTAGAGGATGTCGCGGATCTGCTGTTCGATGAGGGGGTGCTTTTCCTCGACGACGACGATTTCTTCGAGGCCGCGGGCGAATTTGCGGATGGTTTCGGGGTCGATGGGCCAGGTGAGGGCGAGCTTGAGGAGGCGGACGCCCGGGGGTTCGGGCATGCCGAGATCGGCGAAGGCCTGGCGGGTGTCGTGGTAGGACTTGCCGGAGGTGACGATGCCGAGGCGGGCGCCGATGGGGTTGAGGATGGTGCGATCGAGGCCGTTGGCGCGGGCGTAGCGCTGGGCTTCCGGCAGGCCGATGGCGATGGTACGGGCTTCCTGGTCCAGCGGCAGGGCAGGGATGCGGCCGCCGACATCGGAGAGGCGCAGGCCGGCATCGGGGTGGGGGCCATCGGGCAGGATGATGCGGAAATCCGGCAGGTCGAAGGCGACGGAGGCGGATGAATCCATCACGTCGCCGACCAGCTTGAAGCCGATCCAGCGGCCGGACCAGCGGGACATGGCCCAGCCGTGCAGGCCGAACTGGAGGATGTCGGTGATGTCGGACGGCACCAGGATGGGCATGTGGGCCGCGGTGAGGGCCAGCTCGCTCTGGTGCGGGACGGTGGAGGATTTGCAGCCGTGGTCGTCGCCAGCCATGACGAGGACGCCGCCGTGGCGGGCGGTGCCGGCGTAGTTGGCGTGGCGGAACACGTCGCCGGAGCGATCGACGCCGGGGCCCTTGCCGTACCAATAGGCGAAGACGCCGTCGTATTTGGCGGTTTGCAGGTGCGGGAGTTGCTGGGTGCCCCAGATGGCGGTGGCGGCCAGTTCCTCATTCACGCCGGGGCGGAAGACGATGTGGGCTTCCTCGATGCGCTTCTTGGCGTTCCACATCTGGATATCCACCCCGCCGAGCGGGGAGCCGCGGTAGCCCGAGATGTAGCCGGCGGTGTTGAGGCCGGCTTGCTGGTCCAGCTGGCGTTGCAGCAGGGGGAGGCGGACGAGCGCCTGGGAGCCGGTGAGGAAGAACCGGTCGGAGCCGACCTGGTACTTGTCGTCCAGCGTGACCGTGGAGTGCTTCATGGCCGTGGCCCCCTCGCGTATGCGCGATGATATGGCATTGGTGCTGACCTATTCAAGCGGGATCGAGCAGCACGAGTTCGATCCCTTCGGCGACCATCTCACCTTCCGCGCAGCGGATGGCGGCGACGGTACCGGGGGCGGCGGCGGTGAGGGGGAGCTCCATCTTCATCGCCTCCAGAACGAGGAGGGTTTGGCCCTTGGCGACGGTGTCTCCGGGGGCGACGAGAAGGCGGGCGACGCGGCCGGGGATGGGGGAGATGACGCGCCCTGCCCCGGCGCTGGCGGCTTCGGGCGGGGCGTGGGGGTCGATTTCCTCGATGGTGTGGTTGGTGCCGTCTAGCACCACGGTGAGGCGGGGCGGGGTGGCGATGACGGTGGCGCGGGCGGCGGTGCTGTCCAGCCGGAGGAGGAGCGCGGCTTCGTGGGGGGTGGCGTGGGCAGTGGAATGAACAGTGTGCTGGACGCTGTCCCATTCCAGGTGCCAGCCGCCGTTGGGGGCGGGGTGGGCGGTGATTTCGGTGGTTTCGCCCTGGTGGCGCAGGAGGAGGGTTTGGTGGCCCGGCAGGTTCGGGCGCCAGCTGTCCTGGGCGGACCAGGGGGAGTGGGGGTCGCCTGGGATGATGGCGGATTGAGACCGGGTGTTGAGGATGGTGAGGGCTGCGGCGGCGAGGGCGAGATCCGGCGTGGTGGCCGTGCCGTCCAGCAGTTCCGGATGGCGGGCGATGAGGCCGGTGTCGAAGGTTCCTCCGGCGAAGGCGGGGTTGGTGGCCAGGGCGCGCAGGAGGGGGAGGTTGGTTTGGACGCCGACGACCTCGGTTTGGGCGAGGGCCTGGGAGAGGCGCGCGAGGGCGGCGCGGCGATCGGGGGCGTGGACGATGAGCTTGGCGATCATCGGGTCGTAATCCGGCGTGATGGTGTCGCCAGGGCGGACGCCTGCGTCGATGCGGATACCTTCCGGGAGCTTCAGGTGGGAGAGGGTGCCGACGGAGGGGAGGAAGTTGCGGGCGGGGTCTTCGGCGTAGAGGCGGACTTCGATGGCGTGGCCCTGGATGCCGAGTTGCGCCTGCGTGAGCGGGAGAGGTTCGCCGGCGGCGATGCGGAGTTGCCATTCGACCAGGTCGAGGCCGGTGATGGCTTCGGTGACGGGGTGTTCGACCTGGAGGCGGGTGTTCATTTCCATGAAGTGGAAGGAGTCGCCTTCGGCGATGAATTCCACGGTGCCGGCGCCGACGTAGTTCACCGCGCGGGCGGCGGCGATGGCGGCTTCGCCCATGGCGGCGCGCATCGTGGTGGTCATGCCTGGGGCCGGCGCTTCCTCGATGATCTTCTGGTGGCGGCGCTGGATGGAGCAGTCGCGTTCGAAGAGGCTGACGGTGTTGCCGTGCGTGTCCGCAAAAACCTGGATTTCGATGTGGCGGGGGCGGGTGAGGTATTTTTCGACGAGGACGCGGTCGTCGCCGAAGCTGGAGCGGGCTTCGCGTTGGGCGCCTTCGAGGGCGGCGGGGAAATCGGTGGCGGAGTCCACCACGCGCATGCCTTTGCCGCCGCCGCCGGCGCTGGGCTTGATGAGGACGGGGTAGCCGATGCTGTCCGCGGCGGATTGCAGGGTGGGGAGATCCTGCGCTTCGCCATGGTAGCCCGGCACGAGGGGGACGCCGGCTTCGGCCATGAGGGCCTTGGCCTGGGATTTGCCGCCCATGGCGCGGATGGCAGAGGGCGGGGGGCCGACGAAGATGAGGCCGGCCTCGGCGCAGGCTTCGGCGAAGGCGGCGTTTTCGGAGAGGAAGCCGTAGCCGGGGTGGATGGCTTGCGCGCCGCTGATGCGGGCGGCTTCGAGGATGGCTTCGATGCGCAGGTAGGAGTCGCGCGGGGCGGCGGGGCCGATGCGGTGGGCTTCGTCGGCCATGGCGACGTGCTGGGCGGTGGCATCGGCGTCGGAATGGACGGCGATGGTGCGCAGGCCCATGCGGCGCGCGGTGCGGATGATGCGGCAGGCGATTTCGCCGCGATTGGCGATGAGGAGCTTGGTGAACATCGCCATCACATCCGGAACAGGCCGAATTTCGTCGGCGCGATGGGGGCGTTCAGGGCGGCGGAGAGGCCGAGGCCAAGGACGCGGCGGGTGTCGATGGGGTCGATGATGCCGTCATCCCACAGCCTTGCGGTGGCGTAGGTGGGGTGGCCCTGGGTTTCGTATTGGTCTCGGATTGGTTGCTTGAAGGCGTCCTCGGCTTCGGCGGGCCAGGTCTCGCCTTTGGCTTCCATGTTGTCGCGGCGGATGGTGGCCATGACGCTGGCGGCCTGCTCGCCACCCATGACGGAGATGCGGGCGTTGGGCCACATCCAGAGGAAGCGCGGGTCGTAGGCGCGGCCGCACATGCCGTAATTGCCGGCGCCGAAGCTGCCGCCGATGACGACGGTGAATTTGGGGACGTTGGCGGTGGCCACCGCGGTGACCATCTTTGCGCCGTCCTTGGCGATGCCGCCGTTCTCGTATTTGCGGCCGACCATGAAGCCGGTGATGTTCTGGAGAAACACGAGCGGGATGCCGCGTTGGGCGCAGAGCTCGATGAAGTGGGCGGCCTTCTGGGCGGAATCGCTGAACAGGATGCCGTTGTTGGCGACGATGCCGACGGGGTAGCCCCAGATATGGGCGAAGCCGGTGACGAGGGTGGTGCCGTAGAGTTTCTTGAATTCGTCGAATTCGCTGTCGTCCACGATGCGGGCGATGATTTCGCGGACGTCGTAGGGGCGGCGGCGGTCGGCGGGGATGATGCCGTAGATCTCTTCCGCACTGTAGCGCGGGGATTTGGGTTCACGCAGCGCCAGGTTGGGGTTCTTGGTGGTGTTGAGGGTGGCGACGATGCGGCGGGCGATGCCGAGGGCGTGGGCGTCGTTCTCGGCGAAGTGGTCGGCGACGCCGGAGATGCGGGTGTGGACATCGGCGCCGCCGAGGTCTTCCGCGGTGACGACTTCGCCGGTGGCGGCTTTCACCAGCGGGGGGCCGCCGAGGAAGATGGTGCCTTGGCCTTTGACGATGATCGACTCATCCGACATGGCGGGGACGTAGGCGCCGCCGGCGGTGCAGCTGCCCATGACGACGGCGATCTGGGCGATGCCCTCGGCGGACATCTGCGCCTGGTTGAAGAAGATGCGGCCGAAATGGTCGCGGTCGGGGAAGACCTCGTCCTGGTTGGGGAGGTTGGCGCCGCCGGAATCCACGAGATAGAGGCAGGGGAGGCGGTTCTGGCGGGCGATGTCCTGGGCGCGCAGGTGCTTCTTGACGGTGACGGGGAAGTAGGTGCCGCCCTTCACCGTGGCGTCGTTGCAGACGATGACGCATTCGCGGCCGGAGACGCGGCCGATGCCGGTGATGATGCCGGCTGAGGGGACCTCGTTGCCGTACATGCCGTGGGCGGCGAGTTGGGAGAGTTCCAGGAAGGGCGTGCCGGGATCGAGCAGGGCTTCGATGCGCTGGCGGGGGAGGAGCTTACCGCGGGAGAGGTGGCGCTTGCGGGCGACCTCGCCGCCGCCCAGGGCGACCTTTTCGGCGTGGGAACGGATTTCGGCGACCTGTTCGCGCATGGCCTGCGCGTTGGCGGCGAAATCTGCCGAGCGGGGGTCGATGGTGGTGGGGAGGGTCATGCGGTTTCTCGGAACAGCTCGCGGCCGATGAGCATGCGGCGGATTTCGCTGGTGCCGGCGCCGATTTCGTAGAGCTTGGCGTCGCGCAGGAGGCGGCCGGTGGGGTAGTCGTTGATGTAGCCGTTGCCGCCGAGGGTTTGGATGGCTTCCAGTGCCATCCAGGTGGCTTTTTCGGCGCTGTAGAGGATGGCGCCGGCGGCGTCTTTTCGTGTGGTGCGGCCGCGGTCGCAGGCTTTTGCCACGGCGTAGACGTAGGCGCGGGCGGCGTTCATCACCGTGTACATGTCGGCGATCTTGCCTTGCATCAGCTGGAATTCGCCGATGGCCTGGCCGAACTGCTTGCGGTCGTGGATGTAGGGCAGCACCACGTCCATGCAGGCCTGCATGATGCCCAGCGGGCCGCCGGAGAGGACGACGCGTTCGTAATCCAGGCCGCTCATCAGGACCCCTACCCCGCCATCGAGCCGGCCGAGGATGTGGCTGGCGGGGACTTCGACGTTGTCGAACACCAGCTCGCCGGTGTTGGAGCCGCGCATGCCGAGCTTGTCCAGCTTCTGGGCGCAGCTGAAGCCGGGCATGCCCTTCTCGATCAGGAAGGCGGTGATGCCGCGCTGGTGGGCTTCGGGGTTGGTTTTGGCGTAGACGACCAGAACGTCGGCGTCGGGGCCGTTGGTGATCCAGAACTTGGTGCCGGAGAGGAGGTAGCCGTCGCCCTTGGGCTCCGCCTTGAGGCGCATGGAGACGACATCGGAGCCGGCGCCGGGTTCGCTCATGGCGAGGGCGCCGATGTGTTCGCCGGAGATGAGCTTGGGAAGGTACTGGCGCTTCTGTGCTTCGGTGCCGTTGCGGCGGATCTGGTTGACGCAGAGGTTGCTGTGGGCGCCGTAGGACAGGCCGACCGAGGCGGAGGCGCGGCTGATTTCCTCGACCGCGATCGTGTGGGCGACGTAGCCCATGCCGGCGCCGCCATACTCCTCCTCCACCGTGAGGCCGAGGACGCCGAGTTCGCCCATCTTGCGCCAGAGGTCGTTGGGGAATTCGTTGCTGCGGTCGATCTCCGCGGCGCGGGGGGCGATCTCGGCTTCGGCGAAGCGGCGGACGCTGTCGCGCAGCATGTCGATCTCTTCGCCGAGGTCGAAATCTAGGCCGTACTCGGTGTTGCTGGCCATGGGTGTTGCCTCTCTCAGGAAGAATGTTCTTTTTTGAAAAAAAGAACCAAAAAACTTTTATTCATTTGTGCCCGGGCTAGCCCCGGCGCAAGTGAATGAAGTTTTTTTGCTTCTTTTTGTTCACAAAAAGAAGACTCTTCCTTCATGCCTTGAGCTCCGGAAAGTCGTCCTCGCGGTATTCGCCCTGCGCACGTTCCGCGCGGCCTTGTTCGGATTGGCGCAGTTCCACGCGCCGGATTTTGCCGGAGATGGTTTTCGGCAGGTCGGAGAATTCCAGGCGGCGGATGCGCTGGAAGGGGGCCAGGCGTTCGCGGCAGTGGCGGAAGATGGAGAGCGCGGTTTCCGGGGAGCCGTTCGAGCCCGGGGCCAGGACGATATAGGCCTTGGGGACGGCGAGGCGGATCGGGTCTGGCGCCGGGACGACGGCGGCTTCGGCGATGGCGGGGTGTTCGATGAGGACGGATTCCAGCTCGAAGGGGGAGATGCGGTAGTCGCTGGCCTTGAAGACGTCGTCGGCGCGGCCGATGAAGGTGAGGTAGCCGTCGGCGTCGCGGCTGGCGACGTCTCCGGTGCGGTAGACGTCGGTGCCGAGGGGTTGGAAGGTGCCGTCCTCGTTCTGGTAGCCTTGCATGAGGGAGGGGGGTTTGGCATCGAGGGCGATGCAGACTTCGCCTTCGTTGGCGTCCTCGTCGGCCGTGTTCAGCAGGCGCATGCGGTAGCCGGGCATGGGGACGCCCATGGAGCCGGGCTTGACCTTGAGGCCGGGCGGGTTGCCGATCTGGGCGGTGGTTTCGGTCTGGCCGTAGACGTCGCGGATGGTGATGTGCCAGGCGGCTTCGACCTGGTCCATGACCTCGGGGTTGAGGGGTTCGCCGGCGGAGAGGAGCTCGCGCAGGGACATCTTCCAGGATTTGAGGTCTTCCTGGATGAACATGCGCCAGACGGTGGGGGGGGCGCAGAGGGAGGTGACCTTGTGCGCGGCCAGCGCGTCGAGCATCGCCTTCGCGTTGAAGCGGGGCTGGTTGAGGATGAAGATGGTGGCGCCGGCGAGCCAGGGGGTGAAGAAGCAGGACCAGGCGTGCTTGGCCCAGCCGGGCGAGGAGATGTTGAGGTGCTTGTCGCCGGGCTGCAGGCCCAGGGCGAACATGGTGGAGAGGCTGCCGACCGGGTAGCTCTGGTGGCTGTGCAGCACCAGCTTCGGCTTCGCGGTGGTGCCGGAGGTGAAGTAAAGCAGCAGGGGGTCGGTGGCGTTGGTGGGGCCATCGGGCGTGAAGGTTGCTGAGCCCGAGTGGAGAGTTTCGTAGGCGGTCCAGCCCGGGGGGGCTTCGCCCACGGCGATGCGGGTGGCCTGGGGGTCGAGGCCCTCGAACTTGGCGCAGTCGGCTGTGGCGGCGACGATGTGCTTGACACGGCCGCGGGCGAGGCGGTCGGCGAGGTCGGGCTTGTTCAGCAGGGTGGAGGTGGGGACGACGACGGCGCCAAGCTTGATGGCGGCGAGCATCACCTCCCACAGCGGGACGACGTTGCCGAGCATGAGCAGGATGCGGTCGCCGCGGGTGACGCCCAGGGCGCGCATGGCGTTGGCGACGCGGTTGGAGCGTTCGGAGAGCTGGGCGAAGGTGAGGGTGGCCGCGCCCTCGCCTTCGATCTGGAGGGCTGGGTTATTGGCCAGGGGGCCGTTGGCGAGCTCGGCGTCGAACCAGTCCAGCGCGAAGTTGAACTTGTCCATCACCGGCCAGCGGAAGTCGCGGTAGGCGGTGGCGTAGTCGGTGCGGTGGTCGAACAGGAACTGGCGGGCCTGCTTGAAGGCTTCGAGGCTCATCTTTCGGCTCCCTTCAGGCCAGGTCGGTGCGGAACTTGGCGCCGAGCCATTGGGCGATGATGGAGAAATCCCGGTCGCCGTGGCCGTCTTCCATCATGGCTTCGAAGATGCGGGTGGTGTGGGCGCCGAGCGGGGTGGGGGCGCCGCCGGCTTCGGCGGCTTCCTGGGCGAGGCGGAGGTCTTTCACCATCAGCTTGGTGGCGAAACCGGGCGTGTAATCGCGGTTGGCCGGCGTGGTGGGGACCGGGCCGGGGACGGGGCAGTAGCCGGTGAGGGCGAAGCTCTGGCCGGTGCTGGGGGCGACGATGTCGAACATCTTCTGGCGCGAGAGGCCGAGGCGTTCGGCCATGGCGAAGGCTTCGGACACGCCGATCATGTTGATGGCGAGCATCATGTTGTTGCAGGCCTTGGCGACCTGGCCGCTGCCGGCGGGGCCGGCGTGGATGATGGCGCGGCCCATGCCTTTCAGGAGGGGTTCGGCCGCGGCGAAGCCGGCTTCGGTGCCGCCGACCATGAAGGTGAGGGTGCCGGCCGCGGCGCCGGCGGTGCCGCCGGAGACCGGCGCATCCAGGAACTCGATGCCCTTTTCCGCGGCGTCGGCGCCGACCGATTTGGCGGTGGCGACGTCGATGGTGGAGCTGTCGATGATCAGCTTGGTGCGCGGGCTGATGCTGGCGAGGATGCCGCCCTGCCCCGTGCACACGTCGGCCACGTGCTTGCCGGTGGGGAGCATGGTGACCACCGCGTCCACGTCCGCCACCGCTTGCGCGATGGTGGGGGCGGTTTCGCCGCCATTGGCGCGGTGGGCGGCCAGGACGGCCTCGTTGAGGTCGAAGCCGATGACCTGGTGGCCGGCCTTGAGCAGGTTGGCGGCCATGGGCAGGCCCATGTTGCCCAGGCCGATGAGTGCGACTTTCATGCTGCCTCCAGCAGTTTCCGCGCGATGATGACGCGCATGATTTCGTTGGTGCCTTCCAGGATGCGGTGCACCCGGAGGTCACGCAGGTAGCGTTCCATCCCGTATTCGCGGATGTAGCCGTAGCCGCCATGGAGTTGCAGCGCTTCGTCCACGATGCGGAAGCAGGCATCGGTGGCGTAGCGCTTGGCCATGGCGCAGCGCATCGTGGCATCCGGTGCGCGGTTGTCGAGAGCGACGGCGGCGCGGTGGACCATGAGGCGGGCGGCTTCCAGCTCGGTGGCCATGTCCGCCAGCTTGAACTGCAGCGCCTGGAATTCGGACAGGGTTTTGCCGAAGGCGCGGCGTTCCTGGACGTAGGCTTTGGCGGCTTCCAGGCAGGCACGGGCGCCGCCCAGCGAGCAGGCGGCGATGTTGATGCGGCCACCATCGAGACCCATCATGGCGAAGCGGAAGCCTTCGCCTTCCTGGCCCAGCCGGTTTTCGTGGGGCACGCGGACGTCGTCGAAGATGACCTGGGCGGTGGGCTGGCTGTTCCAGCCCATCTTGTTTTCCGGCGCGCCGAAGGAGAGGCCCGGCATGCCCTTTTCGGCGACGAGGCAGGAGATGCCGCGCGGGCTGTCGGCGCCGGTGCGGACCATGGTGACGTAGAGATCCGAGATGCCGCCGCCGGAGATGAAGGCCTTGGTGCCGTTCACGACGTAGGCGCCGTCACCGGTGTCCTGAGCGCGGGTCTTCAGCGCCGCGGCGTCGGAGCCGCTGCCGGGTTCGGTGAGGCAGTAGGAGACGAACAATTCGCCGGTGAGGACGCGGGGGAGCCAGCGGTCGCGCTGTTCCTGGTTGCCGCACCGGGAGAGCATCCAGGCGACCATGTTGTGGATGGTCAGGAAGGCGGTGGTGCTGGGGCAGGCATGGGCCAGCTCCTCGAACACCAGGGCGGCGTCGAGGCGGGAGAGGCCGGTGCCGCCGTGTTCCTCGGCCACGTAGAGGCCGGCGAAGCCCAGGGCGGCGGCTTCGCGGAGTTCCTCCGCCGGGAAGTGGCGCTCGGCGTCCCATCGCCCGGCGTTGGGGGCCAGGCGACTGGCTGCGAAGGCGCGGGCGGTTTCCTGGAAGGCGCGCTGGTCTTCGGTGAGGTCGAAATCCATCAATGCCTCCGGTCGGTCGGGCTCATGCGCCGGGCCCCTGCGGACCCGCGGCGGCCAGCCTGGCTTCCAGCTCCTTGATCCGGGCCTGCATGTCGCGTTCGCTGGCGCGCTCGTACTGATCCCAGACATTGGGCGGCAGCATCAGCCGGCCGAGCAGGCTGCGCTGTTCCCAGGCCAGGTAGTAGCGGTTCACGCCGTCGAAATAGGCCATGAGGTAGCCCTTCTCCAGCAGCGCCGGCTCCCATGCGTGGTGGCTGGGGGTGGGGGTTCCGGAGAGCACTGCCTCAATGACCATCAGCCAGGGACGGTAGCGCAGCAGGTCCATGCCGGACAGCACCTCGGTCTCCATCCCTTCCACGTCGATCGAGACGAGGTGGAGGGGAACGCCCGGGGGCATGGAGGCCAGGAGGTCGTTGGCCGTGACGACGGGAACCTCGAATTCCACCGGGGCTTCCAGCCCGTGCCGGGCCAGGTGATCGCGAATGTCTGGCGAGCCGGTGCTGGACTGGGAGAAGTTCGGATATGCGAAAAGGCGGCGGGTGCCGGGCTGGGCGCCGAGCATGGTGCGCAGCGCAAGATCGCGCGGGCGATGGGTTTGCCACGCCTCCACCTCCAGGATCGGGTCGGCGGCGATGCCGCGCCAGCCTCGCTCATAAAGAGCGAAGGTGGTGCTGTCGTTCATCGGGGCACTGGCGCCGATATCCAGATAGCGGCCTTCCGCCACGTCGGCGAAGACGCGCTGGATGATGACGTCCTCCAGGTTGCGGCAGTAGCTGATCATGGTCCGTAGCCCAGCAGCGTATCGACAACGCCGGCAATGAGGCGAGGGGCATCGCTGGCGATGGCGACATGGGCGTTGGGTGGGCGGCCGGCGCGGGTGAGCATGCCTTCTTCCGTGAGTGTGCGCAGGTCGCATACCGTCATGCCACGGGTGTGGGTGCCCTGGGTTTCCACGGCGACGTGGGCATGGCGGTAGGTGAGCAGGGTTTCATCAATATAAGGTACGATGGCGCAGACATCGTGCATGGGGGCGAGTTGCAGGCCGATCGCGGCGCGGCCGCGGCCCAGGTAGAAATCAAGCAGGCCCGCGATGGTGGTGCCGACGCGGCCGCCGGTGCGCAGGCGGGCAATGTCCGCCTCGGTGGTGCCGGTGGCGATAGTGACGTTGTAGCCGACCATGCGGATGGCCGCGCCGCTTTCGAACACCACGGCGGCGGCTTCCGGGTCGCACCAGATGTTGAATTCGGCGACCGCGCGGATGTTGCCGAGCGTGGTGGAGCCGCCCATGACGGTGATCTCGCGCAGCCAATGGGCCAGGCGTGGCTCCTTCTTCAAGGCCATGGCGACGTTGGTGCAGGGGCCGATGGCGGCCAGCACCAGTTCGCCCTGGTTTGCGCGGGCGGTCTCTATGATGAAGTCCACCGCATGCTGGGCGATGGGTTGGGCGCGGGGGGCGGGAAGGTCGGCGCCGTCCAGCCCGGTTTTACCGTGGGCTTCGGCGATGGGGTGCATCGGCGCGACGAGAGGTGCGGCGCAGCCCATGGCGACGGGCACGTCGATGCCGCCGAGGGCGAGGATGGACAGCGCGTTGTGCGTGACGCGTTCCAGCGTGTTGTTGCCGTGCACGGTGGTGAGGCCGAGCAGATCGAGATGGCGCGCGGCGTAAAGGATCGCGACGGCGTCGTCGTGGCCGGGGTCGCAATCGATCAGGATTCGGGTGCGCGCCATGTTTCCTCCGTTATGGCATCGGTCTAGCGTATCGGCCCGTTGGGCAGAAGGGCAGCACCATGCGCGCACGCATCCGCGACACCGAGATCTACTTCGACGTGGAGGGCATGGGGCTGGTGCCCGATGGGCGGCGGATGCGCGAGCAGCCGGTGGCGTTCGTGATCCATGGCGGGCCGGGTGGGGACCATAGCGGGTTCAAGCCGGGGATGGCGCCGCTCGCGGAGCGGATGCAGCTGGTTTACTTCGACCATCGCGGCCAGGGGCGCTCGGCGCGCGGGGACGTTTCCAAATACACGCTCGATGAGAACGTGGAGGACATGGAGGCGCTGCGGGTTCACCTGGGGCTCGGCCCGATCGTGTCCATCGGGACCAGCTATGGCGGCATGGTGGCGATGGCGCATGCGGCGCGCTACCCGGACAGCGTGAGCCACCTGGTGCTGATCGTGACCGCGGCGCATTACGGGTTCAATGCGCGGGCGCGGCAGATCGTGGCGGAGCGCGGGACGCCGGCGCAGATCGAGGTGTGCCGCCAGCTCTGGGCCGGGGAGCTGACCGACGAGGCGCAGCTGCGCAACTACTACGACCACATGGGTCCGATGTACTCCACCACCTTCGACCCCGCGGCGGCGGCGAAGGGGCGGGACCGGGGAATCCTGTCGCCGGATGCGATCAACATGGCGTTCAAGCCGGGCGGGTTCCTGCAGAGCTACGACCTTCGGCCGGAGTTGGCGGCGATCACGGCGCCGACGCTGATCTGCGCGGGGCGGCACGACTGGATCTGCCCGCCGGAATTCTCCGAGGAGATCCACCGGCTGATCCCCGGGAGTGACCTGCGGATCTTCGAGCATTCGAGCCATTCGATTCGGGCGGACGAGCCGCAGGCGCTGCTGGATGCGATCGCGGGGTTCGTTGTGTATCGGGCACGGGGCGCGTGAGGGCGGGATTCATGAAATTCACGCGTTCGTGAGAGCGGTGATGACGCGGTCAGCGCGGATCGAAGCAGGGTTGAAGACGATCAAGCATTTGGTTTCAGACGGTTTTTGATTCAGGGATGGCTGAGTTACATTTTGTCAAAAACTGTCTCAGATGTTTAATCACATGAGATCGTTGACGGCTTTGGTCATGGATGTGATACGTGCTCCGGTATGTTAAGGAAGGGTGGACGGAAATGACCGTGGCCCTGCCTTTTCACTGAGATCCATAAGCCGGCGCGGCCGGCACGTTTGAAGGAGCTTCGCTCATGGCCCTGTATACATTCGACGACGATACGATCACTGGCACTGACTCGGTGCTCGGCATCGGTACCAGCCAGCAGATCGCCCCCTCAGGCTCGCCGAACCAGACCGTCTCGATCACGGTCGCCTCGGGAACGACGGCGTTCACGTTCAATCCGTTCCAGACCGTGACAGTCGCCGATGCCGGCGGGACCGCCAACCAGGTGAACCTGAACCTGACCTTCTCCGACAACGCTGGCCTGTCGGGCCAGACGAACGGCGCCACGCTGTTCACGATCTCGGGCGGAAGCAGCGCGGCGGTGACCCTGGGCCAGGCGGCGGTGACCTTCCGCGGCACGGCGGCCGAGGCGGAGTTCTGGCTGAACAAGCTGTTCATCGTCTCGACCTCGATGGTCGACGCCTTCACGATCACGCTGCGTGGCCGCAACGAGGCCACTCCGGGCAGCACCGTGGGTGCGAACCGCGCCCACCACTACGCGATCAACATTGCCTGCTACCTGCAGGGCACGCTGATCCGCACCCCGGCCGGCGAGCAGGCGGTGGAAATGCTGCGCGCGGGCGACTCCGTGGTGACGCTGGATGGCAGCGCCAAGACGGTGAAGTGGATCGGCCACCGCTCCTACGAGGCGGAGTTCGGCGCCAGCGAGGCGTTCGTGCGCCCCGTGGTGTTCAAGGCCGGCTCGCTCGGCGGCGGTCTGCCGGTGCGCGACCTGAAGGTGTCGCCGCAGCACGGCATGCTGATCGACGGCGCGATGGTGCCGGCGGCGGCGCTGGTGAACGGCGTGTCGATCGTGCGCGACCAGAACCCCGGCGATGTGAGCTACTTCCACATCGAGCTCGATGGCCATGAGGCGGTGTTCGCCGAGGGCGCGGCGAGCGAGACCTTCGTGGACCATGACAGCCGCGCGATGTTCGACAACGCCGACGAATACAACCTGATCTACGGCACCTCTGCGCCGCGCCCGGCCGAGCAGCCGCGCCTGGAGGAGGGCTTCCAGCTCTCCGCCATCCGCCGCCGCCTGGCCGAGATCGCCGGCATCGTCGCTGGCCCGAACGCGGTGGGCCCGGTGGCCGGCCATCTGGAGAGCCTGGAGAACGGCATCCTGACGGGTTGGCTGGTGGACTCCGCCGCTGCCGAGGCCGTGGAGGCCGAGGTGCTGGTGGATGGCGAAGTGGTGGGCCGCGTGGTGGCCAACCGTTACCGCTCCGACCTGGACCAGGCCGGCATCGGCGGTGGGCGTGGCGGCTTCTCGATCTCCCTGCCCGCTTCGGCCGAGCGCCTGGAGCAGGTGACCGTGCGCCGCGTGCTCGACGGCCAGGTGCTGGTGGGTGGGGTGCTGGAGACGGCTGGCGCCTGATCCGCGCACGCTTCCTGGCCTGACGACAAAGGGGGCGGAACCTGCGGGTTCCGCCCCTTCCTTTTTGCGGGTCTTCCCGGCGCCAGCGGGCGCCGGGGTATCGGGATCAGTGGGCCATCAGCACCGGGATGCCCGCGCTGCCCAGGGTGCGGCGGGTGAAGCCGCCGAACACAACCTCGCGCAGGCGGGAGTGGCTGTAGCCGCCCATCACCATGAGGTCGGCGCCCAGTGCCTCCGCCTCCCGGTGCAGCACGTCCGCGGCACTGGCGCTGCCGCGCAGCAGGGTGCGGACCTCGACCGCCTTGTTGTGCCAGCGCAGGGCGCGCAGCAGGCGGCTGCCGGATTCGTCCTTGGAGTCGGCATCGTCCAGCACGGTGACGATGGTGACCTGGTCTGCCTGGCCGATGAAGGGCAGCGCGCAGGAAACGGCGCGGGCGGCTTCCGGCGTATCCTTCCAGGCGATGACGATGCGCTTGCCCAGGCTGGACGGCGGGGTGGCCGGGGCGATCAGCAGCGGCTTGCCGGTATCCATCAGCGCGGCTTCGAGGGTTTCGGCGGCACCGTCATCCGGGCCGCCGCGGCCCATCAGGACGAGGTCGGCGAAGCGGCCGTACTGGGCGACCCAGGCGCTCTGGTTGCCGGTTTCCAGGCTGATCTGGGCGCTGGGGAAGCTGCCATCGGGTTCGTCGCGCAGCTGGATGCCGGCGCCGGCGAGCAGGTCGGTTATCGCCTGGCGGGCGGCGGTGGCGGTGGCGTCCGCTTCGGCGTCCATGCGGTCGATCACGACCTGCACGGCGTCTCCTCCGCCGACGCCGCCGGCGGTCATGCTCATGAGCACCTCGCTGGTGTCCACGCGCACGTGCAGGAATTCGAGGTGGCTGCCGAAGGCCTGGGCGACGAGGCGGGCGGTGGCGAAGACCGCCGCGTCGCCGGGGCCGCCGGTGGTGGGGACCAGGAGGCTCTTGAACATGGTGTCTCTCCCATTGCGTACGGGGTTTGGTTGATGGGCGCAGTGTAGCGGGGCGGCGCGGCGCGCCTCTGACCTGGATCAATGCACGGAACGCGCGCAGGGCGCGTTCTGAGCGCATGAATTCTGCGCTACACGAAGGAGGCGAGCATGAACGCAGGCGATGTGATGACGACGGCGGTGGTGACCGTGGCGCCGCAGACTCCGGTGGCCGAGATCGTGACGCTGCTGCTGCGCCACGGGATCAGCGCGGTGCCGGTGGTGGATGAGGCCGGCGCGGTGCTGGGGCTGGTGAGCGAGGGCGACCTGCTGCGGCGGGCGGAGCTTGGCACGCAGAAGCAGCGCTCGGCCTGGCGGGCCTTCTTCACCGGCACGGCGAAGCTGGCGGAGGAATACGTGCGCAGCCACGCCAGGGTGGCCGCCGACGTGATGACGCGCGACGTGGTGTGCGTGGGCCCGGGAACGTCGCTGGATGCGATCGCCGACCTGATGGAGGAGCACCGGATCAAGCGCGTGCCGGTGGTGCAGGAACGGCGGCTGGTGGGCATCGTCAGCCGGGCCAACCTGCTGCGCGCCTTCGCCGCCCTGCCGGATGGCCCCTGCGCGGCGGCGAGCGATACGGAGATTCGCGCAGCGCTGACCAAGGAATTGTCGCAGCAGGCCTGGAGCCGGCGGGCGGACAACTCCGTGGTGGTGACCGGGGGCGTGGTGCATCTGTGGGGCATGGTGACCTCGCACGAGGAAGGCCGGGCGCTGGAGCTGGCGGCGCAGTCGGTGCCGGGGGTGCGTGACGTGCAGAACCATACCGTGGTGCTGAGCGAGACGACCTATCCCGTGTATCCCGGCAGCTTCGTGGGCTAACTCTTGCAGCACGCGGCGGCGGGCCGGTAGCCTGCCGCCCATGCTGCCAACGCTGAGCACGAACCGGCTGGCGCTGCGCCCTGTTCGCCCGGGCGACACGGATTTCCTGTGGCGGCTGCTGATCCTGCCCGATGTGCGGCGCTACCTGTGCGACGACAAGGCGCTGCCGCGCGACGTGGTAGCGGGGATCGTGGCGGAGAGCCTGGCGCTGGTGCCCAGCGACATGGGCATGTGGATCGCCGAGCAGGCAGGGGCGAAGGTGGGCTTGGTTTCATTGAAGCCGGTGCCGCAGGTGCTGGTGGATCTGATCCCTGTGCTGGACGGCGAGGCGGAGCCGACCGTGGCGCTGCATCCCGATGCCTGGGGCCAGGGCCTGGCCGGGGAGATGCTGTCCGCGGTGCTGGCGCATGGGTTTGGGGCGCTCGCCCTGCCCCGCATCGCGGCGATCTCAGACGTGCCGAACACGGCCTCGGCGAAGATGCTGGCGCGGGCGGGGTTCCGGCGAACCGGGGAGCATCCCGGCCTGCATTATCGGCTGTTCAGCTGGATGCTGGAGCGGCCCTGAGCCCTGGACGGGGCGGCAGGGGTGGCGGACACTCGCGCACGCCGCCGACAAGGAGATTCCGATGGCCCCGCGCATGGATACCGTGCCGACCGACACCGATCTGCCGCACCGCACCAGCGTGGTGGTGATCGGGGGCGGGATCGCGGGGATCTCGACCGCGCTGTTCCTGGCGCAGAAGGGCATTCCGGTGGTGGTCTGCGAGAAGGGCCAGGTGGGGGCGGAGCAGTCCGGCCGGAACTGGGGCTGGAC
>CAMDAM010000028.1 GCA_945888575.1 Asaia bogorensis | reverse complement strand
CCGGGCGGCTCCGTGATCATCACCGCCGTGCTCACCACCATCCTCAACATCGTCGATTTCGGCATGACGGCGGCCGAGGCCGTGGCCTTCCCGCGCATCCACTGCGAGGCCGGGCCGGTGTTTGCCGAGGCGCGCGTGCAGCAGAGCGTGGTGGATGCCCTGCGGGCCCGCGGCCACGAGGTGCGCCATAGCCCGCACAGCTTCGACCCCACGATGAGCCGTGCCCATGCGATCTGGCTCGGCGGCGGCAGCCGTGGCGCGCTGGGGACCTGGCAGGCCGGGGCGGATCCGCGCGGCGGCGCCGGCGTCGCCTGGGCCTGGTAGACACCTTGGAATCTTGTCTGGACCGCGCCGCGAAGTTGCGGCAATCCCGCACGCAACCGCATGCAAGGAGCCCGCGCGCATGAACCGACGCCAGCTGATGGCCCTCTCCGGTGCCGCATCCCTTTCCGCTGCGCTGCCCGCGCGGGCGCAGGCGGGCCAGGTGGTGGCCTATACCGCGTTCGCCGAATCCGTCACCGCGCTGACGCCCGGCTTCAAGGCGAAGGCCGGCATGGACATCCAGCTGGTCGCCGCCGGCTCCGGCGAGCTGGTGCGCCGCATCACCGCCGAGCGCGCCCGCCCGCTGGCCGATGCGGTGATCTCCGTGGGCGGTGAGTCGATCGATGGCAGCCCGGCGCTGTTCGCCAAGTATGCGCCGGCGGAGGACGCGGCGATCCTGCCCTTGCTGAAGGTGAGCCCGAACTGGATTCCCTTCTCCGTCACGCTCGCCACCGTGCTGATGGTGAACACCAAGCTGGTGCCGGAAGCCGAGATCCCCACCAGCTGGGCTGAGCTGGCCAACCCGAAGTGGAAGGGCAAGATCGCCTATGCGGGCGCGGACCGCTCCGGCAGCGCGCTGATCCAGCTGCTGCAGATCCTGCACAATTTCGGCGAGGCCGAGGGCTGGAAGCTGTTCGAGCGGATGGTGGAGAACTTCGTCATCACCGGCAGCTCCGGCGCCGTGCCGCGCGGCGTGGCGCAGGGCGAATACGCGCTCGGCCTCACGCTGGAGGATTATGGCCCGCGCTACATCCAGGGCGGCGCGCCGGTGCGGATCGTCTACCCGAAGGAGGGGATCAGCATGGCGGCCGATGCCATGGCGATCGTCGCCGGCGGCCCCAACCCGGCCGGGGCGCGCGCGCTGGTGGACCACATCGTCTCCGTCGAGGGGCAGCGCCTGCTGGTGGAGAAGTTCTCCCGCCGGCCGATCCGCGCCGATGTGCCGCCGCCCCCCGGCGCGCCGCCGGCCGACCAGCTGCCGGTGAAGAACATCCCCGTGGAATGGTCGAATGCCGTGCAGAAGGATGTGCTGGCCCGCTACCTCCGCCTCGTCCGCCGCTGACCCTGCACGCATGACCGACGCGCATCTGAAGGCCACCGGCATCAAGGTGCGCTTCGGCGACTTCACCGCGCTGAACGGGGTGGATCTTTCCGTGCGGCGTGGCGAGCTGGTGACGCTGCTCGGCCCCTCCGGCTGCGGCAAGACCACGCTGCTGCGCGTGATCGCCGGCTTCCAGCGCCAGACCGAAGGGCGCATCGAGGTCGGCGGCCGCAACCTGGGCGACGTGCCGCCGGAGGGGCGCAACTTCGGCATGGTGTTCCAGAGCTATGCCGTGTTCCCGCACATGTCGGTGGCGGACAACGTCGCCTACGGCCTGGCCGCCCGCGGCGTACGCGGCGGTGATCGCGCCAAGCGCGTGCAGGCGGCGCTGGAGCGGGTGCAGCTGGGCGCGCTCGCCGGGCGCTTCCCTGATGCGCTTTCCGGCGGGCAGAAGCAGCGCGTGGGCCTGGCGCGGGCCATGGTGATCGAGCCCGACCTGCTGCTGATGGACGAGCCGCTTTCCAACCTCGATGCTCTGCTGCGCATCGAGATGCGGCGCGAGATCCGGCTGATGCAGCGCGAGCTGGGCATCACCACGCTGTATGTCACCCACGACCAGGAGGAGGCGCTGGCGATCTCCGACCGCATCGCGGTGATGCGCCAGGGCGAGCTGCTGCAGATCGCGCCGCCGGAGGAGGTGTTCGAGGCCCCGGCCCACGCCTTCGTCGCGGACTTCATCGGCGGCTGCAACTGGTTCGACGCCACGCTGGCGCCGGGCGATGCCGTCACTCTCACCGAAGGTCCAAGCTTCGTACTGCCGCGGCGCGAGGGCCGCCCCACCGGCCCGGTGCGCCTCGCCTTGCGCAACGAGGATCTGCGTCTGTGCGGTGCGCCGGGCACGCTGCCCTGCCTGCGGGGCGAGGTGCTGATGCGCGCCTATATGGGCCATCGCACCCGGCTGCATCTGCGCCTGCCCTCCGGCGCCACGATGGATGCCGACGTGCCCAGCGGCACCTCCCTGCCGGCCGAGGGCGAGGCCGTGCACCTGGAATTCCACCCCGACCGCGCCCGCCTGTTCACCCGTGAGGCCGGGCCGGTGGACGGCTGGCGCATCGCGTGAGTGCCGTTGCGCGCCTGCTGCGCGACCCCTGGCCGTTGGTGGCGCTGCTGGTGGTGGCGATCATGCTGGTGTTCGTCGCCTGGCCGCTGGCCGAACTGGCCCGCCAGAGCCTGATCGGCCAGGAGAGCGGGCGCTTCGGGCTTGAGAACTACGTTGCCTTCTTCGAATCCCGCTACTTCCGCCGCGCGCTGACCAACAGCCTGACGGTCGCGGCGCTGGGCACCGCCATCTCCCTGCTGCTCGCCGTACCGCTGGCGCTGGCCTTCGCGCGCTACGATTTCCGCGCCAAGCGCTGGATCGAGGTGGCGATCCTGATGTCCATGCTCTCGCCGCCCTTCGTCGGTGCCTATGCCTGGATCCTGATGTTCGGCCGCAGCGGCATGGTGCGGCAGGCGCTGGCGGGCATCGGCATCGACATCCCGCCGATCTACGGCACCTTCGGCATCGCCCTGGCCACCGCCTTCAGCCACTACCCCGTGATGTTCCTGGTGGTGCGGAGCGGTCTCTCGCGCGTGAATGTGGGGCTGGAGGAAGCCGCCGCCAGCCTCGGGCGTGGGCGGCTCGCGGTGATCGGCACCGTGACCCTGCCGCTGGTGCTGCCGGCGCTGGTGACCGGCATCCTGCTGGTGTTCCTCGGCATCCTCGCCGATTTTGGCACGCCGAGCATCCTGGGCGAGGGCGAGCGCTTCCCGGTGCTCGCCACGCTGGCCTTCTCGCTCTACCTCTCCGAAATCGGCGCCGAGCCCGGCATGGCCGCCACCACCGCGGCCATCCTGGTGCTGCTGGCCATGACGCTGGTGATCTTCGCCCGCTGGCTCGCCGCACGCCGCACCGTCTCCAACGACACCTCCGGCACCCGCGTGGCCACCCCGTTGCGCGGCGGGCGCGGGGCGCTGATGTCGCTCGGCACCGCCCTGCTGGTGTTGCTGGCCAACATGCCGCTGATCGTTGTCGTCGGCTCCTCCTTCCTGGAGGTGCGTGGCGTGGTGTTCCAGCCCGCGCTCACCTTGGCGAACTACGCCAATGCCTTCGCCGCCCTGGGCGATGCGCTGTGGAACAGCCTGCGCTATGCCGCCATCGCCCTGGTGATGATCCTCGTACTCGGCGCCCTGGCCGGCTACCTGATCGCGCGGCGCAGCGGGCTGCTTTCGCGCCTGGCGGATTTGCTGATCATGGTGCCCTACGTGGTGCCCGGCACCGTGCTGGGCATCGGCTATGCCTCGGTGTTCAACCAGCCGCCGCTGATGCTCACCGGCACGGCGGGGATCATCGTGGTGATGTACGTCATCCGCCGGCTGCCCTTCGTCGCCCGCGCCTCGGCCAGCATCGTCTACCAGATCGACCGCGGGCTGGAGGAAGCATCGCAAAGCCTCGGCGTGCGCCCGCTCGGCGGGTTCCGGCGCGTGATGCTGCCGCTGATGCGCCCGGGCCTGCTGGCAGGGGCCGCGATCGCCTGGGTGGAGGTGTTCAACGAACTCTCCGCCTCGATCGTGCTCTACACCGGTGGTACTCGGACCCTGCCGGTGGCGGCCTACCAGCAATCGCTGGCCGGCGACGTGGGCATGGCGGCGGCCTATGCCACGATGCTGATCGCCATCACGGCCGGGGCGTTGGCGTTGTTCATCCTGCTGCGGGGCAGGGGGGATGGGGATGTTGGGGTATTGTAGGAAGCACGTTCTTTTTTGAAAAAAAGAACCAAAAAACTTTTGATCACTGGCACGCATGTCGGTCGTCCAGCACGCGTGCCAGCGAATGAAGTCTTTTTTGCTTCTTTTTTCTTCAGAAAAAAGAAGACTCTTCCTTACTGCGCCTGCGCACTCGCATCACTCCGCGTCGCCCCCACGCGCTGCGCCAGGGCGGCGGCCATGAAGGCATCCAGGTCGCCATCCAGCACTGCTGCCGGGTTGCCCTTCTCCACGCCGGTGCGCAGGTCCTTCACCATCTGGTACGGCGCCAGCACGTAGCTGCGGATCTGATGCCCCCAACCGATATCGGTCTTGGCGGCTTCCTGCGCATTGGCCACGGCCTCGCGCTTCTGCAGCTCGGCCTCGTACATGCGGGCTTTCAGCATCTCCATCGCGGTGGCGCGATTGCGGTGCTGGCTGCGGTCGGTCTGGCAGGCGACCACGATCCCGGTGGGGATGTGGGTGATGCGGATGGCCGACTCGGTCTTGTTCACGTGCTGCCCACCGGCGCCGGAGGCGCGGTAGGTGTCCACGCGAAGGTCGGAGGGATCGATCTCGATCTCGATCGTGTCGTCCACTACAGGATAAACCCAGACCGAGGCGAAGCTGGTCTGGCGGCGGGCGGCGGCATCGAAGGGCGAGATGCGCACCAGGCGGTGCACCCCGGCTTCGGTCTTCAGCCAGCCATAGGCGTTCGGGCCGGTGACCTGCAGCGTGGCAGACTTGATACCGGCCTGCTCGCCCTCGCTCTGCTCGATCAGCTGGATCTTGTAGCCGCGCGCCTCGGCCCAGCGGTTGTACATCCGCACCAGCATCTCGGCCCAATCCTGGGCCTCGGTGCCGCCGGCGCCGGCGTTGATTTCCATGTAGCAGTCGCGCCCGTCGGCCTCGCCGGAGAGCAGCGATTCGATCTCGCGCCGCTTGGCTTCCTCGGCCAGCAGCTTCAGCGCGGCGATGCCTTCATTGGCCATGGCGATGTCGCCATCGGCCTCGGCCATCTCGATCAGCTCGCTGGTATCGGCGACGTCCTGCTCCAGCTTCTCCACGCCTTCGATGGCGGAGGCCAGCCGGTTGCGCTCGCGCATCAGCGCCTGCGCGGCGGCAGCGTCGTTCCAGAGGGTGGGGTCTTCGACCCGGTGGTTCAGTTCGTCCAGGCGGGCGCGGGCGACATCCCAGTCAAAGATGCCTCCTCAGCAGCGCGACGGACTGCTTGATCTGTTCGTTGAGGGCGATGGATTCGGCGGACATGGCATCCCTGCGCTGGATGTTGCTCGCGGGCGGGTGGGGTCAATACAGCCCGCCCAGCCCGCTGTCGACCCCACCCGCGGCAGGGCGGGGGCCGGGCGTGCCATCGGCCCCCGGGGCGGCGGCCGCACCGACAATCGCGGTCGAGCCGCCGGGCTCCTGCCCGGGCTTGAAGGCATCGGTTACGGTGCCGCTGCCGGAATCCCACCCGGCCATGCTCACCCCCGGCGGCGGGGTGAAGCGCAGCGCCGGGCGGTTCTGCTGCGCGGCGGCCATGAAGTTGCGGAAGATCGGCGCCGCGTTGCTGCCGCCGGTCTCGTTGTCGCCCAGGCTGGAGGGCGTGTCGAAGCCCACCCAGACAATCGCCACCATGTCGGGCGTGAAGCCGCCGAACCAGTTGTCCTGGAAATCCTGGCTGGTGCCGGTCTTGCCCGCCACGGCGGTGCGGATGCCCTGGCCGGCCGCGTTGCCGGTGCCGCGCTGCACCGCGCCCTGCAGCATGTTCACCAGCTGGAACGTGCTCTGCGGATCGACCACCTGCGGCCTGTTGTCGCGCAGCAGCGGCCGGCGGCCGGGGTCGTCGCAGCCCTCGCAGGCCAGCGCCTCGGCGCGCCAGACCACGCGGCCCTCGCGGTCCTGCACGCTGTCGATCAGCGTCGGCACCACGCGCTTGCCGCCAGCCACGAAGCTGGCATAGGCGCCGGCCTGGCGCAGCACCGTGGTTTCCACTGCGCCGAGGGCTGCCGGCAGCACGCGCGGCATGTCGTCCACCACGCCCAGCCCGATGGCCAGCTGCGCCACGCGTTCCATGCCAATCTTGTCTGCCACCCGGACCGTCACGAGGTTGAGCGACTTCTCCAGCGCCACGCGCATCGAGACGGGGCCGGAGAAGCTCTGCGCGAAATTGCTCGGCCGCCATTTCCCCGCAGCCCCCTGGTCCACCACGAAGGGGGCATCGAGGAAGCGCTGGGAGGGCGAGAGGCCGGATTGAAGTGCTGCGAGATACACATAGGGCTTGAAGCTGGAACCGGGCTGGCGCAACGCCTGGGTGGCGCGGTTGAACTGGCTGGTCTCGAAGCTCCAGCCGCCGGCCATCGCGAGCACCCGCCCCGTGGCGGGATCCAGCGCCACCAGCGCGCCCTGCGCCTGCGGGATCTGGCGCAGCGCGAGGCGTTCCGGGCGGGCGGGGGTGCGGCCCTGGGCGGGGGTGCCCGGCATGGGCTCGGCCATCACCACGTCCCCGGGCTTGACCACATCGCCCATGCGGCGCGGTGCCGGGCCCGGCTTGTCGTTCACCAGTCGGCGTGCCCAGGTGGTCTCGGCCATCGGCATCGCCAGCAGCCGCGGCGTGGCCGGCACGTTGGGCGGCGTGCCTGGGGCACGGTCGAGGAAGCCGAGCTTCGCCTCCGCGTCCGTCACCTCCAGCACCACGGCCAGGCGCCATTCCGGCAGCATCCCGGGCGGGCGGGCCACGCCGCCGAGCATGCCGGCCCAGGTGGGCGGCGCGTTGGCGGGCGGGGCAGGGGCGTTGGCCGGCCGCGCCGGCAACTCCACCTTTGCCACCGGCCCGCGCCAGTGACCCTTCCGCTGGTCGTAGCGCATCAGCCCTTCGCGCAGCGCGCGGTCGGCGGCCAGTTGCAACGTGGGGTCGACGCTGGTGCGCACGGTGTAGCCGGCCTTGGTGACCTCATCGGCGCCGAACCGGTCGATCAGCTGCCGGCGCACCTCCTCGGCGAAATACTCCGCCCCGGTCACCGATTCCGGCCGGCGGAACGGGGAGACCACGATCGCCTGCGCCCGGGCCTCAGTCGCCTGCTGGGCGGTGACCGCGCGGTCCTCCTCCATGCGCCCGATCACCCAATCCCGCCGTGCGCGGCCGGCTTCGGGGAAGCGGAACGGGTTGTAGTTGTTGGGCGCCTTCGGCAGCGCGGCCAGGAAGGCGGCTTCCGGCAGGGTCAGCTCGTCCAGCGACTTGTTGAAATAGGTCTGCGCCGCAGAGGCCACGCCATAGGCCTGCAGGCCCAGGTAGATCTCGTTCAGGTACAGCTCCAGGATACGCTCCTTGGAGAGCGACTGCTCGATGCGGAAGGCCAGGATCGCCTCGCGCACCTTGCGCCGGATCGAGACCTCGTTGCTCAGCAGCATGTTCTTGGCCACCTGCTGCGTGATGGTGGAGGCGCCGATCGGGCGCCTGCCGGAGCCATACTGCATCACGTCGAACAGCGCCGCGCGGGCGATGGCGATCGGGTCCACGCCCTTGTGGTCGTAGAAATTCTGGTCCTCGGCCGAGATGAAGGCCCGCTTCACCAGCTCCGGCACGGCAGCGTAGGGCACGAAGATGCGGCGCTCGGTGGCCAGTTCCGAGAGCAGCCGGGAATCCGCGGCATAGACGCGGCTCATCACCGGCGGCTGGTAGTGCGTGAGTGTCTCGTGGTCCGGCAGTTCGGCGCCGAAATGCTGCACCACCAGCACCACGCCGGCCACGGCGGCCACGCCGCCCACCACGGCGAGCGAGAACAGCCAGGCGAACAGCCGCCCGATCAGGCTGCGCCGCCGCTTCGGCCGGGGGGGCTTCGCCTTGCGCGGCGGCGGCGCCCCACCGTCGCTGGCCTGTGCCTCGGGCGCGGCGGGGCGGGGCGGGCGTGCCACCATCTGATCCACGGTGGCGCCGCGCGGGGCCAGCCGCTCGCCTGCGGTCAGCCGCGGCGCGGCCGGCTCGGTCGGGGGTGTCACGGGGTCGCTCATGGGCGCGTTCTAGCCCGAAACCGGGGCCGCGCGACAGGTTGCGCGCCCGCCGCCGCGATCAGCCGGCGTAGCGCTCGCCCCCGGCGGCGAAATAGCCGTCGATCGCGCGCAGCATCGCGCCGGCCAGCTGGGCCCGGTGCCCCGGCCGGCGCAGTGCCGCCTCGTCCGTGCGATTGGACATGAAGCCCATCTCCACCAGCACGCTGGGGATATCCGCCGCCTTCAGCACCATGAAGCTGGCATGCCGCGCCGGGTTGGGCAGCAGCGGCACCTCCCGCCCCAGCGCCTGCACCACGTTGCGCGCCATGCGCGTGGAGCCCACCCGGGTTTCCTGCCGCACCAGGCTCACCAGGATGCGCGCCACCTCCGGCGGGGTGCCCTGGAAGTTCGGCGTGCCGAAACGGTCGGCGGCATTCTCGCGCTGCGCCAGTGCGGCCGTCTGCCGATCCGAGGCCGTCTCGTTCAGCGTGTACACACTGGCGCCGCGCACGGAGCTGTCGTTCAGCGCATCGGCGTGCAGGGAGACGAACAGCGCCGCCTGCCGCCGCCGTGCCATCGCCACGCGCTCCTCCAGCGCCACGAACATGTCGCGCCCGCGCGTCATTTCCACCCGGTAGCGCTTGGTGGCCAGCAACAGGCGCCGCAGCTCATGCGCCGAGGCCAGGGCGACGTGCTTTTCATAGGTGCCGGAAAGGCCGATCGCCCCGGGGTCCTTACCGCCATGGCCGGGATCCAGCATCACCAGCGGCAGCCGGCTCGCCGGGGCGGCGCGCGCCGGCCGCGGCGCGGGCGCGCGCTCCGGCGCCGCGGAGGAAGGCCCCGACGGCAGCAGGAAGCTGAGCGACAGGCCGGGAAAGAGGAGTCGGCGAGAGATCACGGGCGCACCCTGGAAGAGGCCGGAGGCGGTAGCCGCCGGCAGGGCTGCCGGCTACGGCGACAATTCCTCGCACAGCACCTTTGGAAAGTCATCTTAATAATTGATATCGGCTACTTCCCAGTGCGCTGATGGGCTGCCGTGCAGCCGGCGGTGCCGCTGCTGCTTGCAGTGCCATTGGGTTTGCTCCATGTTCAGGCCGCTTCGGTGGCGCGCCGGGGCCGGCATGTGCCGGTTCCGCGCCGAACCGGCGGACAAGACGAAGTCCCGAGCACGCGCCGCACCAGCCCCCGCCGCAACCGGCCCGGGTTGCCGGCGCCGAGGGTGGCCCCAGCCGCCCGCACCGGGAGGACGCCCGCCGGGCCTCGCACCACCGGGCCGCGCCGCGCTCCCAGTTCCAGCCGCGACATCGTCGCAGCACAGGGTGGCCGCACCGGCGTGGAGATGGACCATCCGTGCGCCGCCTTTCGAGGCCTGGCGCGGCAGATGGGCCATCAGCACCGATATCCACCGGGGCGGCGCCTCCCTTAGAGGCTCCAGCCCGCAGTTTCAGGGTCCAATGGCCGACGCGATGACGCTCCCCCCGCAGACCGAAAAGGCCGCTTCCGCGGCTTTGCCGGCGTTTGCGCGGGGCGGGGCACGGCCGCGCCGGCTGCTTGCCATGCTCGCTCCCCTGGGTCTCCTGCGGTCAGGTCTGCCGCCTCTCCCTGCAAGCCTATCGAGCCACCCCCGCCGCGCATTGGCGCGCGGGCCGGTGGCGCTGCGGAGTTCGCGACCCCATGACCAAGCGTATGCTGATCGATGCAACCCACGCGGAAGAAACCCGCGTGGTGGTGCTGGACGGTAACCGCCTCGAAGACTTCGACGTCGAGGCCTCCACCAAGAAACAGCTCAAGGGCAACATCTACCTGGCCAAGGTGGTCCGGGTAGAGCCGTCCCTCCAGGCCGCCTTCGTCGAATATGGCGGCGGCCGCCACGGGTTCCTCGCCTTCGGCGAGATCCACCCGGACTACTACCAGATCCCCATCGCCGACCGGCAGCGCCTGCTGAAGCTGCAGGAGGAGGACGCCCGCGCCGCCGAGGCCGAGGAAGACGCCGAGGACGAAGCCCGCGCCAGCCGCGCCGCCCCGGCCGAAGCCGCCCCGCAGCCCCAGGTGCCCTCGGGCCGCGATGGCGGCCGCGATGGTGGCCGAGACGGTGGGCGCGACCAGGCCCGTGGCCGCCGCCGCCGCCGTGGCGGCCCGCGCGAGGCCGCGCTGGAAGCCCCCGCTGCCGCCACCGCCTATGGCGAGATCGACTTCGGCGAAATGACCCATGGCGCCTTCATCGTCGGCCAGGACGCGCTGGAGATCGACGGCGTGGCCGAGCCCGAGGCCGAGCCCCTGGCGCTGGAAGCCCCCGCCTACGCCGAGACCGAGTCCTACGACGCCACCGACACCCAGTCTGACACCGGCGGCGACTCCGATCTCGATGAGGTCGAGTCCGACGAAGCCCCGCCCGAGGCCCTCGGCGGCAGCGACGACGTGTTCGAAGGCAACGGCGCCGACGAGGCCGCCGAACGCCGCATGGCCCGCTTCCTGCGCAACTACCGCATCCAGGAAGTGATCCGCCGCCGCCAGATCATGCTGATCCAGGTGGTGAAGGAAGAGCGCGGCACGAAGGGCGCGGCGCTGACCACCTACATCTCGCTCGCCGGCCGCTTCTGCGTGCTGATGCCCAACTCGCCCCGCGGCGGCGGCATCTCCCGCAAGATCACCTCGGCCGCCGACCGTCGCCGCCTGAAGGAGATCACCGCCGAGCTGGAGATCCCCTCCGGCATGGGCCTGATCGTCCGCACCGCGGGCGCCAACCGGCCGAAGCCGGAGATCAAGCGCGACTGCGAATACCTGATGCGCCTGTGGGACGACATCCGCGAGCTGACCATGCGCTCCATGGCCCCTGCGCTGATCTATGAGGAAGCCAGCCTCATCAAGCGCGCCATCCGCGACGGCTATTCGCGCGATATCGACGAGGTGGTGGTGGATGGCGAGGCCGGCTGGCGCGCCGCGCGCGACTTCATGCGCATGCTCATGCCCAGCCACGCCCGCAAGGTGCAACTTTGGCGCCCCGAAGGTGTCGGCCAGCCCCTGTTCGCCAAGCATGGCGTGGAGGACCAGCTCGATTCCATGCTGGTGCCCACCGTTCAGTTGAAGAGCGGCGGCTACCTGATCATCAACCAGGCAGAAGCCCTGGTGGCGATCGACGTGAACTCCGGCCGCTCCACCCGCGAACGCGGCATCGAGGAAACCGCGCTGCGCACCAACCTGGAGGCCGCCGACGAGGTGGCTCGCCAGCTGCGCCTGCGCGACCTCGCGGGCCTGATCGTGATCGACTTCATCGACATGGAGTCGAGGAAGCACAACGCGATGGTGGAACGCCGCCTGAAGGATGCGCTGAAACACGACCGCGCCCGCATCCAGATCGGCAATATCAGCCATTTCGGCCTGCTGGAGATGAGCCGCCAGCGCCTGCGCCCCAGCCTCACCGAAACCAGCTTCGTCACCTGCCCGCATTGCGCCGGCCTCGGCCTGGTCCGCACCACGGAAAGTGCCGCGATCCACGTGCTGCGTGAGATCGAGGAAGAGGGCGGCAAGGCCCGCGCCGGCCACATCATGGTCCATGCCGCCTCCTCGGTGGCCATGTACCTGCTGAACAACAAGCGCGATCGCCTGGCGGAGATCGAGGTGCGCTACGGCATGCGCGTGCACTTCAACGCCGACGAGTCGCTGATGCCGCCCGCCATCCGCATCGACCGCCTGCGCCCGCCGCTATCGGAGGCCGAGCGCATCGCCCTGCTGCCGCCGGCCTCCGTCGTGCCGGTTCCGCCGCCCGCCTTCGAGGCGGACGAGGACGACGACATGGCCGAGGATGTGCCGGACGTGGCCGAGGCCGTCGCCCCGCCCCCGAAGCCTGTTGCGGCCCCCGTGGTGGCGGCCCCCGTCGTCGCCGCCCCCGTGGTCGCGGCCGATGACAGCGACTCCGAGGACGACCGCGAGGAAGGCGAGCCGGGACAGGAGGCTGCCACCTCCGCCGAGGACGCCGAGCGCCGCCGTCGCCGCCGCCGCCGCCGCCGTGGCGGTCGCCGCGAGGATGGCGAGGAAAGCCCGGCCGCTGCCGCCGAGGCCGATGCCCCGTTGGATCCCGATGCCGAGCAGCCCGTCCCCGCGCTGCCGCCGGTCCTCGCCGAGGCCGAGCCGGTCGTCGCCGAGGCCGTGGTAGACCCGGCCGAGCAGGAACAGCCTTCGCTCGATCCCGAGGAACTGGACGAGAACGGCCTGCCCAAGGCGCGCCGCCGTGGCCGCCGTGGTGGCCGTCGTCGTCGTCGCGACGAGGGCCCGGCCGACGAGTCGGGCGAGGCTGCCCCGCCGGCCGCTGAGCCTGCGCCCGTTGCAGCAGCACCGGTGCCCGCCCCGGCCCCCGCACCTGCGCCGCGCCCGGCACCCGCGCCGGCCTATTCCGGCCCCACCCCCGCCGATCCCTTCGGCAACCTGCCTTCGGACATCTTCGACATCCTCGAACGGGCGGAAATGGCCGAACAGGCCCCGCCGCCCCGGCGCGCCCCCGCGCCAGCCCCCGAGGAGCTGAAGATCCCGCCGGTTCCGGCCGATGCCACGCCGCCGGCGGACATCATCCCGGAGCCGGCGCCCGAGCCAGTGCCGGAGCCCGTCGCCGTGGTGGCGCCCGCGCCGGAGCCGGTTGTCGCTGCCCCCGTGGCCGTGGAACCGCCCCCGGCCGCTGTAGCCCCCCCGCCGGCTGCGTCCGAGCCCACCCCTGCACCCGACTCGGCCGAGCCCGCGGTTGGCCCGGCGATCAAGCCGATCGTCCTGGGCGCCGATCCCGTGCCCGTCGCGGCCCCGAAGCGGGGTTGGTGGAAGCGCTGATCCGGCGCTGACACCAACGTCCAACGCCGACCCATCGGCGGCCATGGCGAAAAAATCGCCATGGCCGCCGATTTTTCTTGTGCGGCGCAGCAGCGAAGGGGCAGGCTGGCCTTGGTCTTCAACAACTGAAAGGAGGTGATCCAGTGTCTCATTGCTCTTGGTGCCGTACGACTGGTACGACCTGGATCTCTGGCTCCCTCGCGGTGGCAGGGTAATCTCCGTCCGACAGCTTACGGCTGCCAGACAATGGAAGGCCTCGGGGGCAACCCCGGGGCCTTCGCTTTTGGTGGGCTGTGGACGCGGCACGGCTCGCTCCTCATCCCGCTTCCACCCCGGCCGGTAGGGGGGCGCCAGCTTCCCGCACCGCCGCTCAACCAGGTCTGTGCCCTGTGCCGGCACCCCAATACGAAAAAGGGCGGCCCCTGCGGGCCGCCCTTTCGTCGTTCGATCTGTCGTGGTGGGTTAGGCTGCGCGCTTCGGCGCCAGGGCCGTCGGCAGGCTCGCAATCGCCCGATCCACCAGCGCGCCGCCGGCTTCCGGGGTCAGGCTCGCGCGGATCACGTTCTCGGCGGCAACGGCAGCCACTTCGGCAGCGATGCTGCGAACATCGTCCACAGCCGCCTTCTCCGCGGTTGCGATCCGGTCCACGGCCATCTTCTCGCGCCGCGCCGCAGAGGCTTCCGCCTCGGCCGCCGCACTTGCAGCCAGCTGCTGCGCCTGCGCCCGGGCGCCGTCCAGCAGCGCCTTTGCATCGGCCATGGCCTGCTCGCGGCGCTTCTTCGCATCCGCCAGCAACGCCTCAGCCTCGCTGCGCAGCTTCTGCGCCTCGGCCAACTCGGTGCGGACCTGATCGGCGCGCTTGTCCAGGATCGCCGTCAGCGCCGCCCAGATCTTCGAGCCGAACAGGATGAAGAAGATGAAGAAGGCTGCGGCGACCCAGGTCTTTGGATCGTCCCAGAAGCCGTAATGGTGCTCCATCGTCCCCTCCTCAGCCGCGCCGGGCCGCGAGTGCCGCGTCCACCGCCTGCTCCACCGAAGCCGAGGCCGGCGCCGCACCCACAAGGCGGGTGACAACGGCGGAAGCGGTATCGGTCGCCACGTTGCGCAGCGCCCCCATGGCAGAGGCGCGGGCGGCGGCAATGCGCTGCTCGGCTTCGGCCAGCTGCTTCTCCAGGCGCGCGTTCAGGCTTGCGGCCTGCGCGGCGGCAGCCTGGGTGGCGGCGGTCACGGCGGTGTTGATCTCGGCCTGCGCCGTTGCCTGCGCCTCACGCGTTGCCGCGGTCAGCTCCGCCACCGCCGCATCGGCCGAAGCCTTGGCGGCATGCGCGGCCTGAAGGTCGGCCTGGATCCGGTTGGCGCGCATCTCCAGCACCGCACCCACCTGCGGCAGCGCCCAGCGCGACAGCAGGAGGTAGAGCACGAAAAAGATGATCGCCAGCCAAACCACCTGCGAGATGGTCAGCGGGTTGGCGAAGTCGAGCTGCGGCATGCCGCCCTTCTTCTCGCCAGCCGCCGCGGCCGCAAGCGCCGTGTGCGCGGCGCCCATGCCGGCCAGGAACGCGGCAGTCGCCGCGCCCCCGAGGGCAAGCTTCCCAAGCGGGAATGTCATCGGGCGGAGCATGTCCGCTCCCCTCCGGATCAGGTGAAGAGGATCAGGAACGCGATCAGCAGCGCGAACAGCGCCACGGCTTCCGTCACGGCGAAGCCGAGAATGCCGATGCCGAAAACCTGGTCGCGGGCAGACGGGTTACGGGCAACGCTCGCCACCAGCGAAGCGAAGATGTTGCCAATGCCGATGCCGACACCCGCGAGCGCGAGCATGGCGATACCGGCACCGAGAGCCTTGGCGGCAGCAACTTCCATGGGAGTCAGTCCTTCCTAGTTCAGAAGAGAGGTTAGGGTCTGTTCAGCCGGCAGATCAGTGCAGGTGCACCGAGTCGTGCAGGTAGATGCAGGTCAGGATGGCGAACACATAAGCCTGCAGGAACGCCACCAGGAATTCGAAGCCGATCAGGATCACGTTCAGCGCCAGCGGCGCCGCGGCCCCGATCACCCCGATCGTGCCCGCGCCGGCCATCATCACCACGAAGGTGGCGAAGACCTTCAGCATCACGTGGCCGGCCACCATGTTGGCGAACAGACGCACAGAGAGGCTCAGCGGGCGCGAGAGATAGGAGATCACCTCAACCGGGATGATCAGCGGCGCCAGGGCCTTCGGCGCGCCCGGCGGGAAGAAGTAGCTGAAGAAGTGCAGCCCGTGGATGCGCAGCGCCACCACCGTCACCACCGTGATCACCAGGATCGCCAGCGCCATCGTTACCGCGATGTGGCTGGTGTAGGTGAAGGCCCAGGGCAGCATGCCCAGCAGGTTGCCCATCAGCACGAAGAAGAACAGCGTAAACACGAAGGGGAAGTAGCTGCGCCCCTCCGGCCCGATCTGGTCCGTGCACATCTTGAGAATGTTCTCGTAGGCCAGCTCGGCCAGCGCCTGCAGCCGGCCCGGCACGATGGCGCGCGGCTTGGCGCCGATCACCAGCATGCCGATGGTCAGCAGGCCGGCGATCACCATGAACAGGTTCGCCTGGGTGAAGTTCACCGAGCTGCCCACCACACCCAGCGCGGGCGTAAGGGTGAACTGGCTGAGCGCGTCGATCGCTTGTCCCTGGGCGGCCACCGCAACGTCCTTTGCGCCACACGGCCGCCGAGGCGGCCGAAAGATCCTACTCACGCTTCCATTACGGCGGGCACGGCCCGCGCGGCAACGGCTAGTCCGAATTCATTTGGCCGGAGGTTTGGGCGGCGACACCAGCCGCCACACATTGGCCACCCCGGCCGCACCCCCCAGCACGAAGAACAGCATCAGCAGCCAAGGGCGGGTGCCAAGCCATCCGTCCAGGAACCAGCCGATGGCAACCGCCACGGCCAGTGCAGAGACAAGCTCGATCCCCACTCGCATGCCCATCCCGAGCGCGCTGCCCTGGGATGCCGACAGGCCAACGCCCGCATTCGCGGCCGCCTCATCCTGCCGTGGAGCTTCCAGCCCCTGCTTGCGCCGGGCAGCCGACAACCGGTCCTCGAACGATGTTCCCTGATCGGCTGTGCCGGGGGGGACATCGCGGGGCCGATCAATGGCGTCCCGTTCTTCGCTCATACGTTCTCCACCCGGCAGGTTGACATGCCGGAAGGCGGTCGGTTGCTACCGTCAGGGCAGGGGAGTGTCAAGGACGGTTGAACCCACTTTCCCACAGGCGCAAGCTGCCCTTGCCGAATTCCACGCCGCCGCTTTCGCCCCGGAGAGACAAGATGAGCCGCATCCTGCACCGCAGCCAGCACGCCACACCGCCCATCGCGGTCTCCGGCAAGGGCATGTACCTCATCGGCGCCGACGGGCGGCAGATCATCGACGGTTCCGGCGGCGCCGCCGTCGCCTGCCTCGGCCATGGCGATGCCCGCGTGAACGCCGCCATCAAGGCGCAGCTGGACCAGGTTGCCTATGTTCACACCGCCCTTTTCACCAACCAGGCCGCCGAGGACCTGGCCGACATCATCCTCGATGGCTCCCCGGGCGGCCTGACGCATGCCTATATCTGTTCCTCCGGCTCCGAGGGCGCGGAAGCCGCCATCAAGATGGCGCGGCAGTACTTCCTGGAAATCGGCCAGCCCCAGCGCACCCAGTACATCGCCCGCCGCGGCAGCTACCATGGCAACACCCTGGGCGCGCTTTCCGCCGGCGGCAACATGATGCGCCGCGCGCCCTACGCACCCCTGCTCTCGCCCAACTTCCACCATGTCTCCCCGGCCTTCGCCTATCGCTTCCAGGGCGAGGCCGAAACCGAGGCCCAGTATGTCGATCGCCTCGCCGCCGAGTTGGAGGCCGAGTTCCAGCGACTCGGCCCGCAGAACGTCATCGCCTTCATGGCGGAGCCGGTCGTCGGCGCCACCACCGGCTGCGTCGCCGCCCCTCCGGGCTACTTCAAGAAGGTGCGCGAGATCTGCGACCGCCACGGCGCGCTGCTCATTCTCGACGAAGTGATGTGCGGCATGGGCCGCACCGGCACCATGCATGCCTGGGAACAGGAAGGTATCACGCCGGACATCCAGATCGTCGCCAAGGGCCTGGGCGGCGGCTACCAGCCGATCGGCGGCATCCTCATCGGCGGCAAGGTCGTGGATGCCCTGCGTGCCGGCTCCGGCGCCTTCATGCACGGCCACACCTACCAGGCCCACCCCGTTGCCTGCGCCGCCGCACTCGCCGTGCAGAAGGTGATCCGCGAGGACAATTTGGTGGAGAATGTCCGCATCCAGGGCGAGCGCCTGTCGATGATGCTCACGGAGCGCCTTGGCAATCACCGCCACGTGGGCGACATCCGCGGCCGCGGCCTGTTCTGGGCCATCGAGCTGGTGCAGGACCGCGCCACCAAGCAGGTCTTCGACCCCAAGCTGAAGATCAACGACCGCATCAAGCAGGAAGCCTTCCAGCGCGGCCTCGCCATCTACCCGATGTCCGGCACCATCGACGGCAAGAACGGCGACCACGTGATCGTGGCCCCGCCCTATATCGCCCAGGCCACGGATATCGACGCCATCGTCGCCCGCCTCGGCGATGCGGTGGATGCGGCCGTCGCCTCGGTCTAGGTTCCGGCGGCCGTGAATGCCGCCGACATCATGCTCCGCCAGGTGGTGTCCGCCACGCCGGACACCACCGCGGAGGAACTGGTGCGCCTGATGCTGGAGCACCATGTCAGCGGCCTGCCCGTGCTGCGGGAGGGCCGCGTGGTGGGCGTGGTGAGCGATGGCGACCTCGTCCGCCGCGCTGCCTCCGACTCGGCGCCGCCGCGCACCGGCTGGCTCACCTTCCTCCACCCCGCACGCGAGCAGGCGCGGGACTTCCTGCGTCACCACGGCCGCACCGCCCGCGACCTCATGACCACCCCCGCCGTCGCCGTCGGTCCGCTCATGAAGGTGGGCGAGGTGGCCGCGCTGATGGAGCGCAAGCGCCTGAAGCGCGTGCCGGTGGCCGATGAGGAGGGCCGCCTCCTTGGCCTCGTCACCCGCGCCACCCTGCTCCAGGCGCTGGCCACCGCCGCACCCCCCGCCCCACTCCCGCAGGACGACATCACCCTGCGCATCGCGGTGCTGGAGGCGCTGGAGGCCCAGCCCTGGGCGCGCAGCCTGTCCGACTCCAACGTGATGGTGCGCGACGGCGTGGTCCATCTCTGGGGCCAGGTGCCGGATCCCCGCCTGCGCCGCGCCATCGCCGCGGCGGCCGAGGCGGTGCCCGGCGTGAAGGCCGTGGCCAACCACTTCGACACGTCCGCGTAGTGGTTGCGGCTGCCGATCCGATCTGACACGCTCCCTGCAATCAACAAACAGGGAGCCTTTCGATGAAGCGGCGCACATTCCTTGGTGCCGGTGCAGCCGGCGTTGCCACCACGGCCCTGCCGCGCGTGGCCGTCACCCAACCCGCCAGCGCGCGGGTGCTGAAGTTCGTCCCGCAGGCCAACCTCACCCTGCTGGACCCGATCATCTCCACCGCGGCGGTCACCTACAACCACGCCTACATGGTGTGGGATACGCTGTACGGGGTGAACTCGAAGCTGGAGCCGCGGCCGCAGATGGCCGAGGGGCACACCGTGTCCGACGATGGGCGCACCGTGCTGATCCGGCTGCGCGACGGGCTGAAGTTCCACGACGGCGAGCCGGTGCGGGCGCAGGATTGCGCGGCCAGCCTCGCGCGCTGGGCGGTGCGCGATCCGTTCGGCCAGACGCTGCTGAAGGTGCTGGACGCCTTCGGGGTGCAGGATGACCGCACCGTCAAGATCACGCTGAAGCGGCCTTTCCCGCTGCTGATCCAGGCGATCGCGATCCAGGCCAGCTACATCATGCCGGAGCGGATGGCCAAGACCGATCCGTTCAAGGCGGTGACCGAATACGTCGGCTCCGGCCCGTTCCGCTTCATGGACAAGGAGTTCGTGGCCGGCAGCAGTGCCGCCTGGCAGAAGTTCGACGGCTATGTGCCGCGGCAGGAGCCGGCGGACTGGTTCACCGGCGGCAAGGTGGCGCATTTCGACCGCATCGAGTGGAAGATCATCCCGGATTCCTCCACCGCGGCGGCCGCCCTGCAGAGCGGTGAGGTGGACTGGTACGAGCAGGTGCAGTCCGACCTGGTGCCGCTGCTGCGGCGCAACCAGAACATCCAGTTCGGGCCTTCGAACCCCATGGGCTACATCGGCGGCATGCGGTTCAACCACCTGAACCCGCCCTTCAACGACGTGCGGCTGCGGCGCGCCGTGCAGGTGGCGGTGAACCAGGAAGACTACATGCAGGCGATCATGGGGACCGACAAATCCCTGTATGAGGTCTGCCGTTCGCAGTTCCCCTGCGGCACCACCTACGGCAACCCGGTGAACATTCCGAACGTGCAGTCCGGCAACATCGAGCTGGCCAAGCGGATGGTCCAGGAAGCCGGCTACAAGGGCGAGAAGGCGGTGATCATCAGCCCGACCGACTTCCACACCATCGGGCCGCTGGGCGACATCACCTTCGACATGCTGAAGAAGATCGGCATCAACGTCGAACTCGCCGCCACCGACTGGGGCAGCGTGGTGCAGCGGCGAACCAGCAAGGAGCCGGTGGAGAAGGGCGGCTGGAGCATGTTCCACACCTGGTTCACCGGGGCGTTCATCCTGAACCCGATCATCACCCCGCCCTATCGCGGCCTCGGCAACGCCGGCTGGTTCGGCTGGTACGACAACCCCAAGGTGGAGGAACTGACCCAGGCGTGGCTGGATGCGCCGGACGAACCCTCGCGGCTGCGCATCGCCAACGAGATCCAGGTGGAGAACTACACCCAGGTGCCCACGGTGACCCTGGGCCAGTTCCAGATCCCGACGGCGTGGCGCAAGAGCCTCACCGGCAAGCTGGAAGCCACCGGGCCGCTGTTCTGGAACATCAAGCGTGCGTAAGGAAGAGTCTTCTTTTTTCTGAAGAAAAAAGAAGCAAAAAAGACCTTACCCGATTGCGCGGAGGCTAGCCCCGGCGCAATCGGGTAAAAGTTTTTTGGTTCTTTTTTCAAAAAAGAACCGCTTAGTCTTTCTTGACCTTCGGCGGCAAAGCCAGCGCGAGCGAAAGCTCTTTCAACCGCGCCGGCGGCACTTCGGCAGGTGCCCCCATCATCAGGTCTTCACCCTGCTGGTTCAGCGGGAACAGGATCACCTCGCGGATATTCGGCTCATCGGCCAGCAGCATCACGATGCGGTCGATGCCCGGTGCCGAACCGCCATGGGGCGGGGCCCCATACCGAAATGCGTTCAGCATGCCGCCGAAGCGGGATTCCACGTCGGCCTGGGTGTAGCCGGCGATTTCGAAGGCCTTCACCATAATGTCCGGCCGATGGTTGCGGATGGCGCCGGAGGAAAGCTCGATGCCGTTGCAGACGATATCGTACTGGTAGGCCTTGATGGTCAGCGGGTCCTGCGTCAGCAGCGCCTCCATCTCGCCCTGGGGCATGCTGAACGGGTTGTGGCTGAAGTCGATCTGCTTGGTTTCCTCGTTCAGCTCGTACATCGGGAAGTCGGTGATCCAGCAGAAGCGGAACTCGCCCTGGGAGATCAGGCCCAGCTCGTTGCCCAGCTTGGTGCGCACCAGGCCGGAAAACTTGGGCGCCTCATCCTTCTTGCCGGCCACGAAGAAGATGCTGTCGCCGGGCTTGGCGCCGGCGGCGACGCGGATGGCCTCCGCACGGTCGGCTTCCAGGTTGCGGGCGATAGGGCCGCGGGCGCCGTCGGCCTCGTACTGGATGTAGCCGAGGCCGCCCTGGCCCTCGCTGCGCGCCCACTCGTTCAGCTTGTCGAAGAAGCTGCGCGGGTTGCTGGCGGTGCCGGGGGCGGGCACGGCGCGGATGATGCCGCCGCTGGCCGCGATCTTGGCGAACAGCCCGAAGCCGGAGCCGGCGAAGTGCTCCGTCACGTCGGTGATTTCGATCGGGTTGCGCAGGTCCGGCTTGTCGGAGCCGTATTTCAGCATCGAGGTGTCGTAGGGGATGCGCACGAAGGGCGGCTTGGTCACGGCGCGGCCCTGGGCGAACTCCTCGAACACCCCGGCGATCACGGGTTCGATGGTGTTGAACACGTCTTCCTGCGTCACGTAGCTCATCTCGAAATCGAGCTGGTAGAACTCGCCCGGCGAGCGGTCGGCGCGGCTGGCCTCGTCGCGGAAGCAGGGCGCGATCTGGAAGTAGCGGTCGAAGCCGGCGACCATGGCCAGCTGCTTGAACTGCTGCGGCGCCTGGGGCAGGGCGTAGAACTTGCCCGGGTGGTTGCGGGCCGGCACCAGGAAGTCGCGCGCGCCCTCGGGGCTGCTGGCGGTCAGGATCGGGGTCTGGAACTCGGTGAAGCCCGATTCGATCATGCGGCGGCGGATGGAGGCGATCACGCCCGCCCGCAGCATGATGTTGCGGTGCATCTTCTCGCGGCGCAGGTCGATGAAGCGGTATTTCAGGCGCAGCTCGTCGGGGTATTTCTCCTCCCCGGCCACCTGCAGCGGCAGCACCTCGGCGGCGGATTGCACCGTCAGGTTCGCGGCGCGCAACTCGATCTCGCCGGTGGGCAGGCGGGGGTTCACCGTGCCTTCCTGGCGCACGACCACGGTGCCGGTGACGGTGATCACGCTTTCCGGCCGCAGCTTGTCGATGGTCTCGAACGGCGCCGAGCCGGCGGCGAACACGATCTGGGTCATGCCGTAGTGGTCGCGCAGATCGACGAACAGCAGCCCGCCGTGGTCGCGCTTGCTGTGCACCCAGCCCGAGAGGCGCGCGGTGGAGCCGGCATCGGTGGCGCGGAGGGCGCCGCAGGTATGTGTGCGGTAGGCGTGCATGGTCGGGAACCCCATCGGTCGAGCGGCGGCACAACAAGCGGCGGCGCGCGCGGGTGTCAAGTCACGGCGATGGACCGGGGGGGCGGGTTGGGCGATTCTCCCCCCATAGAGTGATGGAGTGGGCGATGCAGGTGATCGAGGCGAACGGGATGCGGATGCCCAAGCTGGGGCTCGGCACGTGGCGGCTGAGCGGCGCGGAATGCGAGCAAGCGGTGGCCGGCGCCCTGGGGCTGGGATACCGGCACCTGGATACGGCGCAGATGTATCAGAACGAGGAAGCGGTGGGCGCCGGTATCAAGGCGGGCGGCGTGGCGCGCGAGGCGATCCACCTCACCACCAAGGTCTGGCCGGAGAACCTGGCGCCGGCGGCGATGCGGCGTGCGATGGAGGACAGCCTGCGCAAGCTGGGCACCGAGTATGTGGATCTGTACCTGATCCATTGGCCGTACCCCGACATGGACCTCCCGGCGGCGCTGGAGACGCTGGGGGCGTTGCAGCGCGAGGGCAAGGCAAGGGCGATCGGCGTTTCCAACTTCACCGTGGCCCTCCTGAAGCAGTGCGAGGCGCTGGGCACGAAGGTGGCCTGCAACCAGGTCGAGTACCACGTGCTCCTGGACCAGACGAAGCTGCTGGCCTACGCGCGCAACAAGGGCATCGTGACCACCGCCTATTGCCCACTGGCGCAGGGGCGGCTGGCCGGCCATGCGGCGCTGGATGCCATTGCCGCCAAGCATGGCTGCACCGCGGCCCAGGTGGCGATCGCATGGCTGCTGGAGCAGGCCATGGTGGCGGCGATCCCGAAGGCCGGGCGGCCGGAGAGCCAGTCGGCCAATCTCGCCGCGCTGGACATCCAGCTGGATGCGGCGGACCGGGCGGCAATCGCAGCACTGCCGAAGGACCAACGCTGCGTCTCGCCCAGCTTTGCCCCCGCCTGGGGCTAGGAGCCCGTCCGAGTAACCCTTGCGTCGTGGGATCGGATGGGATTCGCTGCGTGGATGACGAAGACCTTCCGTCCCTGGGACGTGGACCAGCATTGGCTGTTGCCGGCATCGGTGCATGAGTTCGTGCCGCCAGGGCACCTGGCG
>CAMDAM010000027.1 GCA_945888575.1 Asaia bogorensis | reverse complement strand
CGGAGCCGCAGGGGCAGGGGGCGTTGCGGGAGGTGGAGGCCCAGGTGGAGGGGTCGTTCGGGTCCACTTCGGTGGCGCGCAGCGGGCCGGCGGTGATGCGGGTGGGCATGGATTCCACGCCGGTTTCGTAGCCGCCATCGGTGGTTTCCGGGGCCGCGAGGGTTTCCTGGTAGGGCTGGAACACCGGCGGGGGCGGCTCCGCGTTCACCTCCACGCGGGAGAGGAAGCTGGTGACCTGCTCCTTCAGCTCGTCCAGCATGGCGTTGAACAGGGCGAAGGCCTCGGCCTTGTATTCGTTCAGCGGGTCGCGCTGGCCATAGGCGCGCAGGCCGATGCCCTGGCGCAGGTGGTCCAGCGCCAGCAGGTGCTCCTTCCAGACGCGGTCGAGCAACTGCAGCAGCAGGCTCTTCTCGATGTAGCGCATGGTCTCGGGGCCAAAATTGGCGGCCTTGGCGGCCATCATCTCGCGCACCGCGGCATCGATGCGCTCGCGGATCTGGGTTTCGTCAATGCCTTCCTCGCGGCCCCACTCGACGACCGGCAGGTCCAGCGCGAAGACGCGCTTCACGTCCTCGGCCAGCTCGGCGGTTTGCCACTGCTCGGCGTAGGCCTTCTCGGGGATGCGCAGGGCCACCATGGTGGCGAGCACCTCGCCACGCATGTCGGCGATGGTCTCGTTCACGTCCTCGGCGCGCATGAACTCGCGGCGCTGGGCGTAGACTTCCTTGCGCTGGTTGTTCATCACGTCGTCGTAGCGCAGCACGTTCTTGCGGGTGTCGAAGTTGCGCGCCTCGACCTTCTTCTGCGCCTTCTCCAGCGCCTTGTTGATCCAGGGGTGGATGATGGCCTCGCCATCCTTGAGGCCGAGCTTCTGCAGCATGCCGCCCATGCGGTCGCTGCCGAAGATGCGCATCAGGTCATCTTCCAGGGAGAGGAAGAAGCGGCTGCCGCCGGGGTCGCCCTGCCGGCCGGAGCGGCCGCGCAGCTGGTTGTCGATGCGGCGGCTTTCATGGCGCTCGGTGCCGATCACCAGCAGGCCGCCGGCGGCCTTCACCACATCGTGGTTGGCGGTGACCTCGGCGCGGATCGCGGCTTCCTTGGCGGCGCGCTCAGCCTCATCCGCAATGCCCGCCAGTTCGATCTTGACGCGCATCTCCACGTTGCCGCCGAGTTTGATGTCGGTGCCCCGCCCCGCCATGTTGGTGGCGATGGTGATGGCCCCGGGGGCGCCGGCCTGGGAGACGATCGTCGCCTCCTGCTCGTGGAAGCGGGCGTTCAGCACCTGGTGCGGGATGCGCTTGCGCTTCAGGATCTCCGAGAGGTGCTCCGACTTCTCGATGCTGACGGTGCCGACCAGCACGGGCTGGCCGCGGGTGCGGGCTTCCTCGATCAGGGTGGCCACCGCCTCGTATTTCTCGGCGGCCGAGCGGTACACCTCGTCGTCGTTGTCCTTGCGGATCACCTGCACGTTGGTGGGGATGTCGATCACGTCCAGCTTGTAGATCTCGGCCAGCTCGTCGGCCTCGGTCATGGCCGTGCCGGTCATGCCGGAGAGCTTGGGGTAGAGGCGGAAGTAGTTCTGGAAGGTGATGGAGGCCAGGGTCTGGTTCTCGGCCTGGATGGTCACGTGTTCCTTGGCCTCCAGCGCCTGGTGCAGGCCCTCGGAGTAGCGGCGGCCTTCCATCATGCGGCCGGTGAACTCGTCGATGATCACCACCTTGTCCTGGCGCACGATGTAGTCCACGTCGCGGGAGAACAGGGCGTGGGCGCGCAGGGACTGCGTGGCGTGGTGCAGGACGGAGACGTTGAACACGTCGTACAGATTGCCCTCGGAGATGATGCCGGCGTCGCGCAGCATCTCCTCCAGCAGCTCGCTGCCGGCCTCCGTCATGTTGACGGTGCGGAACTTCTCGTCCTTCTCGTAGCGGTCCTTCTCCTTCACGAACTCCACCATCACGGCATCGACGCGGCGGTAGAGGTCGGAGCTGTCCTCCGCGGGGCCGGAGATGATCAGCGGGGTGCGGGCTTCGTCGATCAGGATGCTGTCGACCTCGTCGACGATGGCGTAGGCGAACTCGCGCTGGACCATGTCGTCCAGCCGGTACTTCATGTTGTCGCGCAGGTAGTCGAAGCCGAACTCGTTGTTGGTGCCGTAGGTGATGTCGGCCGCGTAGGCGTCGCGGCGCTCATATTCCTCCAGCCCGTGCACGATCACGCCCACGGACAGGCCGAGGAAGTTGTAGAGCACCCCCATCCACTCGGCGTCGCGCTTGGCGAGGTAGTCGTTCACGGTCACGACATGCACGCCCTTGCCGGGCAGGGCGTTGAGGTAGACGGGCAGGGTGGCGACCAGGGTCTTGCCCTCGCCGGTCTTCATCTCGGCGATCTTGCCGTCGTGCAGCACCATGCCGCCGATCATCTGCACGTCGAAATGGCGCATGCCCAGCGCGCGGCGGCTGGCCTCGCGGACCACGGCGAAGGCTTCCGGCAGCAGGTCGTCCAGCTTGGCGCCCTGGGCCAGGCGCTCGCGGAACTCCGCGGTCTTGCCGCGCAGGGCGTCGTCCGACAGGGCCTCCATGGCGGGTTCGAGCGCGTTGATCTGCGGTACGCGGCGCTGGTAGGCCTTCAGCGAGCGGTCGTTGGCGGTGCCGAAGATGGCGCGGGCAATGGCTGCGAACATGAACACCCTATACGGGAGAAGACCCCTCGCGGGATACGCGTCACAGGCCAGGCAGCGCACGCCGCACAGCGCACGCCGGCCGACCCAAAGCGGTCAGATAGGACCCGGGCGGGGCGGGGTCAACGACAGCGGCGTGTCACACGCCCCGGCAAGCGCCTGGACCCGCCGTGTACACGCCCCCTCATATGCCCTGGGCGCATGCGTGGGCTGCTTGCTTGTCGCGCAAGGCCGGCTCGTTCATGATTGCTGCACTCCCATAAGGACCTCTCTGCATGCTGATCCACGGCTTCCGGCCGCGCCTGGCCGCCGCACTGGCTGCCACCGCCCTGCCCCTGGCCCTCGTTTTCGCCGCCCCGTCCCTGGCCCAGGCGCCCGCACCGGCGCCGGCCGCTGCTCAGGCCCCCGCTGGCCAGGCCCCGGCCGACCCGGTGGTGGCGCGGGTGAACGGCAAGGAAATTCGCCTGTCCGATCTGGCGGACGCCGCGCAGGGCCTGCCGGCTGAGATGCGCTCCATGCCGCCCGGCATGCTCTATCCGCTATTGCTGGACCAGCTCATCGACCGCGCGGCGATCGTGGATCTGGCCCGCAAGCGCGGCATGGACAAGGAACCGGCGGTGGCGCGGCAGATCGCGCGCGCCCAGGACCAGGCGCTGCAGCAGGCGCTGATCGGCCGCGACGTGGGGCCGCTGGTGAACGAGACTGAGCTGCGCGCCCGCTATGAGCGCGAGATCGCCGGCAAGCCCGGCGATGACGAGGTCCACGCGCGCCACATCCTGCTGGGCAGCGAGGCGGATGCGAAGGGCGTGATCGCCGAGCTGAAGAAGGGCGGTGATTTTGCCGCGATCGCCAAGGCGCGCAGCAGTGATAAGGCCTCTGGCGACGGGGACCTGGGCTTCTTCAAGAAGGGCGACATGGTGCCGGAGTTCGCCGAGGCGGCGTTCGGGCTGAAGGCCGGCCAGATCACCGAAATCCCCGTGAAGACGCAGTTCGGCTGGCACGTGATCCGCGTGGAAGGGCGCCGCAGCGCCCCGCCGCCGGCCTTCGAGGAGGCGTATGACGGGCTGCGCAGCAAGACCATCCAGGAAGGCGTGCAGAAGGTGCTGACCGAGGCGCGGGTGGGCCTGGCGGTGGAACGCTTCAACATGGACGGCACGCCACGGCGCGCGACCGACGAGGCACAGCCGCCGCCGGCGCCGGCGCGGAGGTAGGTAGGCGCTTCTTTTTTGAGAAGTAAGCGAACGAGCTTTTCCCATTTCGGAAATCCCGGGGCCCCCCCATGGAGCCCCGGACCAGGACGGGAAAGTTTTTTGGTTCTTTTTTTCAAAAAAGAACGTGCGTCCTTGATTGGGTGCCTCCCCACCAGTGTCTCCCGGTCTGGCACGTCGATCCGCCAGGAGGCGCGGAGCGGGCCAGCGGCTTCGAGCCCGGGCAGGGTGTGCGAGGGATTTTGATGGAGCCCGGCGTCTAAAGCGTCTCGAGGCGCTTGGCGGAACCGCGTTTAGGGCGCACAATGGAGTGGCTGATCCTGCTGTGGCGCCGCATCGGTCCAGGGGCGTGGCATCCCGCCTTGCCAGACGACGCACCACTATCCGGAGACCCGCCATGGCGGTCGCAGAGCGCATCATCTTCCAACCCTACGTCCAGGGGCGACGCGGCGGCCTCAAGCCGGGCCAGGCCGTGGCCTGCCGCAATGCCGCTGATGCCGAGCGCCGTGCGGAGAAGGCGATGGCCAGCGGAATGGCTGTCGGCGCCCATGTTGTGCGCATCATGGCCGACGAGGATGCGGGCGATTATGGGGAGCCGGAGTTCCTGGGCGTGTTCGGCCAGGTGCCGGAGGCAGCGTGACCGGGGGAGCGGCACATATGCCCGCCGAGCCGTGGACGCTTGGCGGCCTCGCGCAATCATCGTGTGTTGGGGCTTCAAGAAGCCCCGTTAGATCGCTATCTAGCCGTGCTGATGCCACTTGGACCGGCACTGGCGACGTGAACGAAGGAAGTCTCAGCCTTGCATAGATCGAAAGAGCACCGGCAGCGGCAGTCCCGCGGTTGGAACGACGATGACAGCAGCCGGTTCGGCAATGCCCCGGAAATGCCGTCCTTCCCGTCGTTCGCCCCCAGCAGCTCGGCACCCGAGGAAGCCGCGACGGTCAATTGGTACAACGCCGAGAAGGGCTTCGGCTTCGTATCCCTGGCCAGCGGGAAAGGCGACGCCTTCCTGCACATGAGCGCGCTGCGCGCCAGCGGTGTGCAGTCGGTGGCGCCGGGTTCGGTGCTGAAGGTGCGCATCAGCAAGGGCCAGAAGGGCCTTCAGGTGGACGAAGTGCTGTCCATCACCGAAGGAACCGGTGGTGAGCAGCCGGCGCGCCGTGCGCCGGCAGGCCCCCGTATGGAACGGAGCGACCGCCCCCGCCGCCAGCTGGACATGAGCGATGCCACCGAGGTCGTGGGCATCGTGAAGTGGTACAACGCCCAGAAGGGCTTCGGCTTTGTGACGCCAGATACGGGCGGCAAGGACGTGTTCGTGCACGCTACGGCGCTGGAACGCGCTGGCCTCACCACGCTGAACGAAGGCCAGTCGGTACGCATGAGCGTTGTTACGGGCTCCAAGGGGCCCGAGGCTGCCTCGGTCAGCCTGGCCTAACCCAGGCTGCTCAACCCCGCCTGTGAGTGGCGGGGTCGATCCGATTGATGGGCGAGGGAGATCGCAATCCACTTGAGATTGCGATCTCTCCGACCAGTCTTCCCCAAGTGTACCGCTCCGGCTTGGCTGCGTGCCTGGCTCTTGCGCGCGTGTAGCCACGGGCCTGTGGCACAGTGCGTGCCGCCATGGCAGGCGAGATGGTCACGCACGCCGCCTGGGCGAAATCCCAAATGTCTGCCCGCTACGTCTGCCCTGCCGGGGTGCCTCCCGAGCGAGGGGCGCCCTGGATCATCGCGCCGGGCACGCCGACGCAGGACGTTTTCGCCGAGAGCTTCAACGGCCGGCGGCGGGACGGCAACACGGTGAGACCGCACGCAAAGCTTGGCGGAAGACCTCTGCGGAGGTCGCCGGCCAACGTGTCCCGGGGCATGCCTCGGGGCACGTGGCGATCAACCTAGTCAACCAGCGCGAAGGGACGAAACACTGCCTCTGAACGGCTACAAGGGGGGGAGCACGTTATGTCCCACCCTTGCGGCGCCCGGTCAGCGAGTTTCAACAAAGCCGGGACATCCCCCTGCAACGCATTCGACGACGGATACGCCGGTTTTGCTCAGAACCGCGACCGACGGTCCTCCACATTCGCCTTCACGTCGATCAGCACGGTTCGGCCTTCGGCGTTCAGCTTCTGCGCTTGCCGCAAGGCCGGGGCGAGCTCCGCCGCCGTGTTCACCCGCAGGCCGACCGCGCCCATGCCCTCGGCGATCTTGGCGTAGTCGCCGTGCATGGTGGAGACGCCAAACTCTTCGCGCGCTTCCTTGCCGATGGTGCCCTGGGTCGGGCCGGAATAGGTCGCCATCGCGCTGTTGTTCAGCAACACCGTGGTGATTGCCGCACCGGAGCGCGCCGCGGTCTCGATATCCGTGCCGGACATGCCGAAGGCGCCGTCGCCCATCAGGTTCATGCAGAACTTGCCCGGGTGCGCCATCTTCGCACCGATGATCAGCGGGATGCCGAAACCCAGATGGGTGGTTTTGCCCCAGCCGACATAGCTGTGCGGCGTTGTCGCCGTATAGAACGGCACGATCGTGTCGCGCGGCGCGCCGGCGTCATGGGTGACGATGCTGTTCTCGGGATCCAGCGTCTCGTTCAGCGCCTGGATGACGCGGTAGTAGCTGAGCGGCTCCGAATCATCGGTCAGAACCGGCGTCCACTTGGCCATCCACGTCGCCTTCGCCGCGGCCACCTCGGCCTGGATCCGGGCGCGATCGCCCACGCCCTTGCCGCCGGTCTTCGCCTTGATGCACGCGATCAGGGCCTGGATGGTGAGCTTGGTATCGCCGACCAGGCCGATATCGGCCGCCTCGTCCTTGTTCAGCTCGTCGGGGTTGTTGGTGTTGTGGATGATGGTCTTGCCCGGCTTGATCTTCTGGGCATAGGGCGAGCGGGTCAGGCTGGTACCCAGGGCCAGCATCACGTCGCTGCCGGTCAGCCATTCGTTGGCCGGCCCGGTGGTCGTGCCGCTGCCGGCGCCCAGCGCCAGCGGGTGGCGTTCGTCAAAGGCGGACTTGCCGGGCATGGTGCAGAACACGGGTGCTGCGATCAGCTCCGCCAGCTCGCGCAAATCGTTCGTTCCGCCGGAGAACATCACGCCCTGGCCGGCCCAGATCACCGGCCGCTTCGCGCCGATCAGCGCGGCTGCGGCTTCCTCGATGGCGGAGGTTTCAGGCACCTGGCGATGGATCTTGGGGGATTTGTAGGTCCGGGCCGCTTCCGGCACTTCCTGGTCGCAGACATCGGCGGTCAGCTCTACCACCACCGGGCCGGGTGTTCCGTTGCGCAAGGCGTGGAAGGCGCGGCGCATCACGTCGCCCACCTGGTTCGGCGTATAGATCGCCTCCACCTGCTTCACCCAGCCCTGGTAGTTCCGGGCCGCCGTGAAGTTCGGCTTCACCGACAGGCGGTCGAGCGTGTTGCCGCCCAGAAACACCAGGATCGGGATGTTATCGGCAAAGGCCTGCGCGATGCCGCCCATGGCGTTCTCCGCGCCCGCCTGGGCCTGCACGGCGCAGACGCCGAATTTCTGCCGGTCGCTGATGCGGCTGTAGCCATCCGCCGCCATCACCGCGCCGCGTTCGTGCCGGAACGCCACCGGCCGGATACCAACCCGCGCCACCGCCGAGATCAGCGGGTTGCTGGGGAAACAGGCCATCCACTCGACGCCTTCCTGCTTCAGAATCTGCGCGATGTAGTCGATGCCGTTCATGGCCGGTTCCCCCGTATCGGAAATTGTCGATGTTGGCGCGTGTGTCCGTCGTCAGGACACTTGATACAACGCGCGGTGTAGATGAGCGGCGTGCATGCCTGGTCGGGATCTGGATCGAGATACCCCGGATGGCCGGCCGATCCGTCCATCAAGCGGTGAATCTATCGGCAATCCGGCAGCCCTGGCAACGGTGGCGGCGCCGCCAACTGGATCAGCTGCCAACCGCGGCACGTCGCCGTGCCAGCAGGTTTGCGGGCCGGGGGAGGCCGAGGTGGTCGCGCAGGGTCGTGCCTTCGTAGTGCGTGCGGAACAGCCCGCGGCGCTGCAGCTCCGGCACCACGCTCTCGACGAATTCCTCCAGCGGTGTCGGGTAGTAGGGCGACAACATGGTGAAGCCGTCCGCCGCGCCGGCGCGGAACCACTCCTCCATCAGGTCGGCAAGCCCCATCGCGGTTCCGACATAAACCAGATGGCCCAGGCTGAAGGTAAAGCGGCGGGCCAGCTGCCGGATGGACAGGCTCTCGCGCTGTGCCAGATCGATCATCATCTTCTGCCGGGCCTTGGCCGCGTTGCTCGGTTTCAGCGCAGGCAGCGGTCCATCGAGCGGGAACTGGCGCAGGTCGACGCCGCCTGTCAGGCGCTGGATGGTCATCAATGCGGCGTCGTCCGACACCTCTTCGGTCATCTGGGCGTAGCGCTCCTGCGCCTCGCGTTCGGTCGCGCCGAGGACGTAGCGGATGCCGGGCATGATCTTCAGCTCGTGCGGGGCTCGGCCGTGGGCGGCCATGCGGCCCTTCACATCGGCATAGAAGGCGCGCGCCTCGCCGAGGTCGACCTGAGCCGTGAACACGACGTCTGCGGTGCGCGCGGCGAGGGCACGGCCGGGTTCGGAGGAGCCGGCCTGGGCGACGATCGGGTGACCCTGGGGCGAACGGGCGACGTTGAGCGGGCCGCGGACCGAGAAATGCGGGCCTTTGTGGCCGAGGATATGGACCTTTCCTGGATCGATATAACGGCCGCTCGCCTTGTCGCGGAGGATCGCGTCATCCTCCCAACTGTCCCACAGGCCCTTGACCACGTCGTGGAATTCCTCGGCGCGGGCGTAGCGGTCGGCGTGGTCGACATGGCTGCCGCGGCCGAAATTCTGCGCCTCGTCCTCGTTCTGCGAGGTGACCAGGTTCCAGCCCGCACGACCCTTGCTGATGTGATCGATGGTGGCGAACTTGCGGGCGATATTGAACGGGTCGTTGTAGGTGGTCGTGGCCGTGGAAACCAGGCCGATGCGGCGCGTGACGGTGGCGAGGGCGGCCAGCATCGTCAGCGGTTCCAGCCGCACGCAGCGGGACGCACGGGCGACGATGTCGGGGGTGCTGCCGGGCAGGAAGAAGGCCTGCGGCACGGCGGCGCTGTCCTGGAAGAACAGCATGTCGAACAAGCCGCGTTCGGCCACCTGGGCGAGGTGGACGACCTCGTCGAAGTCCATGTCGGTGGGGGTCGCGCCGGGCATGCGCCAGTTGCCGGGCGGGAAGCAGAAGGCGGTGAGCTTCATCTGAGGCTTGGCTGGCGACACGGTGGCACGTTCCTTCCGGGCAGATCGGTGCGTCGCCATGATGGACCGTCGGGTGCGGTAGCGGCAGGGTGGAATTGCGCCGGGCGGCTTCAGACGTGATCGTTCTGGCGGTTGACGTGCTGCAGGTGCCGGTGGACCTGTTCGTCGGGCGGCCTCTCATCATCCATGGAGGAGCTTCAGGGGGTCACGTCATCTTCGTCAGACCCTGGCACGAGAATGAGTGCTGTACGAGGCTGCCGCGCCCTCACTGCCTACAGGTCTTCCCATCTCCTCTTGCGGGTTACAGCCCTGCCATTGCCTTCAGCATGGCGTCACGCGCCGCAAAATCGCCGTTCGCGTGCACCGGGCGAATGCAGACATGCGTCGCGCCGGCTTCGAAGTGGGCCAGGATCTGGCGCTTCACCTCATCCACCGTTCCCCAGTTGATCATCGCGTCAACGAGGCGGTCGGACCCGCCATTCTCCAGGTCGGCCGGCGTAAAGCCGATGCGCAACCAGTGGTTGATGTAGTTCGGCATGGAAAGATACATCGCGATCTCCGCGCGTCCGACGGCACGGGCGCGGACGGGATCAGTCTCGATGACGAACTTCTGGGCCACTGCGAGAAGCTTTCCCGCCGGCATCGCCGCCGCCGCGCGCCGCGTGTGCTCCGGCGTTGCGTTCACGGGAAGCGCGCCCATCGTGCGCTCGAACGCCAGCTTCATCATCACCGGGCCAAGGGCTGCCAGCATGACAGGCCAGTCGGCTGCTTCCGCTTCGCCATCCTGCAGCAGATCGAGATAGGCCCGCATCGCTGGAACCGGCTTGGCATAACCGTGCCCGCGCGCCTCCACCATCGGTGCGTGGCTCACACCCAGCCCGAGGATGAAGCGGTCGCCATACATCAGGTTCATCCCGATCATGCCCCGCCGCGCCGTGAAGGCATCGCGGGCATAGGTGCTGGCGATCGAGCTGCCGATGGTGAGGGACTTCGAATGCGCCAGCATGAAGCTCGCGCTGGAGAAAGCCTCGTAGCCGACGGCCTCCGGATACCACAGCGCGCAATACCCCAGGTCCTCCGCGGTATGCAGCAGCCGGACGATCTCCGGCGGCGTCAGCCGGTCATTCGGGTTCCAAACCCCCAGGCGCCCCAGTTTCATCCCCTGCGCTCCTTGTTGTGCATCAGCCTACTCGCTGGTAGAGCGTGATGACAGGGCCGCCGGTTCAGTTCTCGACGAGGTTTCGCCGCAGCCGCGCGATGGCACCTGGCAAGCCGCGTACGTTCAGCACGCGGCCTTCTTCGTTGTAGTCCTCCGAAAGAACTCGGGCGCTTTCATAGACCTCGCCGATCATGCCCTGCTTCGCATAGGGCAGCACCAGTACTTCCTCCACCATCATCGCTTCGAAGAACCCAATGATGGTGTCCCGCAATGCGCTCACATCCCCAGGCGCATGGGCAGAGAGCAGGATCGCGTCCGGGTGCTTTGCCATCAGGGTAGCTCGCCCCGCTGCATCCACCCGGTCCAGCTTGTTCAGCACCAGGCGAGACGGCACCGCGTCCGCCCCGATCTCCCGCAGGACGCCGCGACTGACCTCCAGCTGGGCTTCGTAGGTCGGGTCCGAGGCGTCGACCACATACAACAGCAGCGAGGCTTCGAGTGCCTCCGCCAGGGTGGAGCGAAAGGATGCCACCAGGTCGTGCGGCAACTGCTTGATGAAGCCCACCGTGTCGGAGACGAGCACGCGCGGTTTGGTCTCCGGCTGCAGGGCCCGCACGGTGGTGTCGAGGGTGGCGAACAGCTTGTCTTCCACCAGCACCTGGCTGCCGGTCAGGGCCCGCATCAACGACGACTTGCCCGCATTGGTGTAGCCGACCAGTGCCACGCGCAATTGGTCGCGCCGGCCGGCCCGACGCTGCTCGCTGTCGCGCTGAACCGCCTCAAGCTGATCCTTCAGCTCCGAGATCCGGTCCCGGACCTTGCGGCGATCCAGGTCCAGGGAGGTTTCGCCGGCGCCGGGCCCCTGCTGGCGGCCGCCGCCCCCCGATGACTCCCGCAGACGGGGGGCCACGTATTTCAGGCGCGCCATTTCCACCTGCAGCTTCGCCTCGCGGGTGTTCGCGTGCCGGTGGAAGATCTCCACGATGACACCGGTGCGGTCCAGCACCTGTGCCCCGGTCGCGCGCTCCAGGTTGCGAATCTGGCTGGGTGAGAGCTCGTGGTCGACAATCACGAACTCCGGCTTGCGCGCCGCGTCCGGCTCGGGCTCCGCAGGCGCGGCGGCTCCAGGCGCACCCTCGAACCGCTCGCGGGCTTTGGATCTCGAAGGTGCGGCCATCGAGCCGACGACACCGCTCCCGCCGGTCATGGCCGCCAGTTCCGCAAGCTTGCCGCTGCCGAGCAACAGCCCGGCACCCGTGCCGTCGCGCTTCTGCGACACGCTGCCCACGACCTCATACCCGAGTGTCTTCACCAGCCGCCCAAGTTCCTGGAGGCTGGCTTCGTGCATGATGTCGGTGATGTCAGGCAACTGGATGCCGACGAGGACGGCCAGCGGGACCGGGGATTTGGTTTCCATGCTTGGGGGATAGCACGTATCGCTGTCGGGTGGCCGCGGCTCTGATCCCACAGGGACATGGAATGGCGTTCAGGGCGCCAGGGGGCATGCCTCTCCTTCGCCGCGGCGGAAGCGGCCGCTTTCAGCATCGGCACGACGCTCGCTGTGACGCCCGTTGGCTCGCCGACAGAGAGTGCTCGAAACTTGTGCAGCGCGACTGAGTTGCTGCCCCAGCGAGCAGTCGCCGAAGAGGGTCTTCCAAACCACGTGTCTTGAAGAATGAGGCTTTTCCTCATCCATGCCCCGCATGGGCGGCCCACCGCTGCTGGTACGAAGATTGCAAATATCTTGGTGAGCCGCCGGGAACCCGATCTCCGGTCCGCACCCTCAACGGAGACCGCGTCATGAAGCTGAACCGTCGTCACCTCCTTGCGGGAACGGCCGCCGTCGCCACCACCCCGTATCTCGGCGGCCGCGCCGAGGCCCAGACACGCGCAGAGACCCTGCGCTACGTCACCGGAGCCGCAGTCAACACGCTCGACCCGACCATGCCCGGCTCGACGCGCGAGGCGTTTGGCGTCAGCGTCAACGTCTATGACCGCCTGGTCTCCTTCGGCCGCAAACAGCGCGACGGCAACTGGGTCTTCGACATCGACACCATCCGCGGCGAGGTCGCCGAGAAGGTCGATGTAAGCTCCGACGGCATGACCTTCACTTTCCACATCCGCAAGAACGCGAAGTTCCACGATGGAACCCCGGTGACCGCGGCCGACGTCAAATGGTCCTATGACCGCGCCGTCTCGGCCCGCTCGCTGGCGGCGGCCCAGATCGCCACGGGCTCCTGGACCAAGCCCGAGCAGTTCACCATCGTCGACACCCACACGGTTGTCGGCAAGATCGACAAGCCGGACCGCCTCGCCCTGCCGAACCTCTGCACGCTTTATGCGGTCGTCTTCAATTCCGCCGTGGTGAAGAAGCACGTGACGGCGCAGGACCCCTGGGGCCAGGCCTGGACCAAGGACAACACGGCTGGGTCCGGCGCCTATACAGTCGAGAGCTTCAAGCCAGGCGAGCAGGTGATCCTGCGCCGCAACGAGGCCTGGACCGGTGGCGTCGACGGCAAGCCGGCCCCCTTCCGGCGTATCATCTGCCAGACCATTCCCGAGGCCGCGACCCGCGCCAGCCTGATCGAGAAGGGCGACGCGGACCTGTCCATCGATCTGCAGCCGAGCGACATCGACACGCTTGTCCAGCGCGGCCGCGTCAAGGCGATTTCGACGCCGCAGTTCAACGCCTTCTCGATGATCGCCTTCAACACCCAGATGGCGCCCTTCGACAACAAGAAGGTGCGCCAGGCGATCGCCGCCGCCCTGCCCTATGACTCGCTGTTCAAGGCGGGGCTGTTCGAGCGCGGCGCCAAACTCTACGGCGGCACCTGGTCGGGCACACCGAGCGATGCCTCCTTCCCCCAGCCGATGCCCTACAAGCAGGACGTCGCCAAGGCCCGCGCCCTGCTGGCGGAAGCCGGCTTCCCGAACGGCTTCGACACCTTCTTCGCCTTCAACCTCGGCTCCGCTGCCTTCGCCGAGCCGATCGCGGCGCTGGTGAAGGAAGCCCTCGGCGCCATCAACATCCGCGTCGAGATCCAGAAACTGCCCGACGCGCAGATCTCGACCATGGTCACCGAGCGCAAGCTGCCCTTCTTCATCGAGACCTCGATCGCCTGGCTGCCTTCGACCGACTACTTCTTCCGCACCTTCCTCTATGGCCCGCAGCGCTGGAACTATTCCGGCTGGAACGACCAGCGCATCGCCGATCTCGCCGGCAAGGCCCGCTTCGAGACCGACAAGGCCAAGTACGACGCGACCTGCAAGGAAATGATCGCGATCATGGCGGACGAGACACCGATCGTGATGCTCTGGCAGCCGAACCAGGACGCGGTGATGCCGAAGAACATCGACGGCTACACCTATGCCTATCACCGCCAGGTGGACTTCCGCGACGTGAAGCGGACCTGAAGGACCTGCCGGCCATGAGCCTTGCAGCCGGCATCGCCAGGCGCGCGGGACGGAGGGCGTTGTCCTCCGTTCCCGCGCTGTTCGGCGTGATCGTCTTCACCTTCCTGTTGATGCGGGTGCTGCCGGGCGACCCGGCCGTGTTCTTCGCCTCTGGCCCCAATGCGGGCCAGGCGGAAATCCAGATGATCCGGGAGCAGATGGGCCTCGACAAACCCATCCCGCAACAGTTGCTGCTCTATCTGAAGGACATCGTCACCGGCAATCTCGGCCGGTCGATGAATACCGGGCAGCCGGTGGTGACCGACCTCATCAACCGCCTGCCAGCCTCGCTCGAACTCACCTTCACTGCGCTGCTGTTTGCCCTGTCGCTGGCCCTGCCGCTCGGCATCCTCGCGGCACTGCGGCCCAACTCCCTGATCGACCACGGGGTGAGGTTCCTGTGTTCGCTCGGCGTGTGCGTGCCAACTTTCGTATCGGGGCTGCTGCTGATCTATGCCTTCTACTATATCCTCGGCATTGCCCCCGATCCGACGGGGCGGCTCGACGTCTTCGCATCGCAGCCCCCGGTGATCACCGGCTTTATCCTCATCGACGCGGCGCTCGCCGGCGAATGGGAATCCTGGCGTGCCGCAGCCAGCCAACTCGTCCTGCCGGCGGCGACCATGGCCCTTTTCGTCCTGGCGCCACTCGCCCGCATGACCCGCGCCGCCATGCTGGCGGTCATGACCAGCGACTTCGTGCGCACGGGCGAGGCCCTGGGCCTGTCGCGGCGGCGTGTCGTCCTCGTCTACGCGCTGCGCAATGCGCTGCTGCCGGTCATCACCATCATGGGCATCGTCTTCTCCACCATGCTGGGTGCCAACGTGCTGGTCGAGAAAGTCTTCTCCTGGCCCGGCGTCGCCTCCTACGCGCTCGACGCGCTGCTGACCTCCGACTATGCGCCGGTGCAGGGCTTCGTGTTGCTGATGGCCTTCATCTTCGTCTTGGTGAATCTGACCATCGACGTGCTGTACGGCCTCGCCGATCCCCGGGTCTCGATCGAATGAGCGCCACGCTGAGCCATACCGGCTACATCCTCAGGGGCAACCCCGTCACCCTCGTCGCCGGCATTGGCGCGGCATTGCTGATACTGGTCGCCATCGTCGCGCCGTCCATCGCGCCCTATGGCCCCACCGTCTCCAACGTGCCGCTCTCCCTTCAACCGCCAAGCGCCGCCCACTGGTTCGGTACCGATCAGCTCGGTCGCGACGTCTTCTCGCGCGTGTTGGTGGCAACCAGGCTCGACCTCGCCATTGCCGCTTCGGCGGTGAGCCTGTCCTTCGTCCTCGGTGCGATGATCGGCGCCTTCTGCGGCTATGCCGGTGGCCGGCTCGACCGCTGGATCGGTCGTTTCGTCGACGTGCTGATGGCCTTCCCGCTTTTCGTCCTCGCCATGGCGCTGGTGGCAGCCCTCGGCAACCGGGTGGAGAACATCATCTTCGCCACCGCCATCATCAACCTGCCTTTCTACATCCGCTTCGCCCGGGCAGAGGTGAACGTCCGCCGCAATTCCGGCTGGGTGGAGGCCGCCCGCGCCTCCGGCAACAGCCATGCGCGCGTCGTTCTGCTGTTCCTCCTCCCCAATGTCCTTCCGGCCATGGCAGTGCAGATCTCGCTCAACCTCGGCTGGGCCATCCTCAATGCCGCCGGCCTCTCCTTCCTCGGCCTTGGGGTGCAGGCGCCGACGCCGGAATGGGGCATCATGGTGGCCGAGGGCGCCCGCTTCATCACCACGGGCAAATGGTGGCTCGTCGTCTTCCCTGGCGCCGCCCTGATGAGCGCCGTGCTATGCTTCAACCTCCTCGGCGACGGCCTGCGCGACATCCTCGATCCGCGGATGCGGACATGACGGCGCCGCTGCTCAGCATCGACAACCTCAAGGTTTCCTTCTCCACCCGGAACGGCCGCGTCGAGGCGCTCAAGGGCGTGTCCCTGAGCCTCGATGCCGGCGAGACTCTCGGCATCGTCGGGGAATCCGGTTCCGGCAAATCCGTCACCGCCTTTTCGGTGATGCAGCTCCTCGACCGCGCCGGGAAGATCACAGACGGGCGCATCAGCTTCCGCGGCCAGGACATCACCCGGGCTTCGCGCACCATGCTGCAGCCGCTTCGCGGTGCGGCCATGTCGATGATCTTCCAGAACCCGCGTGCCGCACTGAACCCGATCCGCACGGTGGGCCTTCAGATCGCCGACGTGCTGCGCGCCCATGAGGCGCTATCGGCGCAGGAGGCTCGCGGCAAGGCGCTGAAACTGCTGGAAGCGGTTTTGATCCGCGACCCCGAGGAGCGGCTCGATTCGTTTCCGCACGAACTCTCGGGCGGCATGTGCCAGCGGGTCATGATCGCCATGGCGATTGCGTGCGAGCCCGCCCTCCTCATCGCCGACGAGCCCACCACCGGGCTGGATGTGACCACGCAGAAGACGGTGATGGACCTCCTGGCCGGGATCACCGCCCGCCGCGGCATGGCGATGATCCTGATCACCCACGACCTCGGTCTTGCAGCGCAGTACTGCCAGCGCGTCGCGGTCATGGAGCAGGGCCTTGTGGTCGAAGAGGCGGTGCCCGCGAGCCTCTTCGGCGCGCCCCGTCATGCCTACACGAAGCGCCTTGTTGCCGCCTCGCCCACGCGAAACTCCACTGTCGACAGCCTGGTGGTCGATGCCGACGAGCCCGCGCTGCCGTTGCCGCGCGTGTCGCTGCAGCGGCCGGCCGAACCGCTGCTCCAGGTCTCGCATCTGGTGAAGACGTTCGACAACGGCTTCCGCGGTGTCGACGATGTGTCCTTCAGCCTTGCGCCAGGCGAAAGTCTTGGGCTGGTCGGCGAATCAGGGTCGGGCAAGAGCACCATCTCCCGTCTCGTGTGCCGCCTGCTCGATCATTCCGCCGGCACGATCCGCTTCGATGGCGAGGATATCGGTGCGGTCTCGTCCCGCGACTTCTATCGCTCGCGCTTCCGCAAGGACATCCAGATCGTCTTCCAGGACCACGGCGACAGCCTCAATCCACGCTTCTCTGCGTTCGACTGCATCGCCGACCCGTTGAAGCTGCTGACGCGCGTCCAGGACAGCCGCGAACTGCGCCGACAGGTCGAGGATTGCGCCGGCCGCGTCGGCCTGCCCACGGAGTTCCTCAACCGCTTCCCCCACCAGCTCTCGGGGGGCCAGAAGGCCCGGGTCGGCATCGCCCGCGCCATCGCCGCCAAGCCCCGCTTGCTCGTTCTTGATGAGCCGACGGCGGCGCTGGACGTCTCGGTGCAGGCGGTGATCCTGCATCTGCTCGATCGGCTGCGGCGGGAGACGGGTCTCGCCTATCTGTTCGTCAGCCACGATCTCAATGTGGTCCGCATGATGTGCGAGCGCACCATCGTGCTGCAGAAGGGCCAGATCGTGGAACAGGGGCCGAGCGGGGCGCTGTTCACCGACCCGGCATCCGACTATGCCCGCGAGCTGATCGCAGCCATCCCACATTTCGATCCCGAAGCGGCCACGGCCCGCCACTGGGAAGCGGCGGCGGCCGGCTGAGCGGCTGCGTGCGCGCCTAGTCCGCCGCGACGCCGAGCCCCGGTATCGCATCTCGCACCTCCGCCTGCGCCACGTCATAGGCGAGGAAGGTGCGCCAGTTCGCCTCCACATCCGCGGCGAACAGGCCCTTGGTGATCCCGTCCACCAGCCGCGGCACCGCCGTGGTCATGGCGTTGATCGACGAGCCGGAGGGGCCGAAGCTCATGGTCGCGGCGATCGAGAACAGATGCACATTGGCGATCCAGGGGGTGCGCCCGGGCTCCCTCTCGGTGAACTGGTAGTCCGGCGAGAGATAGGGGAAGGCGGCGAGGCGGTCGCTGCGCTCGTCCTCGGGCGGCAGGTATCGGTCGCCCCAGGTGGCGATATTGTCGTGGAAGGCGGCAAGCTCGGGCTTGGCGGCAAAATCCATGGCGATGCCGGTGCCGCAGATCAGGAAATCAGCGGCGAAATCGCCATCCGGGGTGGTGACCACAGCGCGCTCGCCATCCTGCCTAGCCGCAATCCAAGGCGCGCCGGTATGCAGCAGGAAGTTCGGGTGCCGGGCACAGCGGTCATAGGTCGCCTGCGGGAACCCCTCCCGCAGGCTCATCACACGGTGCATGAACCGCCAGCGCCAGGCATCGTCGAGATCGGCAAGGTGTTTCATGAAGCCGCGGAAGCTGATCCAGCGATAGGGCTGGATGACCTGCGGTTCCAGGCGCCGGCAGAAGAGATGGACCGAGGCCGCGCCGGCTTCGAGCGCGGTGGCCGCATTGTCGAAGGCCGAGGCGCCGGCACCAAGCACCGCCACGACCTTGCCCTTCAGCGCAGCGAAATCGATCGCGTCGGCGGCATGGGCGCGCAGGGACGGCGCCAGGCCCGTGACGAAATCCGGCATCCACCAGCGTCCGGTCGAATCCTGCCCCGTCGCCAGCACCACCTTGCGGGCAAACATCGTGCGCTCGCCGCCCGGTCCGCGGATGGTTGCCGCCACCAGCTCCCCGGCCTGCGTCAGCGACAGCAGCGCGGTGTCGTTCTCCACCGGAATGTCGGTCACGCGGCGCATGAACAGGAGGTAGTCGTTCCAATCCTCGCGCGTGATCAGGTCCAGCGCCTGCCAGTGCTCGGCGCCATAGCGGGCCTCGTGCCAGGACTGGTAGGTGAGGCTCGGAATGTCGAGATCGGGCCCGGTGAAATCCTTCGGGCTACGCAGGGTCTGCATCCGGGCGAAGGTCACCCAGGGCCCTTCCTCGCCGTAAGGCGCTTTGTCGATCACCAGCACATTATCGACCCGCGACCGTTTCAGGCCAAAGGCGGTGACCACCCCGGACTGCCCGGCGCCCACCACCAGCACGTCCAGCGCCGCCGACCCATCGGGCGCCGTGCGCGGGGTCAGCCAGGGCGCGCGCGGATGGGCGATCCGGGCAAGGTCGTCGCGGATGCGGGTTTCGAGTGCGGTCAGCGACGGCGATGTCATGTCGGAAACCCGGTTGGCATGCGAAGGGAGTGCGGGAACGGAAAGCAAGAAGCAGGCCGCAAGCGGGTCAGCCGCCAGCCACCCCGTATCCGCCGCCGCCGCAGCCCTCCAGCGTCACGAGATCGCCGGCCTTGAGCAGCAGATTGGCCTTGCCCGACAGCCGTGTCACCAGGCCGTCGCGCTCCAGCGTGATCGCAAAGGGCTTGCCCTCACCGCCGCCCTTCAGGCCGTACGTCGGCATGATCGAGCGCTCGACGCAGGTGGTGAGCCACAGGCTCGGTGCCAGCACCCGGTAGGCGCGGATAACGCCGTCGCCGCCCCTGTGCAGGCCGCTCCCGCCGGAGCCGCGGCGGATCGCCTGGCGTTCGACACGGATGGCGTAGTTCGCCTCGATCATCTCGGCCGGCGTGTTGGAGGTGTTGGTCAGATGCACGCGCGTTGCTGGGCAGCCATCGCGGTCGTGGCGTGCGCCCTCGCCGCCGCCATGGACCTCATAGAGCATGCGCCAGGACTGGTCGGGCATCGGCTCGGCGAAAGCGAGGAGACCGGCGGTGGCCGGCCCGCCCGCCGAGAGCCGCTCGGGAATGGTCGCCTCCATGGCGCGGAAGATGGCGTCCACCACCCGCATCGAGGTCTCGTGGTTGCCGGCGGCGACCGCCGCGTTCCAGCCGGGCTCGAAGATGGATCCCGGCCGGGTGATGATGGTGACGGGCCGCAGTGCGCCGGCATTCTGCTGCATGTCGCGCCCGCTCACGATGCGCGCGGCATAAACCACCGCGGAGCGGGCGATGAAGGGCGTCGTGTTGCAGAAATTGGCTACACGGTCGGCCGACCCCGAAAGATCGAAGGTCGCCTCGTCGCCGCGTATCTCGATCCTGACATGGATGCGCGCCGGCGCGCCGCCGGGTCCGCCGTCGTCGAGGAAATCCTCGCCTTCATAGATGCCGTCCGGCAGGTCGGCGAGCGCTGCGCGCATCTCCGCTTCGGAGAGATCGTGCAGGCGGCTCATCGTGGCGAGGAAGGTCTCGGTGCCGTACTGCGCGCACATCTCGCGGATGCGCCGCTCCGCCGCCGTGGTGGCCGCGAGCTGCGCCAACAGGTCGCCCTCGCAGGAGACGGGGTCGCGGACATTGGCAAGGATCAGGTCGAGCACCGACCGGTTGAGACCGTTCTTGTCGGCAATCGTCAGCGGCGGGATGCGCATCGCCTCCTGGAACGTGTCGAAGGCATTGGCGAGATAGCTCCCCGGCCAGGTGCCGCCGACATCGGGCCAATGGGCCAAGCTGAGTGCGAAGGCGATGAGCCGGCCTTCGACGAAGACGGGCCGGGCGATCTTGACGTCGTTGAGATGGTTCCCGCCGAGCGCCCCGACATTGTAGATGATCGCGTCGCCCTCCTTCATGCCGGATGCGGGCCTGACCTTCAGCAGTTCCTTGACCGTATAGGCCATGGCGCCGAGATGGATCGGGATATCGCGCCCCTGCCCCACCAGCCCGCCCTCGGCGTCGGTGATGGCGGAGGACAGGTCACCAGCCTCGCGCAGCAACGGCGAGCGTGCCGAGCGGGTCATGACGAGGCTCATCTCCTCGGCCGCGGCAGACAGGCCGTGGCGGATCACCTCGACGACGAAGGGGTCCAGCGAGCTCATGGCGCGCTCCGGGTGATGAAGAGATTGCCGAGTTCGTCTGGCCGCGCCTGCCATCCCGGCGGCACGACAACGGTGGACCAGGCATCCTCGATGATGGCGGGACCGGTGGCGATGCCAAAGACGGTCTCGCGCGGCAGGATGCGCGTCTCAACCGGGCCTTCCGGCCCGAAGATGCAGGCGCGGCTGCGGCCTGCAACCTGCGGTCGGCCGACATCAGGGCGCGAGAAAGGCTTGACGGAGGGTTTCGTCGCCTTCACCCGCAGCGCCTCGATCACGCAGTCCTCGCTGGTTGCATAGCCAAACAGCTGGCGGTGCCGGGCATGGAAGTTCGCCTCCAGCAGCACGGGGTCGAGCGGCATGGCAAAGCCGATCGGGATGGCATCGCTTTGCGCCGCATAGCGCATCAGCGCGACATGCTCGACGGTGATCTCCGCCGCCGGGATGCCATTGGCGATCAGCGGATCGCGTGCCTCAGCGACAAGCTCCGCGACCCGCGCCGCGAAGGTCTCGCGCGACAGGCCGTTCAGCCCCATGCGCACGGTGCGTTGCTGCAAAAAGGAGAAATCCGCCGTCAGGCAGCCGAGCGCCGAAAAGGCGCTGGACGCTGCCGGCACGATGATCTCCCGCAGGCCGTAGATGTCGGCAAGGCCGGTGGCATGCATCGGCCCGCCGCCGCCGAAGGCGAGCAGCGTGCAGTCGCGCCCGTCAACCCCGCGCTCGACAGTGACCCGCCGCAGCGCCCGCGCCATGGTGGCGTTGGCCACCTTGACGATGCCAAGGGCGGTTTCGGTCAGCCCGAGGCCAAGCCTGTCGGCAATCGGCTGAACGGCAGCCCGCGCCGCGGCAACATCGATCCGGATTGTGTCGCCCAGCAGCGCCTCGGGATCGAGGTAGCCGAGGATCGCATTGGCATCGGTGATAGTGGGGAGGGTGCCGCCGCGGCCGTAGCAGGCGGGACCAGGGACTGCCCCGGCGCTCTTGGGGCCCACCGTCAGGCCACCCGGCCCAAGAGCGACGATGGAGCCGCCACCCGCCCCGATGGAATGCACGGCCAGCATCGGCTGGCGTAGCGGCCGCCCGCCCATCATCCTTGTGTCGGTCATCTCCGCCGCACCGTCGACGATGAGGCAGACATCGGTGGTGGTGCCGCCCATGTCGAACGTCAGCACGCGCGGGCGCGCGAGATCGCGGGCGATGCGCGCCGAGGCCGAAACGCCGGCCGCCGGCCCGGACATGGCCATGACGAGCGGGCGCCGCTTCACCGCGGGCACCGGCACCATGGCGCCCGCCGAGTGGAACACCTGCAGGCCGGCGCCGATCGGCAGCTTCTCCTCCAGCTCGCTGAGGTATTCCACTGCGATGGGCATGGCCGCGGCATTGAACGCGGTCGAGGAGGCCCGCTCATATTCGCGCGCCTCCGGATTGATCTCGTGGGAGACGCAGACGTGCGGGACGATGCCGGCAAGGCGTTCGGCCAGACGCTTCTCATGCGCCGGATTGGCATAGGAGTGCAGCAGGCAGATCGCCACACTCTGCACCGCGTTCGCCCGCAGCCAGGCAACGAGCCGCTCGATCTCGCTGTCCGCCAGCGGCGTCAGCACGGCGCCGGTATGGTCGAGCCGCTCGACGATGCCGAAACAGAGCGACGGCGGCACCAGCGGCGGCGCCTTGGGCGGAATGTCGAGGCGGTAGAGCTCCTGCCGGCGGTAGCGGGCGATCTCCAGCACGTCCTCGAAACCGGCGGTGGCCACCAGCGCCACCCTCGGCAGGCGCTCCTCGACCAGGGCGTTGGTGATGCGCGTCGTGCCGTGAACGAAGCGCCGCACATCGTCGGGGCTAAGGCCAACGGCCGTGAGCGCCTCCATCATCGCCTGGACCGGCGCATCTGCTCGGGAGGGGACCTTGGCGATCCGGGTTTCGTCGCTGCCGCTTCGGACAGCGATGATATCGGTGAATGTGCCACCGATATCGGTGCCGATGTCCCATTCTCGCGTCTGCACGTCGTTCGTCTCCATGACGGATCCTGCCAGTTCCGCCAGCGACATTGAACGGCAAGCAGGCCGGGCGCCGGAAGGTTAGCCATCATGCCTGAGGACTGGTCCCACTGCACGGCTGAAGCGCACGGAAGCGTCAATCGGCGCGCAAGAGTGCCCCCCTCATCGGGGTCCAAAAGAAACTCCGCTCGACGATCGTTTCGCCCAGGCCGGCCTTTGCTCAGTAGCCGTGGGCGGAGGGGTACCAGCCAGCTCGTTGGGGCCGTCGTCGGCGTGCGCGGGATCATGGAAGGCGTAGCGGGCCAGCAGCCAAGCGTTGACGTCCTGGTGGCTTCCCACCCAAGGCCGCAGCAAGAAGAACCGCTCGCCCACCAGCTCCTTCCCCCAGCCGTGGCGGCCTTGGCTCAGGCCAACTCTCAATTAACCCGTGGACCCGTGATCAGGGGCAGACCACACGGCCAGATGGGCGAGAAGCGCCCGCTCAAGCAGAAGGCCGCTGGCTCCGACCGCGGCATTCTTGAGGCCTTTCCTCACGAGCCACGACCACGAGAGGATCACGTCCGTCAACGTGGTGGAAATTTGTGTGTAGGGTCAGGACCCATAATGGGTTGACCCGGCTCGACTGGGTCTGATTCTGGTTTTGGCGGGAGGAACCCGTCATGAGCGAGCAGTTTTGGCTGTCTGATGAGCAGGTTGAGAGCCTCGCGCCGTATTTGCCACGTTCGCGCGGCAAG
>CAMDAM010000026.1 GCA_945888575.1 Asaia bogorensis | reverse complement strand
ATGAACTTCTCGGTGGCCAGGCCGACCTGGCGGGCTTCCTCGTAGAGGGTTTCGGTGCGGGCGATGTGCTCGGCCCAGGAGGTGCCGGGGTGGATGTTCACCTCGATCACGCCGGGGTCGGGCGTGACGGAGAAGTGCTGCAGGCCGGGATCGGAGGGCGGCAGGTAGCCTTCCAGGATGACCGGGGTGCCGAATTCCTTGGCGGTGGCTTCGACGGCGGCGACGAGATCGAGCCAGTCTTCGGCGGCCATCAGGGGCGGGAAGAAGACGTGGATCAGGCCGCCGCGCGGTTCCACGGCCAGGGCGGTGCGGACGAGGTCGGGCTCGCCGCGGCCGACTTCGGGCAGGGGCTCGGGCTGGGGGCGCCAGTCTTCCACGCCGGAACCGGCGGGTTCGGCGCGGGTGGCGCGCAGGGCGGCTTGGGGCGGGAGTTTTGCCGCGGAGTCAAAGGGATCGCGCTCGAATTGCGGTTCGATCTCGTTCGGGTCGGCCCAGGGGAGGCTTTCCAGCGGCAGGCGCAGGCCGATGGGGGAGTCGCCGGGGAGCAGGAACAGGGTGTCGCTGCGGAAGTGCCATTTGCCGGTTTGCCAGCGGCGGCTGCCGCGTTCCAGCACGCGGCGCAGCGGCAGCACGGTGCCGACCGGGGAGGCGAGGCCCTGGGCGAAGAGGCGCTGCATGCGGGCGCGTTCCAGCGGGTCGCGCAGCTTGCTGTCTTCCATCACCAAATTGGCGGGCAGGCGGTGTTCGCGCCAGAGGTAGTAGTGCACGTCCTCATGCGCCGGGATGGCCATGGCGGGGTTGACCTGCAGGCGCTCGGCCAGGGCCTGGGTGAAGCGGGCGGCATCCTCCGCGGTGGCGGTGCCGCGGTCCCGGTCGGGGTCCGCGAGCAGGCTGGGGTCGGTCCAGACCGGGTCGCCATCGGTGCGCCAGTGGGCGGAGAGGGCCCAGCGCGGCAGGGGCTCGCCGGGATACTGCTTGCCCATGCCGGTGTGCAGCGCGGCGCCGGGGGCCCAGAGCGGGGCGAGACGGCGCAGCAGGGTGCCGGCGTAGCGGCGCTTGGTGGGGCCGAGGGCGGCGGTGTTCCACTCCGGCGCCTCGAAATCGGTGTTGGCGACGAAGGTGGGCTCGCCGCCCATGGTGAGGCGGACCTTGCCGCGATCGAGCGCGCGATCGACCTCGGCGCCCATGGCCAGGATGGCCTGCCATTGGGGCTCGGTGTAGGGCTTGGTGGTGCGCGGCGTTTCCAGCACGCGCTTCACCTGCATGTCGAAGCCGAATTCCACCTCGGCCTTCTCCACGCCGCCGGAGATGGGGGCGGCGGATTGCGGATCCGGCGTGGCGGCGAGCGGGATGTGGCCCTCGCCGGCCATGAGGCCAGAGGTGGCGTCGAAGCCGATCCAGCCGGCGCCGGGGAGGTACACCTCCGCCCAGGCGTGCAGGTCGGTGAAATCCGCCTCGGGGCCTTCCGGGCCTTCCAGCGGCTTCACGTCGCCCACCAGTTGGATCAGGTAGCCGCTGACGAAGCGGGCGGCGAAGCCGAGATGGCGCAGGAGCTGCACCAGCAGCCAGGCGGAATCCCGGCAGGAGCCTCGGCCTTCCTCCAGCGTGCGCTGCGGGGACCACACGCCGGGCTCCATGCGTACGATATAGGCAATGCGCGCCTGCACCTGGCGGTTGAGGTCGATCAGCAGGTCGATGGTGCGGCGGGGGGTGCGGGGCACCGCGGCGATCATGGCGGCGAGTTGGGGGCCGGGTTCGTCCAGGCGGCGGAAAGGGGCGAGTTCGTGGACCAGCACGGGGTCGTAGGCGAAGGGGAATTCCTCCGCCTGCGGTTCCAGGAAGAAATCGAACGGGTTGATGGTGGCCATGTCGGCCACCAGGTCCACCGTGACGGCGAACTGGGTGACTTTCTCGGGGAAGACGACGCGGGCGAGGAAATTGCCCTGCGGATCCTGCTGCCAGTTCAGGAAATGCGGCTTGGGTTCGACCGTGAGCGAATAGGACAGCACCGGCGTGCGCGCGTGCGGGGCGGGGCGCAGGCGGATGGTTTGCGGGCCGAGCGACACGGCGCGGTCGTAGCGGTAGCTGGTTTTGTGGGTGAGCGCGACATGCAGGGCCATGGGGAGTCCTGGGATGGTTCAGGGCGGTGGCAGGCAAGATGCGTGCCGCGCGTAGGAATCGGTTCTTTTTTGAAAAAAAGAACCAAAAAACTTTTATCCGTTTGATGCGGTGAGATGCGATCCGTCCGCATCAAACGGATGAAGTCTTTTTGCTTCTTTTTCTTCAGAAAAAGAAGGTGCTTGCTTTCTTAGGGGAAGCTGACCTCCCCGTACGGATAGAACTTGGTGATATCCACGTTGGTGTAGGGCAGCCCATCCAGCCGCGTGGTGCCCAGGAACGGCTCCGGCGGTTCCACCAGCAGGATGGTATTCGCGAAGCCGTTGTCGTCGAAGCCGCGGCGGAAGTGGACGCGGCTTTTGATGGCGAAGACCTGGAACTGGGCGGGGTCGAAGCCGAACTGACGCAGATGGTCCAGCTCGATCACCTGCACCAGATAGGGGCTGATGCAGAGCACGTTGCCGCGGCCGAGATCCACGTTCACCCAGCTCTGCCCGCCGGTGCGGCTCCGCCCGGCGCTGACGCTGTGGATCTTGCCGGTCACGCGCACCTTGGGGCCGGCGGATTCGTCGGCCTCGCCGCCGACCAGCTCATCGAAGGCGTCCCCGGCCTTGGCGCCGGCGGCGAGGAGGCGGGTGACGAGGGCGTTGTCGGCCACGGTGGCGATCAGGGTGTTGCTGAGGCCCTGTGCCATGATCTCGCTGAGCAGCCAGGTGGCGTAGCCGGAGCGGTCGGAGTGGTCGCCGAGGACGATGGGGGTCTCGCCGGCCTGCTGGGCCTTGAGCGCGAGGGCGACGCCTTCCTTCATGTGGTGGACCTTGGTGCTGTGCAGCAGCTCGTGCCGCTTGCGCCAGGCGAAGGCGGCCATGTCGTCGGCGATGGTCTGCGCCAGCTTCTTGTTCCCGTTGGTCATGGCCTGGATGCACATGCCGACATCGGGCACGTCGGACCAGGGGAAGCCGAAAAACACGTTCACATAGGCGTCGGGCTCGCGGGCTTCCCAGGTGAGGGCGCGCTGGACGAGGTCGGACCACGGCGAGGCGCCGGTCCATTGCAGGACGGTGGGGGAGATGATCGGCACCTTCACCGTGACGGCTTCCGGCTTGTAGGTGCCGCGGATGGCGCGGACCATCTGGCGGGCGGCGCGCTGGCCCTGCAGGTGGCCGTCGTAGTGCGGGAAGTATTTCACGGTGAATGCCATGTCGGCGTATTTCAGGAATTCCTCGTCCTCGTTGCCGTGCGGATCGAAGGTGGCGGCGATGATGGCGGTGGAGCCGATGGCGGCGCGGACGCGGCGGGCGAGTTCGGCTTCGGGGCGCGCGACACCACGGGCGCCCATGGCGCCGTGGACGGCGAGGTAGGCGCCATCCCACGGGCCGTTGGCGTTCAGTTCCTCGATCATCTTGCCGACGAAGGTTTCGAAGGCTTCCTCCGTGATCCAGCCGCTGCCGGTGCCCGTCACGGGGAAGCCGGGGCTTTCGATGCCCACCAGCTCCACATCCGCGTATTCCCGCGCCACCTGCACGAAGCCGCCGATGTAGTCACGCGGCTGCATCGCCAGCACGGCGTCGCCCTGCGCCGGGGAGCCGGGGTAGGTGAAATCGGCCAGGGTGGTGTCGTTGGCCAGGAAGGTGACGGTCTCGTGCGAGAAATGGAGTACGGCGATGCGCATGGGGAGCGATCCTCGATGAATTCCCGGTCACGTTAGCGCGGAATGCGTGCGGGGCTGTAGAGGGCGCGGGCGTATGCGGCGATACTCCGCGCATGGCGGCTCCACTTGACCCCTCCCTGTTCCGGCCTGCGCTGGTGGTGCTTGGCGCCGCGGCGGTGGTGATTCCGGTGTTCCATCGGCTGAAGCTGTCGCCGGTGCTGGGGTTCATCCTGGTGGGGCTGGTGGTGGGGCCATCGGGCCTGGGCAGCCTGGCGGTGACCTGGCCGTGGATGGGCTGGTTCACGCTGACGGATACCGAGGCCATCGCGCCGATCGCGGAGCTCGGCGTGGTGATGCTGATGTTCATGATCGGGCTGGAGATGTCCGTGCCGCGGCTGCGGGCGATGCGGCGCTTCGTGTTCCTGCTGGGGCCGCTGCAGATGGTGCTGTGCACCGCGGTGGTGGGCGGCCTGCTGCTGCTGATGGGGCAGGGCTGGGCGAGTGCGGCGGTGCTGGGGCTGGCCATGGCCATGTCCTCCACCGCCGTGGTGCTGCAGGTGCTGAGCGATCGGCGGGAGATGAACGGCCCGCTGGGGCGCGCGGCGCTGGGCGTGCTGCTGTTCCAGGACATCGCGGCCGTGCCGATCCTGGTGGTGATCGGCGTGCTGGGCCGCGAGGGCGAGGGCATGGGGGGGCTTGCCTGGGCGGGGATTCGCGCCGTGGTGGCGGTGGCCGGGCTGCTTCTGGTGGGGCGGTTGGTGCTGCGCCCGCTGTTCCGCTCCGTGGCGCGCACGGCCAGCTCCGACCTGTTCGTGGCCGCGTGCCTGCTGGTGGTGCTGGGCACGGGCCTGGCTGCCGCCGCGGTGGGGCTGACCCCGGCGCTGGGCGCGCTGGTGGCCGGGCTGCTGCTGGCCGAAACCGAATATCGCCGGCAGATCGAGGCGGTGATCGACCCGTTCAAGGGCCTGCTGATCGGCGTGTTCCTGATCTCTGTCGGCATGTCGCTGGAGGTCGGCCGCATCCTGGCCCAGCCGCTGGTGGTGCTGGAGCTTTCCATCGCGCTGGTGGTGGCCAAGGCCGTGGTGATCGGCGCCCTGGTGCTGGGCTTCCGCCTGGGCTGGCGCGCGGCGCTGCCGGCCGGGATGCTGCTGGGGCCGGGCGGGGAGTTCGGCTTCGTGGTGATCGGGCTGGGCATCACCGGCGGGCTGATCGACCCGGCGGCCGGCGCGCTGGCGCTGATCGTGGTGGCGGTGGGCCTGGCGGTGATCCCGGCCCTGGGCGGGCTGGGCGACCGGCTGGCCCGGCGCATGGCCCGGGTGCCGCACGAGCTGCTGCTGCCGGAGGAGGGGGCCGACGCCACCCCGCGCGTGATCATCGGCGGCTATGGCCGGGTGGGGCGCACCGTCTCCCAACTGCTGGACGCGCACCGCATTCCCTGGATCGCGGTGGATTCAGACCCGGATGAAGTGGCCGCGCTCCGCACCCGGGGCCATCACCAGGTGTTCTGGGGGGACCTCGCCAACCGGGAACTGCTCGCCCACCTGCACCTGGATACCGCCCGCGCCCTGGTGGTGACGATGACGGACCCGGACGCGGTGGACGCGCTGGTGAGCCTGGCCCGCGGTGCGCGAGGCGACCTGCACATCATCGTGCGGGCGCGCGACGACCGGCACGCGGCCCATGTCTATGGCCTGGGCGCCACCAGCGCGGTGCCGGAGACGATCGAGGCGAGCCTGCAGCTCAGTGAGGCCGTGCTGGTGGATTTGGGCGTGGCGATGGGGCCGATCCTGGTTTCCATCCATGAGAAACGGGCGGAATTCCACGATGGCATCCGGGCCATGGCGCCGGATGATGTGGAGGTTCGGGACTTTGGGCGGTCGCGGCTGAGGGACAGGGTAAAGGAGTAAGCGTCTTCTTTTTTCTGAAGAAAAAAGAAGCAAAAAAGACTTCATGAATTTGAGGCGGAGAGGCCCGTTCCTTCCCGCATCAGAGTCATGAAAGTTTTTTGGTTCTTTTTTTCAAAAAAGAACGCGCTTACTTCGGCTCGATCGGCATGCGCGCAATGCCGCCCCAGGCAATCGGCGCCCCAGCGCGTTCGGCGGCCTGCTCCGGCGGCAGGGTAGGGTCCCAATCCGCAGCCACGAAGCGCCGGGCGTTCACGCTGCGGGCGGCATCGGAGAGCAGCCAGAGCAAAGGCGGGACCATGATGTCCGGTTGCAGCATGCGCGCGGGGTCGCCGGCGGTTTCGCCCACCAGGGCGGTGGCGGTGGTGCCGCCGGGAACGAGCACGTTGGAGGTGACGCCGGTGCCTTCGAGGTCGGCGGCCAGCACCGCCATGGCGGATTCGGCGGCCGCCTTGGCGCTGCCGTAGAGCAGGTGGCCGGCGCGGACCATGGTGCCGAGGCTGGTGGTGACGCTGATGATCCGCCCCTGCCGCGCGGCCAGCATGTGCGGCAGCACGGCGCGGGCCATGTTGATGGGGCCGGCGCCGTTGATGGTCATGAAGCGCCACCATTGCTCCGGCGTGGTTTCCCAGAAGCGGATGGGGTTCTCGCGCTGGTTCGGCCGCACGGCGTATTGGCCGATGCCGGCGTTGTTCACCAGCACGTCGATCCGGCCGAAGGCGACCAGGGCGGTGGCGGCGACGTGGGCGAAGCTGTCGGGCTGGGCGAAATCGGCGGTGACGGTGCGCAGGGCGGAGGGCAGGGTGGCCAGGGCCTTGGCGTCGCGGTCGGCGGCGAGGACCTGGTGGCCCTCGGCGTGCAGGGCCAGGGCGATGGCCCGGCCGATGCCGCTGGCAGCCCCGGTGACGATGATGGCTTGGGCCATGGCTGGTTCCTCCCGTTTTGCGGAAGGCTAGGCGCTGTCCGCCAGCTTGCCCAGGGCATCGCGGATGCCGAATTCCCCCGGCAGGGCGCCGCGAAAGTCAGGCAGGTTTACGACATTGTGGAGGTCAGAGGCGTTGGCCGAGCGGGTACCAATCGTTCCATATGCTCCCGCGCAGCTTGTGCTGACTGCTGCAGGGGCTGAGTCCACCCCTTCGAAAAAAGACAATATTATTGACCTTTTTGCAAAAGGACTCCCGGAGCCGGCCAAAGCGAAGATGTGCTAAGGGTGTTGTACGTCAGCATTGCTGCCTTAAATATAGGCCCGAATGTCGGTTGCGCCGACCGTCCAACCGCTGTCCGGGTTAAAGGATCAACTATCAACAGAAGTTATGACCCATCAGGGCACACTTCGTTCACAAAGCGCTTGATTTCCGCTCGCAACCGCGGGCAGACTACAGGAGCGGTCGGTTCGGCTGCGGAGGCGAGTGCCCGGCGGGAATCCCTGCAGGCCGACTGCCCAGGTCTGCGAGTCCCGAAGGCCCGCCAAGTGCGTGGCTGCTACAACGCCGCCCGTCAAGGCGGCCGAATTCGGGAGGGCGCGATGGCCATTGATTAAGTTATTGAGTGAGATGAGAGGCCAGATCGCTTGATTGCGTTCGCACCGCAACCACGCGCTCCAGCCTCCCACCCAATACCCCCCAACTATCGGCTGCCCCTGACCGTGTAACGCCGGAGGCAGGGGCAGCCGTCTTCCCAGGAGGGCAACCATGCCCAAGGCCAATACGACTACGCGTATCCGCCAGGCTATCATCCGAAACTATCACCGCGCCGTTAAGGTGCTTCACATGCTCGAAGCCGCCCACAACGCGAGCGCGCTGATCGGTGCGGCCGTCCTGCTGTTGGGTTCCAACAGCACCGCTGCCGCGATGGCGGAGCTGGTTCGTCAGCATCCGGGTCAGGCACTCTTTCGTGCTGTCCAGCTGCTGCTCATCTTCACGGTGCTCCACAGCCTGTATCGCTTGGCATCCCGGCCGATGCAAGACGCCATTGCTGCCAACCTTCAACGGGAACGCGCCCTGGCGTGGCTCAACCAGCAACCCCAATCGATCTAGCGCGTGCGTGCCGGACCGCCTGGGATAAGAAAGGGGAGGCGGAAGAAGTTCCGTCTCCCCTATTGCCTTCTGGCCCCCAAATGACAATAGCCTCACGGCGTCTGCCACGTCGGGATGATAGTTCAGAAGGGGAGCCTCCGAAATCATGCAGTCAGGGACCTCATGGTCTGCATTCTGACAACGAATTGAAGGCTCATTAAGCACAGCTTGGCGGCAGATGCAATGGAAATGCAGGGCAGCCATCACTGTTCGGTGGGGGGGTGCGCCAGGCGCCCCAGGGCGTCCCGGATGCCGAACTCGCCGGGGAGCGCCCCGCGCGGGAACAGGCGGGTGACGTGGCCCATCTTGCGGCCGGGGCGGGCTTCCGCCTTGCCGTAGAGGTGGGGGATGAGGCCCGGGGTGGACAGGATGTCGGGCCAGAGGGCGGTTTCCTCGGGGCCGACGAGGTTCTTCATCACGGCGTCGCTGTGGCGCGTGGCAGGCGGTAGGGGCAGGCCGGCGACGGCGCGGATGTGCAGCTCGAACTGGCTGGCGGGGCAGGCGTCGATGGTCCAGTGGCCGGAATTGTGCGGGCGGGGGGCGAGTTCGTTCACCAGCACCTGGCCGCGCGCATCGATGAACATTTCGACGGCCAGCAATCCCACGAGATCAATGGATTGCGCGATGGTTTGCGCCATGGCGCGGGCGCGGGCGGCGGTTTTCTCGGGGATGCGGGCGGGCGCCAGGGTGAGGTCGAGGATGTGGTGGCGGTGGCGGTTTTCCACCACGTCGAAGGCGCTCGTCGTGCCGTCCAGCCCGCGGGCGACGACCACGGAGACTTCGCAGGCGAAATCGACGAAGCCTTCCAGCACCAGGGGCCGGGGTGCGAGGGCTTTGAAGGCTTCTTCCAGGTCGTCGCCTTGGTTGATGCGGCGCTGGCCCTTGCCGTCGTAGCCCAGGCGGGTGGTTTTCAGGATGGCGGGCAGGCCCAGGGCTTCGGCGGCGGCGCGGAGGTCGTCCAGCGTTTCCACCAGGCGCCAGGGGGCGGTGGCGATGCCGGCGCCGTTGAGGAAGCCCTTCTCCAGCGCGCGGTCCTGGCTGATGCGCAGGACCGAGGGGGAGGGGCGGACGGGCTTGAGCGAGGCAAGAAGATCAAGGCCTTCGGCGCTGACATTCTCGAATTCGAAGGTGACGACATCCACGCGGCTGGCGAAGTCTCGCAGCACGTCGGGGTTGTCGTAGGGGCCCACCGTCTCGCCGGCCGCCACCATCGCGGCGGGGCTGCCTGCGCTGTCGGACAGGATGTGGCAGCGATAGCCGAGGCGCGCGGCGGCCAAAGCGGACATGCGGCCCAGCTGGCCGCCGCCGACGATGCCTATGGTGCTGTTCGGAGGAAGGGCGGTCATGCCGGGAGGTCGACGGGTTCCTCGGCCACGGCGGCGGATTGCGCGGCGCGGTGGGCCTCCAGACGGGCGGCCAGGGCCGGGTCGTGCAGGGAGAGGATGCTGGCGGCCAGCAGGGCGGCGTTCACGGCGCCGGCGCGGCCGATGGCCAGGGTGCCGACGGGGATGCCGGCGGGCATCTGCACGATGCTCAGCAGGCTGTCCTGGCCGCGCAGGGCGTGGCTTTCGACAGGCACGCCCAGCACGGGCAGGCTGGTCCAGGCGGCGGCCATGCCGGGCAGGTGGGCGGCCCCGCCGGCGCCGGCGATGATCACCTGCAGGCCGCGGGCGCGGGCGCCCTTGGCATAGGCCTGGAGGCGATCCGGCGTGCGGTGGGCGGAGGTGATCCGCGCCTCGAACGGCACGCCCAGCTTTTCCAGGATATCGGCGGCGTGCTTCATGGTCGGCCAGTCGCTCTGGCTGCCCATGATGATGCCCACCAGGGGGTTTTGGTGCGTGTTCAATGGAGTGTCAGGCGATGCTGTCGGGGATCAGGCGGGATTCCAGCCACGCGACCTCATCCTTCAGCAGCAGCTTGCGCTTCTTGAGGCGCGCCAGGTGCAACTGGTCCACCGGCCCGCCCTCGACCATGCGGGCGATGACGGTATCGAGGTCGCGGTGCTCGCTGCGAAGCTCGTGCAGGCGGCGGAGCAGGGAATCGCGGTCGTTCAGCATGCAGCACGGCCTGTGGCGGTGGGGGAAGGCGCCAATCCGATTGAAGTAGCGCGAAGCCTGCCCGGTGCGATACGCTTTCTTTGCAGTTTGGCGTGCAGGATATCGCCGCGCTGCCCCGGCCAACCGGGATTGCGGCCCAGCGGGGCCATTGATGCCCCCATGGGCCCCTCTTCCGGGCGGCGGGACGGAGCTTTGTCTTCGCCTGAACCTGTGGAGGTACCATGAGCCTGGAATCCCGCCTGGAGAGCCTGAAGACCCGCCACGCCGGCCTGGAACGCAGCATCGCCGAGGAAGACCAGCGACCGCTGCCCAATGCCGAAGCCCTGTCCCGCCTGAAACGGCAGAAGCTGCGTTTGAAGGAGGAGATCGAGCGCACGCGCAGTTCCGTGCACGCCTAGCGCGCGCCCCCGGCGTGGCCCCCCCAGCGCCGGCCCGTGGGCCAGCGCAGCGGCGGTGGCCATGCTGGGTTAGGCCGCCTCGTCCGCTTCCGGCGGCGGCGGCATGGGCACGGCCAGGCCCTCACGCGTCAGCCGGTCATTGGCGGCCATTACCGAGTGGTGCAGGTCGCTCTGGCTGCACAGGCCCAGGATCACGGGATCGCGCGGCTTGATGTTGGCGCTGTTCCAGTGGGTGCGGCTGCGCACCTTGTCGATGGTTTCCTTGGTTGTGCCCATCAGCTTGCCGATCTGCGCATCGGTCAGCTGCGGGTAGTTGCGCAGCAGGAAGGCGATGCCGTCCGGCCGGTCGTTGCGCTTGGCCACGGGGGTGTAGCGGGCGCCGCGCTGCTTCTTGGGCGGCGGGGAGGCGCTGGGCAGCAGCTTCAGGCGGGTGGAGCCATCCTTCTCGCAGCGCGCGATCTCGGCGGCGGTGAGCTGCATGTTGGCGATCGGGTCGTAGCCGACGATGCCGGCCGCGACCTCACCATCGGCGATGGCCTGGACCTCCAGCGGGTGCATGCCGCAGAATTCGGCGATCTGCTCGAAGGTCAGCGCGGTCTTCTCGATCAGCCACACGGCGGTGGCCTTGGGCATCAGCGGCAGGGTCATGGCAGCGTTACCTTGGGCTTCCGGGCGGCGCGCGGCGCGGCGGCGGGCGGAAAGTCGGGCATATGGACTTCAGGGGATGAACGGTCAAGCGCCGCAACGGTGGGGCAGCCCCGATATACCAACGCGTTGAGGAGAATGGGATGCGCGACGAGGACGACAACCTGCCCCGGCCCAAGCCGGCCCGCCTGGTGCCGCCGAAGCTGGATTTGTGGGGGGTGACGGAACTGCAGGAGTATATCGAGGAACTCCGCGCGGAGATCGTGCGGGTGGAGGCGGAGGTCACCCGCAAGGGCTCGGCCCGGGCGGCGGCGGACGCGTTCTTCAAGCGGCCGGGGTAGGGGCGAAAAGAAAAGGGGCCGGATTGCTCCGGCCCCTTCGTGGTTCAGGCGGCCTGGGCCACCGGGGCGTCGATCGCCTTCGGGGCGCCGCTGCCCACCGGGATGCGGCGGGGCTTCAGGGCTTCCGGCACCACGCGCTTCAGCGCCACGTGCAGCAGGCCGTTCTGCAGGTCCGCGCCATCGACCACTATGTGGTCGGCGAGCACGAAGCGGCGTTCGAACGGGCGGCCGGCGATGCCGCGGTAGAGCACCTCGCCCTGGCCGTTGGGCTGGACGCGGCCGGCGACGTGCAGCGCGCCGTCCTTCACGGTGATCTCAATGTCATCGGGGCCGAAGCCGGCCACCGCCATCGTCAGGCGATAGCTGTCCTCGCCGGTGCGCTCGATGTTGTAGGGGGGGTAGGAGACGTCCGCCGTGGCGGCGCTGTCCAGCATGCGGGCCAGGCGGTCGAAGCCGATGGCGGTGCGGAACAGGGGAGTCAGATTCAGGGCGTTCATGGGTTGTATCACCTTCTCAAGAAGCAAGGTTACGACATGTCGGCTCCCCATTCGGGCGAACCGTGGCAGGCCCCGCGACCCCTTCTGGGCATCGCTGACATCCTTGAGATAGTGAGTTTGGTTGTGGGTTCAAGAGGTGAGGAAGCAAGCCAAGGCAACCCGCCAAGGCGGCAAGGACGCCAAGGCATACAGCCTCTTGGCGAACCTTGGCGTCCTTCGCGCCTTGGCGGTGAATCTTCTCTTTTCCTCCCCCGAACGCAGAAAGGGCCGGGTTTCCCCGGCCCCTTCGCAGCTCGTGGCAGAAGGCTGGGATCAGCCCTTGCGCATGCCGATGCCGGCGAACTTCTTGTTGAACTTCGCCACCTGGCCGCCCGTGTCCATGATGCGCTGCACGCCGGTCCAGGCCGGGTGGGACTTCGGGTCGATGTCCAGGCGAATGGTGTCGCCTTCCTTGCCCGAGCAGGAGCGCGTGGTGAAGGTGGTGCCATCCGTCATGATGACGTTGATGGTGTGGTACTGCGGGTGGATACCGGGCTTCATGACGGGCCTCATGGAGTGTGACGCCGACGATGCGACCGTCCGCGCGAAGCGGGGCGTATAGCGGCGCGGCTTTCGGCTGGCAAGCGCGGTACGGTCGGGCCGGCGCGCCTTGCGTCATTCTTTCCCCGAAGGGGAAGGAAAGAATGATGCATGGCGCGACGGAGGCCCCGGTGAATGACGCAGCGAATGGCGCGCCGTGCCTTTGTACGTACTGGATGACATCGACCGTACCGCGGCGCCATTCCGCCGGCCCTTGAAGGGGCCGCCGAAACGGCGCGGCGGTAGGATAAAGCACCGCCACCCATGCCTTCGCTCCAGATAGCACGGATCGGAGGATGTGTCAATATGTCAAACTGACATTATGAAATCAACGGCTTGGCCGAATCGCGCCGGGCCGCGAATGACGCGCCGAAGGACGCGGGGAATGGCGCACCCATGGCGCGCATGGCGCGGTCGTTGCACTCCCGCCGGCTTGACGGACCGGGCCCCGGCGCGCGCAGTTCCAGGGCACAGGAGGATACCGCCATGGACACAGCCGCCGCGCGCGAGGCCGAGGCCTTCTACCACGCCTATATCGCTGCCTTCCGCCAGGGCGACCCCGCGGCGCTCGCCGGCATGGCCACGCAGCCCATGGCGCGCATCGGGCCGGCCGGGCCGGAGCTGGTGGCGCATGCGCCCGACCCGAAGGCGCTGGCCGCCCGCACGGGCTGGGCCGATACGCTGGAGGTGCGGACGGAGGTGCTGGACGCCACTGCCGACAAGGTTCACCTGCGCCTGTTGCACGCGCTCCGTGTACGGGCGGATGGCACCCCGATCGAGCGCATCAGCGGGATTTACACGCTGCTGAAGGGGGCGGATGGGGCGTGGCGGATCGCCTCAGTTTCGGTGATCGCCCGGCCGGCCTGACGGGCGGTGGCGCATCAACCACACGTAACGCTCATTTCGCTGTCGTGGCCCGAGGCTTGTCTCATTTCATGGCATGACCGGGACAAGGGCCGAAGCCGATGCCGACACGCCGCTGGGGCAGCGAGAAGATCGTCAACACCACGACCGCGGGCAATCAGGTCGATTCCAGGGTGGTCGCATTGGCCAACGGGCGCTTTGTCGCCACGTGGCGGGAGACCCATTCCAACGCCGTGCGGGCACAGATATTCGACGCGTTCGGCACGCCGGTGGGCTCCGAACTGCTCCTGCTGCCCCCGGGCGGCAGCGCGCCGCTGGATTACGACGTGGCGGGGCTCGCCGATGGCGGGTTCTACCTGACCTGGACGCAGGCCGACGGCAGCTTCCCGTTGAACCTCATCCTGGGCAAGGTCTACGCCGCCGACGGGGCGTTCCTGCGCGACCAGCCGGTGCTGTTCGGATTTGGACAGGATCGGGACGTGACGGTGGAGCGGTTCGGCGCCGGCGCCGTCGTGGCCTGGAAGGGATATACCGGCACAAGCGATTTCCGCATTTTCGACGGCAGCGGCACGGGCGGCAGCATCCTGTCGGTCTACGCCACCGGCGGGGGCAACCACGCCAACGGCGGTCAGGTCGCGATTGCGACATCGCCACTGCAGAACATCTTCCTCGCCGCCTGGCTGAGCGCCAGCGACCACGCGATCCGCCTACAGACATTCCATGCCAGCGGCGCGGCGCTGAGCGTTCCGACGGACGTAACGCCTGGGGCGTTCTTTCGGTACAGGGCCCCGGCGGTTGCCTGGATCAACTCCGAGGACGTCGTCCTGGCCTGGGAAGACGAATCCGACGGATCGTTCCGTCCTTCGATCAAATTCCGCATCTTCAAGGGCGCAGATGACGGCAACCCAGTTGGAGCGACCACGTCGGCCATCACGGCCAACAGCAACATTTCCGGCTACAGGCGCGACCCGGAGGTCGTGGCGTTGGCATCCGGCGGGTTCGTCATCGCCTGGCGAGACGAACGCGAGGATGTGCAGGGCAACGAGGTCGACTCCATCCGCCTGCAGGCGTTCGACAGCAGTGGCGGCAAGATCGGCGGGGAAGCCATCGTCAACGGCACCAGCATCGACTCCGGGGGGATAGCGACTTTCAGCCTGGCGGCCCTGCCGGACGGCCGCGTGACCGTTTCCTGGACGGGCATCGGCGACTCTGCCACCGATGGCGACGGCAGCGCGATCCGCCTGCAGATCATCGACCCACGCGACGGCATCGTCATCGGCACCGCCGCCGCCGAGACGCTGTACGGCCACGACTTCGTCAACGACGAGATCAGCGGCTACGCTGGCCACGACACGCTGTTCGGGATGCGCGGCGACGACATGCTGTGGGGCGGGGCGGGGCACGACACGCTGGATGGCGGCCGCGGCGCGGATGACCTGCACGGCGGGACCGGCAACGACACCTACATCGTCGGCGCCGGGGATACGGTGGTGGAGGTGGTGGGGGGCGGAATCGACACGGTGCAATCCGCCACGCTCAGCCTGAACCTGGCCAGCTATGCGGGGATTGAGAACATCATCCTCACCGGCGCCCTGGCGTTGAAGGCGACCGGCAACAGCGGCGCCAACGTGATCGACGGGGCGCAGAACAGCGCGGCCAACGTGCTGACCGGGCTGGGCGGCAACGACATCTTCATCGTCGGCCCCGGCGACACCATCGTGGAGGTGGCCGGCGGCGGCACGGATACGGTGCAGTCCGCGCTGATCAGCCTGGCACTTGCCAGCTATCCCGGCGTGCAGAACCTCACGCTCACCGGCACGCTGCCGCTGGCCGCCATCGGGGACACCACCGCCAATGTGCTGGATGGCGCGCAGAACAGCGCGGCCAACGTGCTTACCGGGCTGGCCGGAAACGACCTCTACATCCTGGGTGCCGGGGATACCGTGGTGGAGCAGGCCGGCGGCGGCAGCGACACGGTGCGCTCGGCGCTGGGCGTCATCATCCTGGCCAACCATCCCAACGTGGAGAACGCGGCGCTGCTGGGCAGCGAGCCGAGCTCGATCATCGGCACATCCGGGAACAACATCCTGGACGGTTCGATGAGCAACGCAAGCAACACGCTGGTCGGCGGCTTCGGCAATGACACCTACATCGTGGGCCCCGGCGACACGATCATGGACGCGGCGGGCGCGGTCGGCGACATCGACACGGTGCAATCCGGCCTCATCTCCGTTCACCTGCCGACCTACGCCGACACCGAGAACGCCACCCTCACCGGCGGCCTGGCGCTGGATGCCACGGGCACCAGCGGCGCCAACGTGCTCACCGGCAATGCCGGCGCCAATGTGCTGAGCGGCCTGGGCGGCGGGGATACCTTCATCGGCCTGGGCGGGATGGACACGCTGGTGGGCGGCAACGGGGCGGACCGGTTCCGCTTCCTCGCCGCCGCCGACAGCGCCGTGGGTGCGAACCGTGACGTGATCCAGGGCTTCAACGCCGCCGGGGGCGACCGGATCGACCTCGCCGCCATCGACGCCAACGCGGTGCTGGCCGGCGACCAGGGCTTCGCCTTCCTCGGCACCGCCGCCTTCGGCGGTGCGGCGGGGCAACTGCGCTTCCTGCCCTCCGGCGCGGATGTGATCGTGCAGGGTACCATCGGCGGGGCCGCGGTGGCCTTCGAGATCCGCGTGGCGGGCGTTGCCAGCCTCTCGGCGGCGGACTTCACACTGTAGCGAATGCGAAGGCCCGAAGCGGTGGCGGCGCTTGCCCCGGCGAATACGCTTCTGTAGCCATTGAACCCGGGCACGCACCGATCCGCGGGCACGCAAGGCGGGGGAGAGCAGCATGGCCACGCGCAGCTGGGGTATCGAGGATCTTGCCAGCAACGCCGGGGCGGCGTTCCGCGGCCAGGCCCGTGTCGCCACCCTGTCCAACGGCGGTTTCGTGGTGGTCTGGCAGGAGACCACCGACACCGGCAGCGCGATCCTCGCGCACATCTATGGCGCGGCGGGCCTCGGCTCCGTCGTGATCAACGTCGCGCAGGCCGAAACCGGCTTCTCGGTGGGCAACCCCACCGTATCCACCCTGCCGAACGAGCACTTCCTCGTCACCTGGACGGACCAGACCGGCGCCATCACCGGCAAATCCTTCAACAGCTTCTCCGAAGGCACGGAGATCGCGGTGGCCCCGGGCGCGGGCGATCGCGCCAATGTCGTGGCGGCGAACCTGGGCACCGGCAGCGCGGTGGCCTGGAACCGGGGCAACGAGATCCAGCTGCGCCTGCTGGACAGCAGCGGCAACGGCCCCACCATCGACATGACCGCCGGTGCCGCCACCGGCACCCGGCCCGCCATCGCCGTGGCGCCGAACCTCGCCCGCCTCGCCGTGGCGTGGCAGGACCCGGCCGGCATCCGCGTGAATCTGCGCGATGCCGCCGGGGTGAACCTCGGCAGCACGGCGGTTTCGCCATCGGGCCGGACCGCCATCGGCGCCCAGGTGGTGTGGCTCAGCAACACCACCTTCGCCGTCGCGTGGGAGCAGGAGGCGGTTGAACCCGGCATCGGCACCGACATCCACCTGCGCCTCTACAGCTTCAACGGCGGCCCCAGCCCGGTGGCGCTGACCGACCCCATCATCGCCAATGCCACCCGCGCCGGCAGCCAGGTCGCGCCCAGGCTGGTGGCGCTGCCCAGCGGCGGGCTGGTGATGGCCTGGCACACCGAGGAGGAGACCGGCAGCGGCGTGTGGCTGCAGGCCTTCGATGCCGGCGGCACCCGCATCGGCGGCGAGTATCTCGTCAGCGCCTCTGGCGACAGCGGCTCCTTCCCCGCCATCGCCGCCCTCAGCGACGGCCGCGTGGCCGTGGCCTGGCGCAGCGTGCAAGACGGCGCACCGCCGGAGGAAAGCGACATCGCGGCGCAGATCATCGACCCCCGCCAGGGCATCGTCACCGGCGGCGCCGGCAACGACACCATGTTCGGCAACGACACCGCCAGCGACGAGATGCGCGGCCAGGATGGCGACGACACGCTGTTCGGCCTGCGCGGAGACGACCGGATCTACGGCGGCAACGGCAACGACACGCTGGATGGCGGGCGCGGCGACGACCTGCTGGTGGGAGGCGCCGGCAACGACCGGCTGGATGGCGGCAGCGGCGCCGACGACCTCTATGGCGGCCGCGGCGACGACACCTTCACGCTCGATTCCGCAGACGACCAGGTCTTCGAATCCTTCCTCCAGGGCACGGACACCATCCGTACCACCGCCTTTACCGTGAACCTCTCCGCCTTCCAGAACGTGGAGAACGTCACGCTGCTGGGCGCAGCCCCCATCGCCGCCGCCGGCACCTTTGCCGCCAACGTGCTGGACGGCAGCACCAACAGCGGCCCCAACGCGCTCTCCGGCTTCACCGGCAACGACACCTACATCGTCGGCCTGGGCGATACGGTGGTGGAGTTTGCCGGCCAGGGCACGGATACGGTGCAGGGCAGCCTGTCCCTCAACCTCTCCAGCTTTCCCAACGTGGAAAACATCCGCATCACCGGCCTGCTGGACCACACCGCCACGGGCAGCAAGGAAAGCAACGTGCTGGATGGCTCGCTCAGCAGCGGCAGCAACCAGCTCGCCGGGCTGGGCGGGGACGACACCTATATCATCGGTGCCGGCGACACGATCGTGGAAGCCGGCGCCGCCGGCAGGGATACGGCGACCTCGGCGCTGATCAACGTCGATCTCGACCTGTTCGCCAACGTGGAGAACCTGGCCCTTACCGGTGCGCTGCCGCTGTCGGGCACGGGCGACGGCAACGCCAACGTGCTGGACGGCGCGCAGAACAGCGCCGGCAACGTCCTCACCGGCCTGGGCGGCAACGACACCTACGTGCTGGGCGCGGGCGACACCATCGTGGAGGCCGTGGGCAGCGGCACGGATACCGCCACCTCTGCCATCACCTCCATCAACCTCACCGCCTTCCCCAACGTGGAGAACGCCACGCTGCTGGGCGGCCTGCCGCTCAACGCCGTGGGCAGCGCCACGGCCAACGTGCTCAATGGCGCCACGAACGGGGGCAAGAACATCCTCACCGGCCTGGGCGGCAACGACATCTATGTGATCGGCGCTGGTGATACGATCGTGGAGGAGGTGGGCGGCGGCAGCGACACGGTGCAATCCGCCCTGCTCTCCCTCGACCTCGGGCTGTTTGCCAGCGTGGAGAATGCCACCCTGCTCGGCACCGCTCCCCTCTCGGCCAAGGGCAACAGTGGCGACAACACGCTGAACGGCGCCACCAACAGCGCCGCCAACGTGCTCACCGGCCTGGGCGGCAATGACATCTACGGCGTCGGCCTGGGCGATACCGTGGTGGAGGCGGCCGGCGGCGGGATCGACACGATCTCGTCCTCCCTCATCAACATCGACCTGCTGGCCAACTCCAACGTGGAGAACGCCACCCTCACCGGCAGCGCCCCGCTGACCGCCACCGGCAACGCGCTCGACAACGTGCTGAACGGCGCCACGAACACCGCGGCCAACACGCTGATCGGCCTGGGCGGAGACGACACCTACATCGTCGGCGCCGGGGATATTGTGGTGGAGGCGGCCGGGGGCAACGATACGGTGCAGTCCGCGCTGATCAGCCTGAACCTGGCCAGCTATTCGCTCGTGGAGAACATCGTGCTCACCGGCACGCTGGCGATCACCGCCACCGGCAACCTGGGCGCCAACCGCCTCGACGGCGCGCAGAACAGCGCCGCCAACGTGCTGAACGGCGGCGCCGGAGACGACACCTACGTGGTCGGCGCCGGAGACGTGGTGGTGGAGGTGGCCGGCCAGGGCAATGACCGCGTGCTGGCCCGCAGCAACTTCGCCCTGCCGGCGGCGGTCTCGGTGGAGACGATCGAGGCCAATGCCGGCACGATCGGCCTTGTCCTGACCGGCAACAAGCTGGCGCAAACCATCCTGGGCGGCGCCGGCAAAGACACCATCACCGGCGGCGGGGGGGGGGATGCGCTCGTTGGCAATGGAGGGTTCGACACGCTGAAGGGCACCGCGGGCTCGGCGGACCGCATCCGCTTCCTGCTGCCGTCCGACAGCGCCGTGGGCGCCAACCGCGACCTGATCCAGGCCTTCAACCCCGCCGAAGGGGACCGCATCGACCTCACCGCGATCGATGCCACCGTCGGCGTGCTCGGCAACCAGGCCTTCACCTTCCGCGGCGCCAGCGCCTTCACCGGCGTGGGCAGCGAGCTGCGCTTCTCCGTCTCAGGCAGCGACAGCATCATCCAGGGCGCGATCACCGGCAAAACGGTGGCGTTCGAGATCCGCGTGCAGGGCACCACCAGCCTCGTTGCCGGCAACTTCATGCTGTAGGGAAGGCAGACTCTTCTTTTTCTGAAGAAAAAGACTTTTATACGCTTGCGCCCGCGCCAGTTTCCCAGCGCGGGCGCAAAGTCATAAAAGTTTTTTGGTTCTTTTTTTCAAAAAAGAACCACTTGCCTTGTCTTCAGATCGACCCGCCGCCCTTGGCCCCCTTGGCCTGCTCCGCCATGATCTCGGCCAGGCGCTTGTTGGTCCCGTTCAGCTCCGGCAGCCGCGCCCCGGCGGCCACTTCCTTCAGGCGCGGGCCTTCGGCGGCCTGCATCTCGATGGCGCGCGGTGCGGCGTCGGCGATCTGTTCGGGCTTGAGCACCAGCACGCCGTTCTCGTCGGCCAGGATGGCATCGCCGGGCATCACGGCCACGCCGCCGATGGAGACGGGCACGCAGAACTCGCCGTTGTTGAACGGGCGCTTGGTGGTGACGACGGAGAGGCCGCGGGCCCAGACCGGCACCTTGTAGTCGCGGATTTCGCCGATATCGGTGGCCACGCCGTCGATGATGATGCCCACCGCGCCGGCCTCGCGCGCCGCGAAGGCCACGCCGCCGCCGACCGCGGCATGGCGCGTGTCGCCGAACCGGTCGATCACCAGCACGTCGCCGGGGCGCAGCTGGCCGAGGGCGTAGTGCACCATGGTGCTGTCATTGCCGGCGCAGCGGACGGTGACGGCCGTGCCGGCGATGCGCGGCACCTGCCACAGCGCACGGATCTGCGGGTCGACGAAGCCGAAATCGAGGAAGTGGCCGATGGTGGCGGGCTCGGCGCGCGCGAGCAGCTCGATCAGCTTCGGATCGACCTGCGGGGGCAGGGGGTTCACGATGAACATGGGGGAGCTCCTAAAGGTGTTTGGTCAAGAGAACCGCCAAGACGCCAAGGGCGCCAAGGTGACTCTTGGCGATGTCTTGGCGCTCTTGGCGTCTTGGCGGTTCACTTAGCTTTCGGGCAGCCGTCATTTGCCGACAGCGCGCCGCAGCCCCACCGCGCGGTCCAGCACCAGCACGATCGCCAGGCTGAACACCACCAGCAGGGTGGAAACCGCGGCCACCAGCGGGTCGGTGCGGCTTTCCACGTAGCGGAACAGCGCCACGGGCAAGGTGGTCAGTTGCGGGCCGACGAGGAACAGGCTGATCACCACCTCATCGAAGCTCACCAGGAACACGATGGCGCAGGTGGCCACCAGGCCCGGCACCATCAGCGGCAGGGTGATGCGGCGGAACACGCTGGAAGGCGGTGCGCCCAGGCTGGCCGCGGCTTCCTCCACGGAGGCCGGCAGCGTGGAGAGCGAGGTGGACAGCACGCGGATGCCGTAGGGCAGCGTGACCAGCATGTGCGCCAGCATCAGGCCAATCCAGGTGCCCAGCAGCCCATAGCCCACGAAGATGATCAGCAGGGCGAGCGCCAGCACGATGGTGGGCAGCAGCAGCGGGGCGGTCAGCAGCGCCAGGATCGCGTCCCGCCCGGCGAAGCGCCAGCGGTCGATGGCCAGGGCCGCGGGCAGGGAGATGGCCAGGGTGGCTGCCGTCACGATCACCGCCAGCACCAGGGAATTGCGTGCCGCCTCGATCAGCCCGCGCTCATTGGCGATCTGGGCGTACCATTTCAGGCTGAAGCCGCTGGGCGGCCACAGCAGCACGCGGTCGGCGGAAAAGCTCATCGGGATCACCAGGATCACCGGCGCCAGCAGGAACACCAGCATGGCGGCGACCAGCACGTGGAACAGGATGCGCCCCATCTCAGGCCACCGCCCGCGCGAGGCGCCCGTACAGCGTCAGCGCGAAGCCGAAGATCACCAGCACCACGATCGAAAGCGCGGCGGCCACCGGCCAGTTCAGCGTCACGATCGCCTGGTCGTAGATCTCGGTGGCCAGCAGGAACACGCGCCCGCCGCCCAGCAGCTTCGGCGTGATGAAGCTGGAAACCGCCAGCACGAAGGCCAGCAGGCAGCCCAGCATGATGCCCGGCAGGGTCAGCGGCAGCACCACGCGGCGGAACACGGTGAAGGGCTTGGCGCCGAGGCTGGCGGCGGCTTCCTCCAGGCTGGTGTTCAGCCGGCCGAACCCTGCGATCAACGCCAGGATCATGTAGGGCATCAGGATTTCCGTGAGCCCCACCACCACGCCGGTGGTGTTGAACACCATGCGCGGCGCCTTCACCATGCCGAGCCAGCGCAGGAAGGCGGCGATGATGCCGCCATCGCCCAGGATCACCATCCAGCCATAGGTGCGCACCACGGCGGAGACCAGCAGCGGGGAGATGCACATCACCACCAGCATGTTCTTCCAGCGATCCGGCGCGCGGTGGATGAACAGCGCGATGGGATAGCTGCACAGCAGCGTCAGCCCGGTGATGGCAAGCGCGATCACCACGGAATCCCGCACCAGCTCGGCATAGAAGATGTCCCCGAACATCTTCGCCCAGGTGGCCAGCGTGATCCCTTCCAGCAGCGCCCCGCCCTCATTGGCCTGGCGGAAGGACAGCAAGGCGAGGTTGCCCATCGGCAGCAGGAACACGGCCATGTTCACCAGCAACGCCGGCAGCAGCAGCGCCAGGGCGATGCGGCTCGCGATCGGCATCAGGAATCGAAGGCCAATGTGTCGGACACCCGCCACGCCAGCGTCACCGCCTCGCCGCCGCGCGGGATCGGTAGGCCGGGATGGGTGTGGCGCTCCACCGTCAGCACCGTTCCGCCGCAATCCACCTCGCAGGAGAGGACATCACCCACATAGGTGGCGCGGCGGATCGTGCCGGTGGCGCTGTTCCATTCCGGGCCGATGGCGTCGGTGGCGACATGGATGCGGTGCGGGCGCACCATCACCGTCACCTTTCCCGCGCGGCCGGGCTTGGCGGTGCGCAGGCGGAAGGGGCCGGCGACGATCTCGCCATTGCCATCCCGCGCGCCGTCGATGCGGTTGATGCGGCCCACGAAGTCCGCCACGAACGGGGTGGCCGGGGTTTCGTAGATTTCATAGGGCGTGCCGACCTGTTCCAGCAGCCCCGCGCGCATCACCGCGATGCGGTCGCACATCGCCAGCGCTTCCACCTGGTCGTGCGTGACGAAGATGGTGGTGATGCCCAGGCGCTGCTGGATGTCGCGGATCTCGCTGCGCATCTCGTCGCGCAACTTGGCATCGAGGTTGGACAAAGGCTCGTCCAGCAACAGGATCGAAGGCTCGATCACCAGCGCCCGCGCCAGGGCCACGCGCTGCTGCTGCCCGCCGGAAAGCTCGCGCGGCTTGCGGTGGCCGAGGCCGGTGAGGTGCACCATCTCCAGCGCCCGCTCCACCCGTTCGCGCACTTCCGCCTTCGGGCGCTTCCTCATCTCCAGCCCGAACGCCACGTTCCCCGCCACATCCATGTGCGGGAACAGCGCGTAGTTCTGGAACACGATGCCCATGTCGCGCTTGTGCGGGGGCAGGGTGGTCACGTCGCGCCCACCCACCCGGATATGCCCGGCGGTGGCCTCGGCCAGCCCGCCGATCATGCGCAGCGTGGTGGTCTTGCCGCAGCCGGAGGGGCCGAGCAGGCCGAGCAGCTCGCCCTTCTGCACCTCCAGCGACAGCGAGGCCACCGCCGGCGGCCCCGCCCCGAAGCGCTTCTCCAGGTGGTCTAGAACCAGGTGGGCTTCGGTCATCTCAAGCGATCATCAACGCCGGGTGAGAATGCGGCGGCGCCACTGCTCGGTCACGCCCTCGCGGAACTTCGCCACCTCCAGCCAATCCACCGGCAGCATCATCGCCTGCCGCTCGGGCGAGCTGGCGGTGCGCG
>CAMDAM010000025.1 GCA_945888575.1 Asaia bogorensis | reverse complement strand
GGAAGAGCAGGGAAAAGGCGGTGCGGGCGTTGACGCCGATCGCCATGGTGACGAAGGCGACGGCGACGACGATCCAGCCGTAGAAGAAGGGCAGGCGGCGGGCGAGGGTGTCAATCAAAGGAAGGATTCTTCTTTTTCTGAAGAAAAAGGAGCAAAAAGACTTTTCCGACTGGGCCGAGTCTGGCACGGCCAAGGAGGAAAAGTTTTTTGGTTCTTTTTTTCAAAAAAGAACATGCTTCCTTGCCTTTCCCCGCCACAGGGCCGCGAGACTGGCATGGCAGGCCCGCCGAGGGAATGGCCCTGCGGCGCTTGCCCGGGAGTTTTCATGATGACCATAATGTAACCCATGAAGGTCAGCCGCGTCCTTGCCGCCGAGCATCGCCAGGCCCTGCTGGAGCAGGCGGGCCGGCTGTTCCGTGCGCGCGGGATCGAGGGGGTGAGCCTGGCGGAGGTGTCGCGGGCGGCCGGGCTGACGCATGGGGCGTTCTACGGGCATTTTCCCAGCAAGACGGCGCTGGTGGCCGAGGCGGTGCAGGCTTCGCTGGAGTCCGGCGAGGCGCATTTGCGGCGGCGGGCGGCGCGGGCGCGGGCGGCCGGGGGCGATGCGCTGGCGGCGATCATCGGCGGATACCTGACGGAGCGGCATCGCGATGCGCCGGAGGCGGGGTGCGCGCTGGCGGCGCTGGGGCCGGAGGTGAGCCGGGCGCCGCCGCCGCTGGCCGATGCATTGCGCGCGGGGACCGAATTGCTGGCCGCGGTGCTGGCCGAGGAGGTGGGTGCGCTGCACCCTGAATTGCCCGCGGCGGCGTGCCGTGCGCGCGGGCTTGCCATTCTGGCGGCGATGACCGGGGGGCTTGTGCTCTCCCGCGCGCTGGCCGCCGATCCCGATGCTTCCCGCGCGGCGCTGCATGCCGCGGCGCGGGCGGCCCGTTCTGCCGCCGACTGATCCATCGAGAGGAGACTGCCATGTTCGCAGCCGCACTTGCGCCCTGGTTCGCGCGAAGGGGCATCCACTATGGGTGGGTGATGGTGGCGATCACCTTCCTGACCGTGGTGGTTGGGTCTGGCGCCATGGGGGTTGCCAGCGTGCTGATCCTGCCGCTGGGAAAGGAGTTCGGCTGGTCGCGCGGCGAGATCGCCGGGCCGATGGCGCTGATGGTGGCGCTGTACGGCGGCATGGCGCCGTTCGCCGGGGCGCTGATGCTGCGCTACGGGCTGCGGCGGGTGGTTGCCTGCTCCGCGGTGCTGTCGGTGCTCGCGCTGGCGGGCACCGCGGGGGTGATGACCTCGCTGTGGCAGTTCTGGGTGACCGTCGGGCTGCTGCAGGGCGTGGCGGCGGGGCTGACGGCGATGGTGTTCTCCGCTACTGTGGCCAACCGCTGGTTCAGCCAGCGGCGCGGGCTGGTGATGGGGATTCTGGCGGCGGCGATGGCGACGGGCCAGCTGCTGTTCCTGCCCACCAATGCCTGGCTGGTGGAGAGCTTCGGCTGGCGGATGGCGCTGCTGCCGGGGATCATCGGCGGGACGGTCTGCGCGGTGCTGTATTTCCTGCTGGGCCGGGACTGGCCGGCCGAGATCGGGCTGGCGCCCTATGGCGAGACGCAGGTGCAGAAGGTGCCGGCGACCTCGGCCGGGAATGCGGTGGCGATGAGCCTGGCGGTGCTGCGCGAGGCGGCCGGCACGCGGGCGTTCTGGGTGATCGCGGGCACGTTCTTCATCTGCGGGCTTTCGACCAGCGGCACGGTGCAGCAGCACTTCATCCCGTTGTGCGCCGATTTCGGCGTGGCGGCGGTGACCGCTGCATCCATGCTGGCGATGATGGGGATGTTCAACTTCATTGGCACCATCGCCTCTGGCTGGCTGTCGGACCGGTTCGACAACCGGCTGCTGCTGGCGTGGTACTACGGGCTGCGCGGGCTTTCGCTGATGTGGCTGCCGTTTAGCGGGTTCGACATGGTGTCCCTTTCGATCTTCGCGGTGTTCTTCGGGCTGGATTTCATCGCCACGGTGCCGCCGACGGTGAAGCTGGCGGCGCAGCATTTCGGGGCGGCGAAGGGGCCAATCGTGTTCGGCTGGGCGTTCGCGGCGCACCAGCTAGGCGGGGCGGCCGCGGCGCTGGCGACGGGGCTGTCGCGCGATGCGCTGGCGACCTACCTGCCGGCGTTCTTTGTGGCCGGGGTTTCCTGCCTGGTGGCGGTGGCGGCGGTGTTCCTGCTGCGGGATGTGCGCAAGGCGCAGGCGGTGGCGGCGGAGTAAGGAAGAAAGCCCTTCGTTTTGTTCACGAGAAGAAGGGTCTTGCTTTCTCTCTTGCCCAGGTGAGTGCGTCTCGCTCTACCCCTTCCGGCCTTCCTGCGAGCGCCCAGAGCGCGAGCAGCGTGGCGGCGAAGGTGAGGGCGCCGGTGGCGATGGAGAGCGGCAGGCGCAGCGGCGGCAGGTCCGGCATGGCGGCCTGGAGGGCGAGCACGGCGGCGGCCATGGCAAGGGCGGCGCCGGCGGGGCGGACGAGGCCGCGGGCCAGCGTGAGGTATGGCAGGCCGGTGGTGCGTTCGAACACCGCGAAGGCGATGGCGAGCGACAGGGTGGTGGCGAGGGCGCGGGCGAACGCTATTTCGGCCAGGCCATACCAGAGTGCGGCGGGGATCATGGCGGCGAGCAGCAGCACGCTGCGGGTGGCGTGCAGGCCGAGCACGATGCGCGGGTCGCCGGTGGCGCCGAGGACGGAGCCGAGCGGCATGGTGATGGCGGAGAGTGCCGCGGCAACGGCGAGGATCTGCATGATCGGCACGGCCGGGAGCCACTGGGCACCCAGGATGAGCACGGTGGCATCGTGCGCGACCAGGGCGAGGCCGACGCCGATCGAGAGCGCCAGGATGCCGATGGCGGCGATGATCCAGCGGTAGGTGCGCTCCAGGGCCGCGGGGTCGTTCGCCAACTGGGCGAAGGCCGGCAGCCAGACGCGGGTCATGGGAAAGACCAGCTCCTGCACCGGAGTGGCGGCGATGTCTGAGGCGACGTTGTAGTAGCCCATCTCCGTCGTGGTGCGGGCGCGGCCGACAATGACCTCATCCATGCGCATGTTGGCGAATTCCAGCACGTGGACCAGCAGCATCCAGGTGGAGAAGCTCCAGGCGTCGCGGGCTTCGGCGAGGCTGAGGCGCGGGCGGTAGGGGTGCAGGACGTAGGAGAGGATGGCGGTGATGATGCCGCCGGAGATGATGCCGATGGCCAGGGCCCAGTAGCTTTGCAGCAGGAAGGCGGCGGCCAGGGTGATGGTGAAGGAGCCGATCTTGGCACCGACGAGGAGCTGGAACTCCTTCTGGAACACCATGTTCTTGCGGAACCAGATGATTCCCGGGTTCTCCAGCCCCCATAGCAGGGAGCGAAGGGACAGGAGCTGAATGACGGGCTCGATCTCTGGCGCGCGGAAGAAGGCGGCGCCGAGCGGGGCGATGGCGATGATGGTCAGGGTGAGGGCGGCACCGACGAGCAGTTGCAGGGTGAAGACGGTGTCGAAATGGCTGCGCTGCGGATTGGGGTGGCGGATGATGTAGATGGCGAGGCCGGTTTCGTTGACGATCTCGATCAGGCTGACGACGAGCATGGCCAGGGCGACCGTGCCGAAATCGGCCGGGGTGAGCAGACGGGCGAGGATGACCGTGCTGACCAGGCCAATGGCGCGCAGGCCCCAACGGGCGGCCACGACCCAGAGGGTGGCGGAGAAGATCTGCTTCAGGGCCATAAGGAAGCGCGTTCTTTTTTGAAAAAAAGAACCAAAAAACTTTTGTTCGTTTTGGCGGGTGCGCCAGACGGATAGATCGAGGCCAGGTCAGAAAAGTCTTTTTGCTTCTTTTTCTTCAGAAAAAGAAGAGTCTTGCTTTCTTCCTTCACCCCCCGGTGATCCTGCGGAACAGGGCGAGCTGGCCGGCGCTGGTCTCTGCCCAACCGAAGCCTTCGGCGTAGCGCCGGGTGTTGGCGCGGTCGGGCAGGTTGGCCAGGAGATCTTGCACGGCGGCGGCGATGCCTTCGGCGGTGTTCTCCCGCACGATGAGGCCGGCGTCTCGGCGTTGGACGACTTCGGGGTTCCCTGGGATGTCGCTGGCCACCACGGGGGTGCCGCAGGCCATGGATTCCAGCAGCACGTTGGCCCAGCCTTCGCGCGAGGAGGCGAGGATGGAGAGGTCGGCGGCGGCGTAGTAGGCGGGCAGCTCGGCATGCGGGCGGGGGCCGAGGAGGCGGACGCGGTCGGCCACGCCGCGCTGGGCGGCGCGGGCTTCCAGCGCCGCGTGCTCCGGGCCGGCGCCGAGGATCAGCAGGGTGGCGCCGGGGAGCAGGGCCATGGCGTCGATGGCGAGGTGGTGGCGCTTGCGCGGGATGAGGCCGCCGACGGAGATGAGGGTGGGGCCGGTGAGGCCGAGGCGGGCGCGCATGGCATCGCGGTCGCCGGTGCCGGGCCAGGGCCCGGGGTGGAAGAGCGCGGTGTCGATGCCGTTGCGCAGGACGGTGACTTTTTCATCGGGTGCGCCGAGTTCGACCAGGCGGCGCTTGAGGCCGGCGCTGACGGCGATGAGGGCATCGGCGCCGGCGATGGCGCGGCGGATCTGGGCGCGGGGGATGCTGAAGTCCGGCAGTTCCGTGACATCGGAGCCGCGGGCGGTGATGGCGAGCGGCAGGCGGAATTCGCGGGCGAGAAAGAGGGCGGCGACCCCGTCGGGGTAGAGGTAGTGGGCATCGATCGCGTCGAAGCGCTGGCCTTGGGTCATGAGGCGGTGCAGCTCGCGGCGTGCGGCACGATAGAGGGCGTAGGGGGCGGTGTACATGCCGAGTTTGGGCATGGTGAGGGCACGGGGGTGGTGGACGGCGAGGCCGTGGCGCTGTTCGTGGCGAGGCACGGCCGCGAAGGCGGCCCAGGGGCCGAAGCGCTTGTGGGTGGAAGGGAACCACCAGGTGGGGGCCAGCACCGTGGCCTGGGTGCCGGTATCGGCCACCAGGTGGCGCAGCCGGTTCTCGACGAAGATGCCGTGGTTGGGCTGCGCCGTGTTGGGAAACAGCGTGGTGAAGGTGAGCAGGCGCAGCGGCACGGCCACGGGCGCGTCAGCGGCGGCTGAGGCGCTCCAGCAGGCGGGTGGCGTCTTCCTTTTCGTCGAAGATGGCGGTGCCTGCGGCGAGGGGGCGCAGGACGGTGATGGCCTCGTCGCGGATGCCGGCCTCTGACAGGGCGACGGCGAGGTGGTACTGGATGGTGGGTTCGGTGGGCAGCTCGCGGGCAGCCTGGCGGAGCAGCGGCAGGGCGGCGATGGCTTCGCCCTGGCTGGTGAGGATCCAGCCCAGCGTATCGGCCACCTGGGCGCTGGGCGCGAGCAGCCAGGCCCTTTGGGCGATGGTGCGGGCGCGGGGGTCGTTCTTGAGGTGATAGAGCCAGGCGAGGTTGTTGAGCGCCACCGGGTTCAGCGGCTGCTTTTCCAGCACCTGCTCCAACTGCGCCTCGGCCTCGCTGTGGCGGCGGGCGGCGATGTCGTAGGAGATGAGGGCGAGGCGGGCATTCATGTCGTCCGGCGCCTTTGCCACCCAGTCGGTGAGCAGGCGGCTGGCCTCGGCGGGGCGGTTCGCGGAGCCGAGGGCGTTGGCGGCGCGCAGCACGAGGTCGGGGCGCGGGGATTCGTTGAAATCCTCGACATAGGCCTGGGCGGCGGCGACGAAGTTGTTGCCGTTCATGTAGATGTCGCCGCGCAGGCCGCGCGAGGCCGGCAGGTTGCGTGGGTCTTTCTGCAGCTCGGCCAGGGTGGTGAGCGCGCGGGCGGGCTGGCCCTCGCGCAGGTCGATGCCGATGAGCGTTTGGATGAGGGCGGGGTGGCCGGGCTGTGCGGCGAGGCCGTCGCGCAGCAGGGCGCGGGCGGAATCCGGGCTGTTGTCGCGCAGCATGATCTCGACCAGGGCGCGGCGGGCGCCGATGTTGGAGGGGTCTGCGGCGAGGATGAGGCGGAAGCCTTCCTGCGCCTCCTTCAGGAGGCCGAGGGTGACCTGGGCGCGGGCGCGGGCCAGGATGAGGTTGGGCGGCGGGGTCTGCAGGTCTTTCATGGCCGCATCCGTGACCTCCAGCGCGCGGCGGGCCTCGTTGTTGCGGACATAGAGATCGGCGAGCAGGGCGGCGACGCCGGGGCTGGCGGGGGCGGCGGTGCGGGCGGCCTCGGCCAGGCTGATGGCGCGGGTGAGGCGGCCATCGCTGGCGAACACGCCGGCCATCATGGTGAGCGCCTGCTCGTTGGCCGGCTCCTGACGCAGGATGTCGCCGAGATACTGTTCCACCTCGCCGGTACGGCCCTGCATGTTGGCGAGGCGGGCGAGGTTGAAGCGGGCCCGCAGCGAGCCCGGGTAGTCGCGCAGGGCGTTGACGTAGGCGGCGCGCGCGGCATCGAACTTGAGCTGGCCGGACAGCACGAGCCCTTCCAGCACGGCGAGGTTCTCGGACTTGAGGCCGGACTGCTTGGCGCGTTCGAGGGCGGCGCTGGCGCGCTCGATGTCGCCTGCGGCCAGGGCGGCGACGATGAGGGCCTCGTTGGCGTCGACCTGGCGCGGTGAGAGTTCGAGCGAGGTGTCGAGGTCGCGGGCGGCGCCGGTGGCATCGCCCATGCCGAGGCGCATGGCGGCAAGGCGGGTGACGATGTCGGCATTGTCGGGGGCGAGCTTGGCGGCCTGTTCGAAGGCTTCCAGCGCCTCGCGCGGCTTGCCGTCCTGCGCCAGGGCGCGGCCCATGATATCGTAGAACTCGGCATCGGCCTGCACGCCGTCGGCGATGGCCTTGCGCAGCACCTGCATGCCTTCGGTGGCGCGCTGGCCGGCGATGTTGACGCGGGCGAGCAGCTTGATGCCGTCGAGGTCGGTGGGGTTGCGCTGGACGAAGCGCTGGGCGGCATCGAGGGCCTGCTCGCCCTGGCCGAGGTTGAACTTCACCACGCCGAGGAAATAGTAGCCGCGCGGGAAGCGGGGCAGCAGGTTGGCGATCTGGGTGAGCGAGGCATCCGCGGTCTGGAAATCGCGTGCGCGGGCGGCGAGCACGGCCTGCAGGTAGATGCCGCCGGCGCTGCGCGGCTCCATCCGCAGCACGGTGGCGACATCCTCCTTGGCCTTGGTATCGTCGCCGAGGGCGACGAGGAGGTTGGCGCGTTCCAGCCTGGCGGCGAGCATGGCGGGCGCCTGCTGGATGGCGGAATCGAGTGCGGAGAGGCTGTTGCGGCGATCGCCGCGCAGGTTGAGCAACTGGGCCTTCAGCACCAGTGCCTCTGGCGAGCGGGCGTTCAGCGTGAGGGCGCGGTCCACGCGGGCTTCCGCACCCTGGAAGTCGCGCTTGGCGAGCAGCACGCGGGCCATGGAGAGCGGCGGTTCCACCGCGGCGGGGGCGGCCTTCTCGGCTTCGAGGAAGGCGGCCTGGGCTTCGTCGATCTCGCCGAGCTGGAGGTGGGAGGTGCCGCGCATGACCAGCATGGCGCCTTGCGCATCCTGCGGGGTCTGCGCGAGGGGGAAATCCTTCAGCAGCTCGCGGAACTTGCCCTGGGCCATGTAGGTCTGGGCCAGGAGCGGGGTGATCGGGCGCGGGTCGAACCCGTTGTCGCGGGCCTGGCGCAGGCTGCGCTCGGCGGAGACCGGGTCGCCCATGCGCAGCTGCACGGCGCCGAGACGGAAATGCGCTTCGGCGTTGTTGGGATCGGTGCGTACGGTGTTGCGCAGTTCGATCTGGGCGGTGCGCAGGTCCCCTTTGTCCATGGCGGCCTTGGCGGCGCCGAACGGATCGACCGGCTTCATGAACTTGAACCAGGCGACGCCACTGCCGCCGGCCAACGCGCCGAGGACCACCAGGGCGAGGATCATTTTCTTGAGCATGGAAGTTCAGTCCATGTTGTGCAGGGGCACGCCGTCGCCGGGGGGCGGTGCCTCTGCTTCGGGAAGGGAGCTGGTGACGGCCTCGACGCTCAGCCCGTGGGCCTCAAGGAGCGTGTACAGCGTGGGGCGGCTGACCCCCAGCATCTTGGCGGCATGGGCGAGGCGGCCTCGGCTGCGGGCGATGGCCTTGTGCAGCACCTCCAGCTCCGCGCGGTTGCGCGCGGCGCGCAGATCGAGGTCGTCTTCTTCCGGCTCGACCGGGGCGAGCTCCAGGTCGGCGGCCTCGATCAGGCGGCCTTCGCCCATGACGACGGCGCGCTTCATGCGGTTTTACAGCTCGCGCACGTTGCCGGGCGAGGGGTGGGAGGCAATGGCGGCCATGGCAGTGTCTGCGAAGCCGCGCAGGGAGCGGCTGAATTCCTGGTTGAAGCGGGCGAGGAAGAAGCGGGCCAGCAGGCCGGCATCGCCCGGGCGCTCGCGCAGTGGCGGGATGCGCACGGTGACGGAGTTGAGGCGGTAGTAGAGGTCGTTGCGGAAGCGGCCGCCGGCGACCTGCTCCTCCAGCATCATGTTGGTGGCGGAGACCACGCGCACATCGGTGGGGATCGATTGGCGGCCGCCGACGCGCTCGATCACCTGTTCCTGCAGGAAGCGCAGCAGCTTGACCTGGAGCGGGAAGGGCAGGTCGCCGATCTCGTCCAGGAACAGGGTGCCCTTGTTGGCGGCCTCGATCTTGCCGATGGTCTGCTTTACCGCGCCGGTGAAGGCGCCGCGCTCATAGCCGAACAGCTCGGATTCCAGCAGGTTCTCGGGGATGGCGCCGCAGTTGATGGCAACGAACGGGCCGCGGGCGCGCGGGCCCAGCTCGTGCAGGGCGCGGGCCAGCGCTTCCTTGCCGGTGCCGCTTTCGCCCAGCAGCAGCACCGGCACGTTGGCGGTGGCCAGCTTTTCGACCGTGCGGCAGACCTTCAGCATCGATTCGTTGGCGGTGACGATGCGCTTGATCGGCGAGGCGGAGCCGCCATTGGTGGCCAGGCGCCGGTTCTCATCCTCCAGGTCGCGCAGGCGCAGGGCGCGGGCGACGATGGTTTGCAGCAAATCGATGTCGGCCGGCTTCTCGCAGAAATCATAGGCGCCGTTGCCGATGGCGCGGAGCGCGTGCACGCGGTCGCCGTGGGAGGTGGCGACGATCACCTTCATGTCCGGGTTCTGGCGGGCCAGCGCCTCCAGCGTGGCGAAGCCTTCGCTGACGCCGTCTGGGTCCGGCGGCAGGCCGAGATCCATGATGGCGACAGCGGGTTGTTCCTTCTGGGCAAGGGTCAGCGCCTGAGGGCGCGCATGCGCGATCAGCAGGCTGTAGTCTGGAAAGGCCCAGCGGTACTGGCTGCAGAGGCCCTCGTCGTCCTCGACGATCAGGAGTTTCGGTTTGTTCGGTCCGGGTGCCATCGTTCCATATTATCCTACCGGCGCTCCCTGCCGAAGCATGAACGGCCGCCCCGCATACACGAAAGCGTCGTCGAGCGGTATCTCGGTGCCGTGGGGCGGTGTGGCGGGCATCACGCCTGGGCCCCGGCGCTTACCGGCGCAGGCTGGGCGCGGGTGGCGGCGGCCGGAAGGACGAGGCGCATGGTGGTGCCCTGGCCCGGGCGGCTGATGACGACGAGGTCGCCGCCGGCCTCGCGCACCAGCTCGCGCGCCTGGAAGGCGCCGATGCCGGTGCCGCCGCGCTTGGCGGTGCCGAAGGGGCGGAACAGCGTGTCGCGCACGAAGGCCTCGCTCATGCCCGTGCCCTGGTCGGCGATGTCCACCAGCACGCGGTTGCCGACATGGCTGACGCTGACGCGCACCGGCGGCGGCGGCACGGTGCCGGCGTGGCGGGCGAGCGTGGCATCGGCCGCGTTGGTGACGAGATGGGTGACGACGGCGTCGAACGCGGCTTCCGGTATGGCGACGCCGACGCCGGTGCGGTCGTAGTCCAGCAGGAGATCGGTGTCGTGGCCGCGGCGCAGGTTCGGGAGCAGGGTGCCGAGGCGTTCCACCGGGTGCAGCGTGGCGGCGGGCGGCGCCGGCTCCGGCGCTTCCAGGCGGCGCAGCAGGGCGGATATCTTCTGCACCGAGGCGCGCACGGTGGCGAGCATGTCGCGCTGGAATTCGGGGTTGGCGAGGTGGCGCTCGGCGTTGGAGAGCAGCAGGGAGAGCTGGGAGGAGACGTTCTTGATGTCGTGCGCGACGAAGGCGAAGCGCTTGCCGTATTCGGCGAGCTGGCGGCTTTGGGTGAGCACCTCCGTGGCGCGCTGCTCGGTAAGGTAGGTGGCGACCTCGCGCGCCAGGATGCGCAGCAGTTCGAACACCTCGCGGTCCAGCCGGAAGGGCGCGCGCGGCGGGGCGAGCAGGATGAAGCCGAGGATGGCGGGCTCGGACTGCGGTGTTTCGGCGGTGCCGGCGAGGCGTGCGGGGCCGAGCGGCAGTGGGATGGCGAGCCAGGTACCCTGCGGCAGTTCCGGCGGGCGGTTGGCGGCGGTGAGTTCCACGATGCCGCCGGTGCCGTGAAGGGCGGCGAGCAGCGGCGCCTCGGCGGCCACCGGCATGCCGCCGGAGGGCAGGTTCCAGGCGGCGGCCCAGTGGTAGGAGGGCGCGGCCCCCTCGCCGGGGCGGAGGTAGAGGATGCCGCCGGGGCTGTCGACCACGTCGGCCACGGCGCGGATCACGCGCACGGGCAGGGTGCCTTCGGCATCGCCGGCCGAAAGCTTGGCGATGCAGCGCAGCCATTCGCGGCGGTAGTCGAAGCGGCTGGAGAAGAAATTGTCCACCACCAGGCTGCGCAGGCGGGAACGGGCGCTGGTGGAGGTGAGCAGCACGACGGTAGCGAGCAGGCCGGCGAAGACCAGGCTGGTCTCCGCCACGCCGCTCCAGCCGGCGCCGAGGTGGCGGAACAGTTCCCCGGCGGCGGAAAGGCCGAGCAGGAAGATGCCGGCGACGACCAGCGTGGCGCTGTGGAAGGCGGCGCTGCGCGAGACGTGGATGTCGATCTTCCAGTCCCGGTTGCGGGCGGCGGCAATGGCCAGCAGGGGGGCGACCATGGCGGTGGCCACCGCGCGCCCGCCCACCAGGCTGGGCGAGGCCTGGCGGAACAGCACGGCATCCGCCGCCAGCACGATGTCGAACACGCAGAGCGCGCCGAGGCCGATCGAGGGCAGGTTGATGTACCATTTCGCGTCCTCGGCGACGTTCTGGTACAGGTTCTCGATCAGCAGGATGGTGCAGACCGCCAGGCCCAGCCGGACGGCGACGCCGGCCGAGAGCAGGGAGGGGCCGCTGGCCCCGGCGGGATCGACCAGCACGGTGACCGCGGTGACCAGCAGCAGCACGAAGCCCATCATGGCGAAGGCTTGCGTGAGCTGGCCGCGGGCTCGCACGGTGCGCCGGTAGAGATGCAGGATGAAGAGGTACCAGGCCACCAGGCGCAGCAGGTCGAGCGCACCGGAGAGTCCGGAGAACGGCGCCAGCGGCTCCAGCGCCACGCTGGCGGCCCAGGCGGCAGTGATGGCGGCAGCCAGGGCCAACAGGCTGCCGGTGCTGCTGGTGCGGGCGCGCAACAGGATCAGCGCCGAGAGTGCGGCGTAGATTGCCGCGCAGACGGCATGCGCCAGCATCACGGCCGCGATCATCTAGAGGCGATCCTGCGCTGTGCCACCATCGGTTGCCGTGCCTCCCTGCCCCACGGGCCCGTGCCCGTCACCGTGGAGGCGCGGGCGAGGGCAGCATAGCCGGTTGTGGTCGGCGTGGGGATGGGGGCGGCGGAGGGCGATGGCAGGGCCGTGCGCGTGGATCAGCGCGCGCCTTCCTGGAACAGGATCACGCGCACCGTGGCGAGCAGGATGGTGACATCCAGCAGCAGGTTGCGGTGCTTCACGTAGTAGAGGTCGTAGGACAGCTTCTGGCGGGCATCCTCCACCGAGGCGCCGTAGGGGTAGTTGACCTGGGCCCAGCCGGTGATGCCCGGCTTCACGTGGGTGCGGTCGCAATGGAAGGGGATCTCACTGTCGAGCTGCTCGACGAAGTGCGGGCGTTCCGGCCGGGGGCCGACCATGCTCATCTCGCCGCGCAGCACGTTCAACAGCTGGGGCAGCTCGTCGATGCGGGTGCGGCGCATGATGCGGCCCCAGGCGGTGACGCGCGGGTCGCGGCGGGAGGCCCAGGCCGGGCCCATCGCCTCGGCGTTCACCTGCATCGAGCGGAACTTGAAGAGCGTGAAGGGGCGGCCGTGCAGGCCGACGCGGACCTGGCGGTAGAGGATCGGGCCCGGGCTGGTGAACCAGACCAGCACGGCTGCGGCCGCAATGACGGGAAGGGTGACGGCCAGGATGGCGAGGCTGATGGCGATGTCCGCCATGCGGCGCAGGGCCTGGGCGGCGCGGCCGGGGCGTTCCAGCCCGTCGAGCCAGCCGGGCGCGAGCTGGACGAGGTCGAGGCGGCGGAGCTGCTGTTCGCGGAAGCTCACATCGTCGAACAGGCGGGGTCGGCTGTTGGCGCCGAGGGCGGCGGCCAGCGTGGCGCGGGCGGGCAGGGCGTCGTGCGTGACGATCACGCCCCAGATCCGGCGCAGGCGCAGGGCCGGCGGAGTGAGGGTGGCGGCCTGTGCGGGTTCGATCACGCCGGCGAGGCTGAAGAAGCCGCGGCGCATGGAGCGGATGGCGGCCTCCGTGGCGGCGGCCTGGTCCGTGCTGCCGACGATCAGCACGCGGCGGCTGAGCAGGCCGCTGCGCAGGACGACGCGGAAGCACAGGCGGGTGATGAACAGCAGCAGGATCCAGGACAGCAGGATCTTCATCGGCCAGAGCGCGTCTTGGCCGAGGATGAAGCTGGGGTCGAGGTCGGTGATGACGCTGATGACCAGGATGGCGGGAAAGGCGAGGACGCCGGCCACGACGGAATTGACCAGCAGGCGCCGGGTCTGGAGGCAGATCTCCGGGCGATACATGCCGATGGTCATGGAGATCACGCCAATCGTGAGCGAGAGGATGGCGGCGTGGTTGGTGGTGTCGTGATGCAGGCCAAGGAAGCCCTGCGGCGCCGCGGCGACGATGACGTCTCCGGGAAGGAGGAGGATATAGAAAACGAGAAAGCAGAGGCTGATCTCGAGAATTCCGAGAACGACCATCTCCAGGGCTACGAATCCGTCAAATAGACGCGCCATGACCCGCTCCTGAAAAAATCTGCTCGCCGGGCGGCCAAATGTCGGCCGCTGACGTTTCATAAACACTGCGGGTGTTACCGCGCCCCGGGGCGTTCTTGCAACTGCCCCGGGGGGCAGGATGCCACCGCTACGGCAGGACCGTGCCTGAAAGGACCCACATGTTCCATTCACATCGCGTTGACTTGCACCGCGACAGCGCAACGTGCAGTAGCAGGGGGGTGGTGCCTCCCCGGAACTGTGCCGCTTGACGGCCGCGGAGGCGGGCGGGGTGGCGTCTCAATTCGAGAGGGGGTTTTGTAAGAAATTGTACGGCATCTCGCCGTTGCACTGGTTGAGCCCCGGATCGGGCGTGGACCGGAACGGAGTGAGGGACGACATATGCGGCATGGCCGTGTGGGGCAGGTACGAGGAGGAGCGGGTGGCGATACGAGCCGATGCGCTTCTGTCTTCGTTACCAGGCCGTGAGCGTGGCGTGGCGGTGTGCGTGAGCCGTTCTTTACCGGGGCCGTGGCCGCGTGGTAGTGCGGACCAATATCGGGGCCATGGCGCGGCCTGCTGCGGCGGCGCCGTGCAGGTGGTGGTTCGGATGAGGGTGCCCGTGATCGAGGGCATGGGTTTTCAGGCGTGTAGCTCAAAGGCAGAGCGCTGCTATCACATGGCAGAGGTTGGGGGTTCGATTCCTTCCGCGCCTACCAGTTCCGCAAGACCGGGTGCATGGCGGGTGCGCCGCGCGCTCACCGCGCGCCCGTGGGGCCCTTGGGGCCGCTTCCTTCGGCCGGCCGGCCGCACCCTTTGCAGCGAGAGAGCGACATGACATTCAAGCGCCCCGCCCATCGCACTGCCTGGCTGCCCCCCGTGATGGCCCTGCCCGCACTGATGCTTCTGGCCGCCTGTTCCGGCGGGACCCCCGGGGTGGGGCCCGCCTGCCCGGCCCCGGGAAGCGAGGCTGAGGCAGCGCAGACGGCCGCGGCCGGCCGGACGGTGACCACCTCCTCCTATGTGATCGGCGCCGGCGATGGGCTGAGCATCTCCGTCTATCGGGCGCCGGAGCTGAGCATGCCGGGCATTCCGGTTCGGCCGGACGGGCGGATTTCGATGCCGCTGATCCCCGACATCGTGGCCGCCGGCAAGACGCCGACGGAGCTGGGCAAGGAGCTGGAGGAGCGGCTCAAGGAATACGTGCAGGACCCGATCGTGACGGTGATGGTGACCGGGTTCATCGGGCCGTTCGAGCGCCAGGTGAAGGTGGTGGGCGAGGCGACCGAGCCGACCGCGATCCCATACCGCGACAGCATGACCGTGCTTGACGTAATGATCGCCACGCGCGGCCTGACGCGTTATGCTTCGGGCAACAGCGCCAAGATCGTGCGGCGCGTGGACGGCAAGAACGTGGAAATTCCCGTTCGCCTGAACGACCTGATCAAGAGCGGCGACATCTGCCAAAATGTGGAGATGAAGCCTGGCGATACGCTGATTATTCCACAGAGCTGGTTCTGAACCGAGGTTATTGAAGCATGGAACATCTCCGCGTCCTGGTACGGCGCCAGGCATCCGCGGCCTGGCGATTCCGCTGGGCCATGGTGGCGTGCACATGGATCGTGTGCGCCATCGGCTGGGTTGCGGTGACGATGATCCCGAACCGCTATGAAGCCAGCGCGCGCCTGTATGTGGAGGCCGACGCGGTGCTGACCCCGCTGCTGCGCGGGCTGGCGGTGGAAAACCAGGTGGGCGGCCAGGTGGACATGCTGCAGCGCACGCTGCTGAGCCGGCCGAACCTGGAGAAGCTGATCGCCAACACCGATCTCGACCTGCAGATTTCCGGCTCCTCCGATCTTGAATCGATGGTCCAGGGGCTGGCCGGCGCGATCAAGATCACGCCGCACACGCGCAACCTGTTCACCATCACGTATCGCCATGCCAGCCCGAAGCTGGCCTTCGACGTGGTGCAGACGGTGCTGACGACCTTCATCGAGAGCAAGACCGGCGCCAACCGGTCTGAGATGCAGAACGCCACCCTGTTCCTGGAGCAGCAGATCGCCGCCTACGAGCGCCAGCTGCGCGATGCGGAGCGGCGGCGGGCGGAGTTCCGCGCCAAGTACATGGACCTGCTGCCGAACGACATGAACGGCGTGACACGGCTGGAGACCGCCACGCAGATGGTGCGGGCGCTGCAGGGCGCGCTGCAGGACGAGAACACCAAGCGCGACATGCTGCGCAGCGAGGTGGCCGCGGTGCCGCCGTTGCTGGTGACCGAGACCGACGCCCAGGGCACTGGGCCTGGTGGTGCACAGGCGCTGCTGCGCAGCCTGACCGGCCCGTCCAAGCAGAAGATGGACGAGGCGCAGGCCCGGCTGGACCAGCTGCTGCTGCGCTATACCCCGAACCACCCCGATGTGGTGTTCACGCGGCGTGAGATGGAGACGCACCGCGCCAATGCGCTGCGCGAAGCCGAGCAGCTGGCGCGCGAGGCGGCCGGCGCCAGCGCCGCCGCTTCGGGTGATGGGACGGCCCCGGCGGCGGGGTCGCGCAGCCGTTCGCAGCCCAACCCGGTGTACGAGCAGCTGAAGGTGCGGCTGGTGGAGGCGGAATCGGCCCTCTCGTCGCTGCAGCGCCAGCTTTCGGATGCCACGCGCGAGCGCAACCGGCTGGACGAGATCGCCCGTGGCGCGCCCGGGCTGCAGGCCGAGTTCATGAACCTCAACCGCGACTACGACGTGCTGCGCAAGAACTATGAGGAACTGCTGTCGCGGCGTGAATCGATGCGCATCGGTTCGGCGGCGGAGGCGGATGCCGACAAGATCAAGATCCAGATCATCGACCCGCCGCAGGTGCCCCAGAATGCGGTGGAGCCGAAGCGGGCCCTGATGACGAGTGGCGTTCTGGTCGCGGCCCTGGCGCTGGGCGTCGGCTTGGCGCTGCTGCTGGCCCAGTTCGACCAGTCATTCCATACGTTGGACGAACTGCGTGACCTCGGGCTGCCGGTGGCCGGCAGCATCTCCATGGTGGCAGTGACTTCGCCGAGCGCGCGCATCATCTCGGTGGTGTCGTTCAGCATGGCGATCGTGCTGCTGCTGGGGGTTTATGGCGGGTTGCTGTTCCGCATTGCCCGGTCGGGGGGGCCGCTCTGACCATGGCAAAGGGACCTGATCATCTCGCTGAACGGCTGGCTGCGCGCCTGGGTGGCGTAGGCGGGCTGGGTGCTGCCGCCGAGGGCGGGGAGGCACGCCGCGCCGCTGCGCCGACGGCCGGTGAGGCGCTGCCGCAGCCCCCGCCGGTATTGGCCGACGTGGCACCGGAAACGGCTGTGCCGGCCGATGCGATGGATGTGGCGCAGGGCGACGGGAACGAGGCCGACCTGCCACCGCCGCCTGTCGTGGCCGAGGCGGCCGCACAGCAGGAGGAGACCGCCGGCACCATGGTGCTGGAGCGGCCGCGGCGCGACGAGATTGCCCCTGCTCTCGGTGTCAACCTCGACACGATGGTGCCGGCGCCACTCACACTCGACCTCGTGTCGTTGGAGCGGGCGGGGATGGTGGTGGGGCGCAAGGCACGCACCCGCATCTCCGAGGAGTTTCGCGTGTCCGTGGGGCAGGTTCTGCGCGCGGTGCGCGGCAGCTACACGCCCGGGCGTGGGGCCGGCAACCTGGTGATGGTGACCTCCGCCCGGCCGGGCGAGGGCAAGAGCTTCAGTTCGCTGAACCTGGCCGGTAGCATCGCCCAGCACACCCAGCGCGAGGTGCTGCTGGTGGATGTGGACGCCAAGCAGAACGCGCTGTCGGACCAGCTGGGGGTGGGCGACCGGCCCGGGCTGATCGACCTGGCGCTGACGCCGAGCCTTCGCATCGAGGATACGGTGGTTCGCACCGTGATCCCGAACCTGGCCTTCATGCCCGTGGGCGTGCGCCGCGTGGATTCGCTGGAAGGCGGCGCCGAGGGCACGGTGGCGCGGCCGATCACGGCACTGATCGAGCGGCTGGGGCGGCGCTTTGCCAACCATATCGTGATCCTGGACGCGCCGCCCTGCCTTTCCACCTCCGATCCCAGCACGATGGCGCCCCTGGTGGGCCAGATCGTGATGGTGGTGGAGGCGGAGCGGACACAGCGCTCGGAGGTGCTGGCGGCGCTGGACCTGATCAAGGCCTGCCCAACGATCACGCTGATGCTGAACAAGATCCGGGTGACCACCAGCTACACCTTCGGTGCATATCATTATTTTGGCTCGTATTCCTGAGACCGTACATAAAGATTCGGTGCAATAACCCTGGCATTCCGTGGTATTATGCGCGGGCGTTGCCTGATGGATGGAACCTGCACCATGCTTCACTGCCATGTCGAAGGCTGACCTGATTGGCCGACACGCCGGGCGCTGGGCCGTGGCGGGGCTGGCGGCCACCCTACCGGCCGTGATGCCGGGCGGGGGGGCGCGGGCCCAGCTGCTGCCGCAGATGGGCACCACGGTGGAGCTGGGCGATCTCCGGCGCGCTTTCGAGCGGGCCTATGGGCCGGTGGGCGTGGCACCGGGGCAGCCGAACTGGACCGTGACCCCGGGCATCGACGTGGAGATCAAGGCCACGGACAATGCCCGCATCCTGGGTTACGCCACTTCCGGGCAGGGGCGGCAGAGTGAGCTTGTCACCAACGTAACGCCAAGCCTGCTGATCCAGGGGGCCTCCCAGCGGCTGACCGGCTCGATCTCATTCGCGCCGCAGTTCCGTTTCTTCGCGAACGATTCCCGGCAGAACTCGGTTGGCCAGAACCTGAATGGTTCGGCACGCGCCACGATCTTTGAGGACCTGTTGTTCTTCAACGCATCGGCCTATGCCAGCGAGTTCTCGCGTGCCGGTGGGCTGGGGCAGGGCACCGGCGGAAACCTGGCACGCCAGGACCGGGTGCAGACGAGCAGCTTCTCGCTCGGCCCGCAGCTGCAGCACGCCTTCGGCGACTATGGCGTGGCGCAGCTGGGCTACACCTACACCTTTCTGACGCGCAGCGGGCAGAACCTGCGGACCAACACGCCGTTCGCCACGGCGCTGACCCCGGGCGACACGACCACGAACACCACCCAGGCCTCCTTCACCAGCGGCCAGGAATTCGGGCGGATCAATTTCGGGCTGAGTGTGCTGCGAGTGGACTACGACGGCCCCGGCGCACTGCGCGGCGCAGCGCGCCAGACCGAGACGCTCGATCTCGGCTACGCCTATACCCACTCGCTGACGCTGCTGGGCCAGGTGGGGCACCAGGACATCCGGTATGGCGGCACCCGGCCGATCCGGATCAACGACATGCTGTGGTCGATCGGGCTGCGCTGGAACCCGGACCCCGATACCACGATGACGGCGCGGTTCGGCCACCGCGATGGCGGCACCAACTACTTCTTCGAGGGCAGCACGGCACCGACCGGGCGCACCCGCGTGTCCGCCAGCTACTCCGAGGCGATGGTGAGCCAGGCGGACGAGTTGCAGGCCACCCTCGGCCGCTCCCGCGTTGCCGGACCGGCGCTGGTGGTGGACCCGGTGACGGGCATGCCCGTGCTGGTGAACAACAACTTCGCCGGCGCCCAAGGCGGTATCTCCCGCGTGCGGCGTGCCACGGTGAGCGGCGTGCTGCTGCAGGATATCGATACCTTCTCGCTGTCGTTCAATCGCGACGAGCGGACCACGCTGAGCGCTGATGCTGCGGGCGCCGCGTCGGGGATCACCTACTACAGCACCAGCCTGTCCTGGCAGCGCGAGATCCTGCCGGGGTTGCGCGGCAATGCGCAGGCGACCTATGGCGCGCGCAGCGCCAACAGAGTGGCCAGCCAGGACATCATGACCTTCTCCGCCGGGCTGAACTGGTCGCTGTCGGAAACCTTGTCGACACGCGCGACCTATACCTATACGCGCACCGCCTCCCCGCAGCCTGGGTTCGCCTATGATGGCAGCCTGATCAGCCTGGGGGTGCGCAAGACCTTCTGAGCGCCGGCCCCCCTTTTTATCCACAGGTCGCCCCGAGCCATGTACGAGCGGTTCTACAACTTCACCGGGATGCCTTTCCAGCTGACGCCGGACAGCCGGTTCTTCTTCGCCAGCCGGGGGCATGGCCGGGCGATCGCGCACCTGATCTACGGCCTGTCGCAGGGCGAGGGGTTCATCATCGTCACCGGTGAGGTGGGTGCGGGCAAGACCACGCTGGTGGAGCGGCTGTGGTCGGAACTGGACCGCGAGACCTATACGCTGGCGCGGATCAACACCACGCAGGTGAACAACGACGACCTGTTCCGCCTGACCATGGGCGCCTTCGGCATCGAGACCGACGCGACCGACAAAGCCACGCTGATCCGCCTGTTCGCCGACATGCTGGCCGAGCACCGCGCTGCCGGGCGGCGCTGCCTGCTGGTGGTGGACGAGGTGCAGAACCTGACACTGGCCGCGCTGGAAGAGCTGCGCATGCTCTCCAACATCACCGAGGACGGGCAGGCCAGCCTGCAGACCATCCTGCTGGGCCAGCCGCAGTTCCGCCGCAAGCTCGCCTCCCCCGATCTCGACCAGCTGCGCCAGCGCGTGCTGGCCAGCTACCATTTGGGCCCGCTCTCCGAGGAGGAGACGCAGGGCTATATCGAGCATCGCCTGGCCGAGGTGGGCTGGGAGGGCGACCCGGAATGGACGCCCGAAGCCCATGCCGCGATCCATCGCCACACCGGCGGCATGCCGCGCCGGATCAACCGGCTGGCCGCGCGCGTGCTGCTGTACGCGGCGCTGGAGGAGGCACACCGGATTGAGGCGCGGATGGTGGATGCCACCGCGGAGGAACTTCACGCCGACCTCGAAGGCGGCGGCGAGGGCGTGGGCGACACCGAGCTGGGGGCGGAGGTGATCCCGCTGCGCCCTGCCGCCGGCAGCGTCGAGCGGCTGCCCGAGCGCAGCTACCAGGACCTGGTGCGGCGCATCGAGGTGCTGGAGGAGACGGTGGCGCGGCGCGAGCGCGTGTTCCAGCGGCTGATGGACGTGTTCGGCGGCTTCAGCCAGCAGCGCAGCGGATTGTCCTGATGGCCGTGCCCGGCGCCAGGCTGGTGAATGCGATGACGGTGGACGTGGAGGACTACTTCCAGGTGGAAGCCTTCGCCCGCACCGTCGCGCGCGACACGTGGGAGGGGTTTCCGCGCCGGGTGGAGGCCAATACCGACCGCATCCTGGCGCTGTTTGCTGCGGCCGGGGTGCGGGCGACGTTCTTCACCCTCGGCTGGGTCGCCGAGCGCCATCCCGCGCTGGTGCGGCGCATCGTGGCGGCGGGGCATGAGCTGGCCAGCCATGGCCATGGCCATGCCCGCGTGGTGACGCTGTCGCCCGAGCAGTTCCGCCAGGACGTGGTGCGCGCCAAGGCGCTGCTGGAGGATATCGGCGGCGTGGCGGTGGTGGGGTATCGCGCCCCGACCTTCTCGATCGGGGCGGCGACGCCGTTCGCCTATCCCGTGCTGGCCGAGACCGGGCATCGCTACAGCTCCTCCATCTATCCGGTGCGGCACGACCTGTATGGCGCGCCGGATGCGCCGCGCTTCCCGCATGCGGTGGCCGAGGGCGCGCTGTGGGAAGTACCGATGACCACCATTCGCTTGCGCGGCCAGAACCTGCCGATCTCCGGCGGCGGGTATTTCCGGCTGCTCCCCTATGCCGTGTTCCGTCGCGGTCTGGCGGCGTTCAACCGGGCCGAGGGGCGGGGCGGCATGTTCTATACCCATCCGTGGGAGATCGATCCCGGCCAGCCGCGCATCGGCGGGGCCGGCCGGCTGTCGCGCTTCCGGCACTACCTGAACCTCGCCCGCACCGCGCCACGGCTGGAGCGGTTGCTGCGCGACTTCGCCTGGGGGCGGATGGACGAGGTGTTTCCCGAACTGGCCGCGCCCCCGGCCCCCATGGCATCCGCTGCCTGAACGCCGGACCCCAAGCATGACCCTGCGCCTGCGCCCGCTGGAGGATGCCGCCGATGCTGCCGGGCTGGAGGCGGCCTGGGATGCCTTCGTGCTGGCGCATCCCGAGGGCACGTTCTTCCACCGCGCCGCCTGGCGCCGGGTGATCGCGCGCGCCTTCGGCCATGCCACCCACTACGTCGCCGCCGAGCGCGACGGGGCGATCGTCGGCGTGCTGCCGCTGGCCCGCGTGCGCACGATGCTGTTCGGGGATTCGCTGATCTCGGTGCCGTTCTGCGTCAACGGTGGGCCGCTGGCGGCAGACCAGGAGGCGTTCCAGGCGCTGGTGGCGCATGCCGAAAGCGTGATGCGCGGCGCCGGCGTGCCGGTGCTGGAGTTCCGCTTCCTGCATGCCCCGCCGGAAGGCTGGCTGGACGCCGCCGACTGGCCGGTGAGATCGGACCTCTATGTGATCTTCCGCCGCGCCATCAGCGGCGACGACGACGCCAACATGAAGGCGATCCCGCGCAAGCAGCGTGCGATGGTGCGCAAGGGCATCACGGCGGGCCTCACCTCCGAGATCGACCGCGACACGCGCCGCCTGCACCCGATCTATGCCGAGAGCGTGCGCAATCTGGGCACGCCGGTGTTCCCGCAGCGCTACTTCGACATCCTGATGGAAGCCTTCGGCGAGGATGCCGACATCGTGACCATCCTGGACGGGGCGACACCGATCGCCTCGGTGATGAACTTCTATTTCCGCGACGAGGTGCTGCCCTATTACGGCGGCGGCACACGGGCGGCGCGCGACCGCTATGCCAACGACTTCATGTACTGGGAGGTGATGCGCCGGGCGGCGGCGCGCGGCTTCCGGCTGTTCGACTACGGGCGCAGCAAGGTCGGCACCGGCGCCTATTCCTTCAAGAAGAACTGGGGGTTCGAGCCGGCGCCGCTGGCCTACCGGTTCCGGCTGGCGCCCGGCGCGTCGATCCCGGACATCAACCCGCTCAATCCGAAATACCGGCTGTTCATCGCCGCCTGGAAGCGGCTGCCGCTGCCGGTGGCGAACCTGCTGGGGCCGCCGATCGTGCGCGGGCTGGGGTGATGCGCGAGCTGCTGTTCCTCGCCCACAGGTTTCCCTACCCGCCGGACAAGGGCGAGAAGATCCGCAGCTGGAATCTGATCCGGCACCTGGCGAAAACCTGGCGCGTGCACCTGGGCTGCCTGTCGGTGGACGGCGAGGATGCCCGCCATCTGGAGGCCGTGCGCGCTGTGTGCGGGGAGGTGGCGAGCTTCCCGATCTCGCCGCGCGGGCAGAAGCTGCGGGCACTGGCGCGGCTGCGGCCGGGGCGGCCGCTGATGGTGGATTACTACGGCGATGCCGGGCTCGCTGCCTGGGTGAAGAAGCTGCTGGCGGAGCGGCCGATCGGGCTCGGCTTCGCCTATTCCACGCCGATGGCGCAGTATTTCGAAGGCGCGGGCATCCCCTGGGTGCTCGACATGGTCGATGTGGACTCGGAAAAATTCGCCGCCTATGGCGCCGAGGGAAGCTGGCCGATGCGCCATGTCTGGGCGCGCGAGGCCCGCACGCTGCTGGCCTATGAGGCGCAATCCGTGCGGCAGGCGCAACTGGCGCTGCTGGTGAGCGAGGCGGAATGCCGCCGCTTCGCCACCCTGGCGCCGCAAACCGCGGGGCGCGTCTTCGCGGTGCAGAACGGGGTGGACCTGGACTATTTCCACCCGCGCCACGTCTTCCCGCGCCCCTGGGCCGACGATGCGCCGCGCGTGGTGTTCACCGGGCACATGGACTACCCGCCCAATGCCGAGGCGGCGATCTGGTTCGCCGGCCAGGTGATGCCCCTGTTGCGCCGGCTGTCTCCCGCGCCGCGCTTCGCCGTGGTGGGTGCCAACCCTCTGCCCGCCGTGCAGGCGCTGGCGGGGCCGGATATCCAGGTCACTGGCCGGGTGGAGGATGTGCGCCCCTGGGTGGCCCATGCCGCCGTCGCCGTGGCGCCGCTGCGCATCGCCCGCGGCATCCAGAACAAGGTGCTGGAGGCGATGGCGATGGCCCGCCCCGTCGTCGCCTCGCCGCAGGCGTTCGAGGGCGTGGTGGCCACCCCGGGCCGCGACCTGCTGGTGGCCGACGGCGCAGAGGCGATGGCTCAAGCGGTCGGCGCGGTGCTGGCCGGCGGCCATCCCACCCTGCCTGCCGCCGCCCGCGCGGCCATGGAAGCCTCCTATGCCTGGGCGGCGACGCTGTCGCGGCTCGACGATCTGATGGACAGCCTGCCGCAGGTGCGGGAAAACCCGGCCGCCGCCCACCCCGCCCGCCCGACCATGCCCGAGGAGACCACCCTATGAGCGCCCGCTCCCTGCCCGCCGACCTGTCGCCCGATGCGGGCCGGATCGCGGCCGATGCCGGGCTCGTACTGGTGGCGGGCCTGGCCGTGCTCGGCCTGCTGTTCCACGAGGAGGCGATGTCGGCGGTGAAGGTGTGGAACGATTCCACCGCCTATTCCCATTGCTGGTTCGTGCTGCCGATCGCGCTCTACCTCGCCTGGGAACGCCGCCACAACCTGGCCGGGCTGCGGGTGGAGCCGCTGCCCTGGCTCGGGCTGCTGGCGATCCCCGGCGTGGTGGCCTGGATGGCGGCCGAGCGCATGGGCATCATGGAAGGCCGCCAGCTGGTGGCGATGAGCTTCGTGCAGCTGCTGTTCCTGACCGTGCTGGGCTGGCGCGTGTTCTGGGCCATGTCCGCCCCGCTGCTCTACCTGTATTTCCTGGTGCCCTTCGGCGCGTTCCTGACGCCGTACCTGCAGCATTTCACCCTGCAGTTCAGCCTGGCGGGGCTG
>CAMDAM010000024.1 GCA_945888575.1 Asaia bogorensis | reverse complement strand
TGGTGTTCGATGCCTTCCGATCAGTACACGCGCTTCTTCGGCGGGAAGACCTGAACCTCGTTGGTCAGGGTCTGCATCTTCACGCCGCGATAGTCGAGCTTCACCTCGCCATGGTCGTTGCACCAGGCCAGGGTGTGCTTCATCCAGTTCTCATCGTCACGATCCGGGAAGTCGTCATGAGCCTGGGCGCCGCGGCTTTCCTTGCGGGCTTCGGCGCCGACCATGGTGGTCATGGCGTTGCCCATCAGGTTCTGGAGCTCCAGGGCCTCCATGAGGTCCGAATTCCAGACCAGCGACCGGTCGGAGACGGACATGTCGTCCATGCCCTTCCAGACCTTCTTCATCTTGCCGACGCCTTCGATCATGCTGTCGCTGCTGCGGAACACCGCGGCATGGGCCTGCATGCTGCGCTGCAGGGTGTCGCGCAGCTCGGCCACCTTGGTGCCGCCCTTGGCGTGGCGCGTGGCGTCGAAGCGATCGAGGCTGGCTTCGCCGGCGCGGGCGGGCAGGGGGGCCTGGCTGGCGCCGGGCTTCACCACCTCGGCGGCGCGGTGAGCGGCGGCGCGGCCGAACACCACGAGATCGAGCAGGGAATTGGTGCCCAGGCGGTTGGCGCCGTGCACGGACACGCAGGCGGCCTCGCCCACGGCCATCAGGCCGGGCACGATCCCGTCGGGGTTGCCGATGGTCGGGCGCAGCACTTCGCCGTGGTAGTTCGTCGGCACGCCGCCCATGTTGTAGTGCACGGTGGGCAGCACGGGGATCGGCGCCTTGGTCACGTCCACGCCGGCGAACACGCGGGCGGTCTCGGAAATGCCTGGCAGGCGCTCGTTCAGGATGTCGGCACCCAGGTGCTCCAGGTGCAGCAGGATGTGGTCCTTGTTCGGCCCGCAGCCGCGCCCGGCATTGATCTCCAGCGTCATGGAGCGGGAGACCACGTCGCGCGAGGCGAGGTCCTTCGCCGTCGGTGCATAGCGCTCCATGAAGCGCTCGCCCTCGGAATTGGTGAGGTAGCCGCCCTCGCCGCGGGCGCCCTCGGTGATCAGGCAGCCGGCGGGGAAGATGCCGGTGGGGTGGAACTGCACGAATTCCATGTCCTGCACGGGCAGGCCGGCGCGCAGCACCATGCCGGAGCCGTCGCCGGTGCAGGTGTGGGCGGAGGTGCAGGAGAGGTAGGCGCGGCCATAGCCGCCGGTGGCCAGCACCACGGACTGGGCGCGGAAGCGGTGCATGGTGCCGTCTTCCAGGTTCCAGGCCATCACGCCGCGGCAGGTGCCTTCCTCGTCCATGATCAGATCGAGGGCGAAGTATTCCACGAAGAACTCAACTTCGTGCTTCAGGCTCTGCTGATACAGGGTGTGCAGGATGGCGTGGCCGGTGCGGTCGGCGGCGGCGCAGGCGCGCATCGCCGGGGCCTTGCCGTATTCCGTCATGTGGCCGCCGAAGGGGCGCTGGTAGATCTTGCCGTCCTCGGTGCGGCTGAACGGCACGCCGAAGTGCTCCAGCTCATAGATCGCCGGGATCGCCTCGCGGCACATGTATTCGATGGCGTCCTGGTCGCCCAGCCAGTCCGACCCCTTCACGGTGTCGTACATGTGCCAGCGCCAATCGTCCTCGCCCATGTTGCCGAGGGCTGCGCCGATGCCGCCCTGGGCGGCCACGGTGTGGCTGCGGGTGGGGAACACCTTGGTGATGCAGGCCGTTTTCAGCCCCGCCGCGCCCATGCCGAGCGTGGCGCGCAGGCCGGAACCGCCGGCGCCCACCACCACCACGTCGTAGGTGTGGTCGATCACGTTGTAGGCGCCGAGGGAAGGTTTGGTCACCGCGTTCATGTGCGTCCTGTTGCCGGCCGGCCGGCTATCCATAGGGTCAACCCGTGAAGGCGAGCTTGAGCACCGAGATCGCCGAGGCCAGGCCCAGCATCCATGCCGCGCCCTTCGTCACCATCAGCCACGCGATCCGGGGCCGCTCATCGTGGATGTAGTCCTCGATGACGGTTTGCACACCCAGGTACATGTGATGAAACAGCGCGGCGATCGTGGCCAGGAGCAAAGTGGCGGTGATCGGCCCGCCCGCCCAGGCCGCAACCTGCGCCCGCGTGGCGCCCTGCAGCCCGATCATGCTGCCCAGCATCCACAGCGTGAGCGGGATCAGCGCCAGCGAGGTGGCCTTCATCGCCCACCAGTGTGCGGTGCCGCTTTTCGCAGCGCCCAGGCCACGCGCACGCCCCAGCATGGAGCGGCGGATGGCGATCTCGGGTCCCTTGGTGTCGGCCATGCTCGGAGCCCTTCAGCGAACGGCGAAAATCACGATCCAGGTCAGCACCGACAGCACCACGGTGGCCGCCAGCACCAGCTTGCCGGTGAGATGCACCGTCGGCAGTTCGAAGCCGTACCCGGCATCCCAGAACAGGTGCCGGATGCCGGCGCAGAAATGGTACCACAGCGCCACGGTCCAGCCGAACAGCAGCAGCATCCCGAACCAGGAGCCGATGAAGCCGCTCGCCGTCGCATAGGCGGCATCGGAGGTGGCCGCGGCCACCAGCCACCACACCAGCATCAGCGTGCCCACCGAAAGGGCCACGCCGGTCACGCGATGGAAGATGGAAAGGGCCGAGGTGATCTGGGGCTTGTAGACCTGCAAATGCGGCGACAGCGGCCGGCGCACCAGCTTGCCGTCGGAGGTCTTGCCCACCATCAGCGCGTCGCGCACGTCCGCCATGTATCGACTACTCCCAGGCCCCCGGAATCGGTTCCGGGTCCATACTCTTGCGCTCGGCCAGGGTCAACGCGACCCCGCCATCCCAGCCTGCCTCAGGCGGCCTTCTTCAGCAGCCCCTGCGCCACCATCGTCTCGGCGATCTGCACCGCGTTCAGCGCCGCGCCCTTGCGCAGGTTGTCGCTGACGCACCAGAACGCCAGGCCATGCTCCACCGTGGGGTCGATGCGGATACGGCTGACATAGGTGTCGTCCTCGCCGGCGCATTCCAGCGGCGTCATGTAGCCGCCATCCTCGCGCGTATCCATCACCCGCACCCCCGGCGCATGGCGGAACGCGGCGCGCGCGCCCTCCACCGTCACCGGGTTCTCGAACTCCACGTTCACCGCCTCGGAATGGCCGATGAACACCGGCACGCGCACGCAGGTGGCAAACACCTTGATATCAGGGTCCAGGATCTTGCGCGTCTCGGCCACCATCTTCCACTCTTCCTTGGTGGAACCGTCATCCATGAAGCGGTCGATATGCGGGATCACGTTGAAGGCGATCTGCTTGGTGAATTGCTGCGGCACGATCTGGTCGTGCACCAGCGAACGGCGCGCCTGCAGCAGCAGCTCGTCCATCCCCTCCTTCCCCGCGCCGGAGACGGACTGGTAGGTGGAGACCACCACGCGCTTGATCTTGTACTTGTCGTGCAGCGGCTTCAGCGCCACCACCATCTGGATGGTGGAGCAGTTCGGGTTGGCGATGATGCCGCGCTTGATCTTCAGCAGCGCCTGCGGGTTCACCTCCGGCACCACCAGCGGCACATCGTGGTCCATGCGGAAATGGCTGGTGTTGTCGATCACCACGCAGCCGGCGGCGGCCGCGCGCGGCGCATGCACGGCGGAGATGGAGGCACCGGGGCTGAACAGCCCGATATCCCAGCCGGTGAAATCGAAGGTCTCCAGGTTCTTCACCTTCAGCACCTTCTTGTCGCCGAAGGAGATCTCCTGCCCCACTGAACGCGCGGAGGCCAGGGCCACCACTTCGCTCACCGGGAAGTTACGCTCCACCAGCGTCTTGATCATCTCGCGGCCCACCGCGCCGGTGGCACCCACAACTGCGACCCTGTAGGCCATATAAGTCTCCAACCGCCTGCCAACCCTTTGGGGCGGCAGCGTTAGCGGCCACGGGCCCCGGCTGCAAGTGCCATGCCGGCCGGGCAGCCGTGCCGGGCGGGCAGGCGTTTGCGCAGTGCTGCCCGGCTGCGGCACACTCGCCCCGCCCGGCCGAGACGCCGGCCACGCGTGCCAAAGGGGGCGATCGGCATGACCGGGACCATCAGCAGGGGCGCCGCCGCCCAGGGCCGCTTTCCGGTCGGCCTGCCAGGCGCAGTCCTGGTGGCCATCGTCTTCGCCGCCCTCGCCGCAGGCGCCTGGGTGGGCTTCATCGAGTCCGACGACCTGGAATACGCCCAGAACGCCGCGCAGTGGCTGGACGCGCCGCCCCATCTCGCCGGATCGCATTGGGGCCTGCGCCACCTGATCGTGCTGCCCATCGCCGCCGCCTTCGCCGTGCTGGGCCGCGGCGAGGCCGGGCTGCTGCTGCCCACGGTGCTGTATTCGGCCGGAATCGTGGCGATGACCGGGCTGTGCGTGGGCCGCGTGGCCGGCGCGCTGGCAGGCGTGATCGCCGCCCTTCTCGTCGTCTCCCTGCCCGTGGTGCTCACCGGCGCCTCGATGGTCTATTCCGACACCACCGAGACCTTCTTTGTGCTTGCCTCCCTCTGGGCCTACTGGTTCGCCACCCGCTCCGGCCGGGGCGGGCTGTTTGTGGCCAGCGGCGTGCTGGCCGGCTGCGCCTTCATCACGCGTGAGACCACGGTGGCCCTGCTCGGGCTCTACCTGGTGCTGTTCCTGATGGCGCCGCGCCGGATCATGGATTTCGTGCGCATGGGGGCGGGCTTCCTGGCCGTGGTCGGGCTCGATGCCGTGCTGCTCTGGGCGGCCAGCGGCGACCCGTTCTGGCGCCTCACCGTCTCCTCGCGTGGCGTGGCCGGGGACAATCCGGCCCTGGCCCACTTCCAGGTGAATGCCGGCGGGCTGGACCGGCACGGCGTGATCGTGGCGCCCCGCCCGATCCAGGCGCTGCTGGCGGTGTTCGCCAACCAGCAGATGGGCCTGCTGCCCTGGGTGGCGGTGCCGGCCGCCATCGCGCTGGCCCGCCGCCCCGCGCTCGGCCGCCGCCGCTCCGCCGCGGTGCATTTCGCCGGGCTCGCGCTGGTGTGGTTCGGGCTGCTCAGCTACGCCTTCACCTTCATGTGGATCGTGCCGCGCTACCAGACGGTGGCGATGGTGGCGCTGTGCGTGCCGCTGGCGATCTGGCTGGCCGAGCGCATCGGCGCCGGCGCCTGGCGCCTGCCGGCCTTGCTGGTGCTCGCCATCCTGGGCTCCGGCGCCGCCCTGGCGCTGGTGGCCGACCGCGAATTGCTGTTCGGCGAGCGCGGCCTGGTCGCCTTTGCCCGCACCACGCAAGGCCCGATCCGCACCGACCCCGCCACGCTGCGCGGTGCCGAATGGCTGCTGCAGGTGGAAGGGCTGCGCGACCGCGTTTCCGCCGGCCCGTGCGAGCCCGGCCTGCTCTGCTACGCCAATCCCCGCCCGCGCCGCCCGCTGCCCGCCGGCTGGGTGCGGCCGGAGGTGCCGCCGGGCGCGCCAGTGCTGATCGAGGTGCCGCGCGGGCGCAGCATGGTGGCCGCGATCCTGGCCCGCTCCGGCCTCCTCGCCGTCATGCCCGGCGCTGTGCGCGCCAAGCTGGACCCGCCGCCACTGGTGGCGCGCGGGTTCCGCATGCCCGGCTGACGGTTACCGAAGCGTGCCGCACAGCGTGGCCATCACGCCGATCCACTGCTGCGCTTCCACGATCCTCGGGCACTCGAATGCGATCCCGCGCGGCCCGGTCCGCTCCGCGCCGGGCACCGCCCCGCACAGATCGGCCATCGCCACCGTCGCCAGATCCACCTCCAACCGGCACGGCGGCGGAATCACATAGGGCGTGCAGGAAGGGATCGCCCGCACCGCCTGCGCCGCGCCCTCGCGGATGCGGGCCCGGGCCATCTCCGGCGACAGCGCGCGCGCCGAGCGATGCCCCAGCGCCGTTTTCACCTGCACCATCACCGATCCGGGGAAGCTGCCATGGCACTGCTCCGCCAGCCGGTCATCCCCGGTCAGCAGCGCCACCGGCACGCCGAGGCTGCCGGCATAGGCGCCATAGAGCGTCGCCTCCGCCGTCTCGATGCCGTTGATGCGGATGCCCTGGAAGGCGAAGCCGCTGACGGTGTGGGAGAGCACGCCGTGCCGCCCGGCGCCGGAGTGGTAGCCGGTGAAGAACACGGCATCGAAGCTGCCATCCAGCCCCGCCGTCATGTTCATCGGCTTCGGCCGGCCAATGATGCACTCGGCCCGCGGGTCCATGTCCTCCGGGATCAGGTTCACCATCGGCCCGTGGCTGTCGTTCACCAGAACGTAGGTCGCCCCGCCATCGAAGGCCCCGGCGATCGCCGCATTCACTTCCTGCGTCATCAGCCGCCGCGCCCGCTCGTATTCCGGGTTCCCTGGCGTGCCCTGCTGGGCGTTCACCACGCCCGCCACGCCCTCGATATCCGCCGAGATGAACATCCGCATCGCCCGCCCCTCTATAAGGAATCCGCCAAACCCGGCCGCACATGCCCCGCCCGCCCCACCGTAGTGGGGGAGGATGCCAGCGCATCCAGCACCGCTTCCTGCGTCGCCTCGGCCGCGGCCTCGAACAGCAGGTCGATCCTGCCCTCCGCGATCGCGCGCATCGGCAGGATGTCCGCGCGGCCATCATGCGGCACCCGGTTCGCGGTGGTGAAGCCCAGGAAAGTGTCGCCGCTGCCATGGCCATAGAAGCTGCCCACCCGCGCCAGCCCCGCCCCGGCGCGGCGGATCACCCGCTGCAGCTGCCGGTGCTCCAGCGGCACGTCGGTGGCGATCACCACGATCACCGAGCCGCGCTCCGGCACCGCCTCGGCCTTGGGCGGCGCCACCACGCGGCCATCCGGCAGCGTGAGATCGCCCGCGCGCCCGAAATTCGCCAGCACCAGCACGCCGAGATGAAACGCCGCCTTGTCCAGTCGCAGCAAGCGCGACGCACTGCCGATCCCGCCCTTGAAGCCGAAGCAGCTCATGCCCGCCCCGGCGCCCACCGCGCCGACCTCGAATGCCTCGGTGGTGGCATCCAGCGCCGCCAGCGCGTCCGCCTCCGTCACGGCCAGGGCCTGGATATCGTTCAGATACCCGTCATTGCACTCGCCCACCACGGGGTTGACGGTGCTGGTCTGCCGCCCGATGCGCGGGTTCTCCGCCACCGCGCGCCGGATCAGCGCCGTGCCGCAAGCACCAACAGACAGCGTGTTGGTCAGCAGGATCGGCGTCTCCAGCTGGCCCAGCTCGTCCACCTGCATCAGGCCAATGCTCTTGCCGAACCCGTTCAGCACATGGCTCGCCGCCACCGGCTTGTCGCGGAAGATGTCCCCGGCATGCGGGCGGATCGCCGTCACCCCGGTGCGGATGTCGCCATCCACAAGAGTACAATGCCCCACCGTCACGCCCGGCACATCGCTGATGCGGTTCAACGGCCCCGGGGGCAGTTTTCCACAGGCCAGCCCCAGGTCGCGCGCGCGTGCAGGTGTCATGGCACGGTTGTCGCAACGCCGGCGGGCCGAGGCAAGCCACCGGTCCGCGCCGCAGCCGGCAGACGCCGCCGCAGGAACCCCGCCACCGCCTCCACCGAGCCATGCTGCACCAGGTCGGTGTGCCCGCCTTCGGCCGCCACCCACAGCTCCGCGTCGTGGCCGGCGGCGTGGATCGCATGGCCCATGTCCGGCGGCACCACCACATCCCGCCCCGCGACCAGCACCAGCACCGGGCTGTGGATCGCCGGCATATGCACCAGTGAGTCGAACCGGTCGCGCAGCAGCGCATCGACCGGGGCGAAGGGGTAACGTCGCTTGGCCACCGCGGCGATGGAGGTATAGGGCGTCTCCAGCACCACCGCCCCCACGGGCTCGTGCGCCGCAAGCCACGTCGCCAGGCCGCTGCCCAAGGACTCCCCCCACAGCACGATCCGCCCGTCCGCAATGCCGCGCCCGCGCAGCGCCGCCAGGCCCGCTGCGGCATCCAGGCGTAGCCCTGCCTCGCTCGGCGTGCCGGGCGTTCCGCCATAGCCGCGATACCCCACCAGCAGCACCCCCCACCCCTCGGCGGCGAAACGGCGTATCCGCTCGGTGCGGTGGCCGATATGCCCCCCGTTCCCGTGCAGGAACAGCATCACCGGCCCCTCGCCCTGCGGTGGCAGGAACCAGGCCAGCAGCCGCAGCCCGTCCGATGTCGGCACCGTCACCTCCTCCAACCCCGCCAGTTCCACCCGCGCGAAGTCGGGCCTGTCTTGCGCCGGCCGGAACAGGATCTGCCGCTGCAGCAGAAAGAGTGCGGCGATCACAACGGCATAGAGCACTGCGAGCCCCACGGCCGCGGCCAGCAGGAAAGAGGCCCAGATGGGCAGTCCAGGCGATGGCATCGGCGGGGTCCATGGTCGTTGAGAGTCGGATAACTTTACACCATCCGGGCCAGCGCACATCCCGTTAAGACATTGATAAGGAACGCCTTCATCTGGTGCCGGCGCGGGTGCAGGGGCGTGTTCCTTGGATCGGGTGTCGGATAAATTTACACTCGGGGATGATGGAATGCCCAGGCATGCCGATTGTCTTCATCAACCCATTGGAAAAAAAGAGTTTTCAGACCTTGGCATGCGGCTTGCTACAGGTCTCCTCGATTAAGTCTGTGTCGGGTTTCCGGCTTGCCTAGCGCTTCGGGTGCAGCAGGTTTGGGGACAACAGGAATGGAGAAAGTTTGGTGAATACGTTTTTGAAGGGCTTGGTTGGGGCGGCCGCACTTGCCGGCGTGTCATTTTCGACCGCCAGCGCCCAGGATTACACCTGGACCCTGGACATGAGCTGGGGTTCCGCTCTAACCACCGACGGTACCAGCTATTCAGTTGATGGCGATGAGCCGATTGATGCTACCGCGACCGGCACGATCACGTTGCGCCGCACCGGCTCCGTCTATACGGCTGTCGCCTGGAACATTAACACCACCAGCGGGACCGAGATTCTCGGCACAAACCCGACGATGTTCGCTGTGAACTACAGCAATCTTCCCAATATTGACGACCTTGAGGGCTCGGTCGATACGCCCGCGTTGAACCCTTGGGAGGAATTTATCGATTTGTATGACGGCTACGCCGACTACAAGCTGAGCCTCAGGTTCCAGCCTTTCGATCTTCTCTTCAAGATGGAGGATGGGGTGCCACTCGCTGTTGTCGAACTGGTTGGCGCTAGTTCAAGCGAGACGAACCTCCCGGGCAGTGATGGCCAGCGCATGCGTACGTCCGGCCCGTGCGAACTCTCGACCTTCCAGGCCGATGAGTGCGGCCAGGACACACGTGCGGCCGGGACGCTGACCCTGACGTCCATCACCAATATCCCGGAGCCTGCCAGCATGGCTCTCTTCGGTGCCGGCTTGCTGGGCCTCTACGCCGCCCGCCGTCGCCGCGCTGGCTGATCGCATCACGATACAATAAGCTTTCCTCCTCGCGGCGGCGTCCTTCCCAGGGCGCCGCCGCTTCCTTTTGCGGGCACGCTTTCATCAGCCTTCCCACCAGGCGCGATTACGAGCCTGCCCCATCCTCCGCCTCTGCCCGCCCCAGCGTCGCCAGATACGGCGCCGCCGCATCCTCCGTGGTCCGCTCGATCGCGCGATAGGCCGCCACCAGCGCCGCACCGGCCTCCGTCAGCCGTGCCCCACCACCACCGCTGCCGCCGGTCACCGCCGCCACCACTGGCGCGCCCAGATGCCGGTTCAAATCCTCCACCAGCTCCCACGCCCGCCGATACGACATGCGCAGCGCCCGCCCGCCGGCGGAGATCGAGCCATGCCGGGCAATCTCCTCCAGCAGCGCGATCTTCCCCGGCCCCACCCGCGCGCCGGAGGGCAGGTCGAGCCGGATGCTGACGCGCGCAGCCGGCCGCGCATCGGGGCGGGATCGCGAAGGAACGATGGACATGCCGCAGCGAACCACGCCGCGCCGCCCCGATCAATCGCCGTGCGCCATCCGGTGATTGCCTCGCCGGCCCGTTCCCTGGCACGCTGCACCCCTCGCCAGTGCCGGACCCCAGCATGACCCAGCCCCCGCAGATCCGCTCCTCCGCCTGCCCGCACGACTGCCCCAGCACCTGCGCGCTGGAGGTGGAGGTCCACGACGGCACCCGCATCGGCACGCTGCGCGGCGCCGCCGCCAACAACTACACGCTGGGCGTGATCTGCACGAAGGTCTCCAAGTATGCGGAGCGCATCCACCACCCCGATCGCCTCACCCACCCCCTGCTGCGCACCGGCCCCAAGGGCAGCGGCCAGTTCCGCCGCATCGGCTGGGAGGAAGCGCTGGACCGCGCCGCGGAGGCCTTCCTCGCCACCAGCCGCGCCCACGGATCCGAAAGCATCTGGCCCTACTACTACGCCGGCACGATGGGGCTGGTGCACCGAGACGGCATCAACCGCCTGCGCCATGAGCTGAAGCACTCCCGCCAGGTCAACACAATCTGCACCCGCACCAGCGAAAGCGGCTGGATGGCCGGCGTCGGCCGCATCGCCGGGCCGGACCCGCGGGAGATGGGCGAGGCGGACCTGATCATTTCCTGGGGCGGCAACCCGGTGAACACGCAGGTCAACGTGATGTCCCACGTCGCCCGCGCCCGCAAGGAACGCGGTGCGAAGCTCGTGGTAATCGACCCCTACCGCACCGGCACCGCCAAGGTGGCAGACATGCACCTGGCCGTCCGCCCCGGCACTGATGCTGCGCTGGCCTGCGCCGTGATGCACATCGCCTTTCGCGACGGCCACGCCGACCGCGCCTATATGACTCAGTACTCCGACGACCCCGGAGCACTGGAAGCCCACGTCGCCACCCGAACCCCGGAATGGGCCTCGGCGATCACCGGCCTCCCGGTTGCCGAAATCGAGAGGTTCGGAAAACTCTACTGCGAAACCCCGCGCGCCTATATCCGCACCGGCTACGGCTTCACCCGCAGCCGCAACGGTGCCGCCGCCCTGCACGCCGTCACCTGCCTGCCCACCGTCACCGGCAAGTGGCGCAACAAGGCCGGCGGCGCCTTCTGGAACAACCGCGCCATCTACCACTGGGACAAGACCCTCATCGAGGGCCTCGACCTCATCGACCCCACCACCCGCGCGCTCGACCAGTCCCGCATCGGCGCGGTGCTGACCGGCGACCGCCGCGACCTCGGCGACGGCCCGCAGGTGAACGCCCTCCTCATCCAGAACACCAACCCCGTCACCGTCGCCCCCGACAGCCACAAGGTCCGCCGCGGCTTCCTGCGCGAGGATCTCTTCACCGTGGTGCACGAGCAGTTCATGACCGAGACGGCCAAGCTCGCCGACCTCGTCCTGCCCGCCACCATGTTCATGGAGCACCACGACCTCTACCAGGCCGGCGGCCACAGCCACATCCAGATCGGCCCCAAGCTGATCGAGCCGCCCGGCGAATGCCGCAGCAACCACGAGCTGCTGCAGGGCCTCGCCCCCCGCCTCGGCGCCACCCACCGCGCCTATGGCATGACCGACCTGGAGATCGTGGACGAAACCCTGCGCGTCTCCGGCTGGCCGGATGCCGCCACCGTCATGGAGAACCGCTGGCACGACGCCCAGCCGGATTTCGACACCGCCCATTTCCTGAACGGCTTCGGCCATGCCGACAAGAAGTTCCACTTCAAGGCCGACTGGGCCGCGATCGGTCCCAACCACCACGGCATGTCCGCCCTGCCGGACCATATCGAGGTGATCGACTCTGCCACGCAGGACCGCCCCTTCCGCCTCGTCGCCGCCCCCGCGCGCAGCTTCCTCAACACCAGCTTCACCGAGATGCCCTACACCCGCGCCCGCGAAGGCCGGCCCACCCTGCAGGTGAACCCCGAAGACGCCGCCCGCCTCGGCATCACGGAAGGTGCCCGCGTCCGCCTCGGCAATGCCCGCGGCGAGGTGGTGCTGCACGCCCGCCTCGTGGAAGGCGCCCAACCCGGCGTGCTCGTCGCCGAAAGCATCTGGCCGCATGCCGACCACGATGGCGGGGTCGGCATCAACGCCCTCACCTCGGACGAACCCGCCCTCCCCGATGGCGGCGCCGTTTTTCACGACACCGCCGTCTGGCTCCGCGCCGAAGCCGCCACCCTCGCCCAGGCCGCCGAATGACCCGCGCGATCCTCGTCACAGGCGCGGCCACCGGCGTCGGCGCCGCCACCGCCCGCCGCCTCGCCGCCCCCGGCGTCGCCCTGCTGCTGCATACCCGCAAGAACGAAGCTGGCCTCGCCGTCGTGGCCGAGGAAGCCCGCGCCAAGGGTGCCCAGGCTGAAGCCATCCTCGGCGACCTCGCCGACCCCGCCACCCCCGCCGCCCTGGTCGCCGGCGCCGTCGCCCGCTTTGGCCGGCTCGATGCCGTCATCGCCAATGCCGGCTTCGCCGACCGCACCGCCGCCATGGACCTCACCGACGAGGTCTTCGCCCGCTCCACGGAGCCGATGATCGCAGGCTTCCTCCGCCTCGCCCGCGCCGCCGCCCCGCATCTGCGCGAGGGCACCGATCCGCGCATCGTCGCCGTCAGCAGCTTCGTCGCCCACGCCTATCGCCCCGGCTTCCCCCTCTTCCCCGCCTCCGCCGCCGCCAAGGCCGGGCTGGAAGCGCTGGTAAAGGCCCTAGCCATCGAACTCGCGCCCGCCATCACCGTGAACGCCGTCGCCCCCGGCTTCGTCCGCAAGGATGCCGGCGCCCATGTCGCCCTCAGCCTCGCCGGCATGCCGGACCGCACGCAATGGATCCCCCTGGGCCGCATTGCCGAACCGGCCGACATCGCCGCCGCCATCGCCTTCCTCGCCGGGCCCGATGCCGCCTACATCACCGGCCAGGTTCTGCACGTCGATGGCGGGCTGGTGATGTGAGGTTTCACAGGTCTGTCGCACCGGCGTAAAGCGCCTGACGCCATTCCAATGGAACAGGGAGCCTCCCGCATGAAGGAGGTGTCCCCGTGTTCCCCGCCCTGCTCCTGGCCGGATCGGCGCTCGCGCTGATCGCCGTCGCCGCCCCCGCCCGCGCCGACCAGGCCTTCCCGGCCACGCTCGCCGGCCACGCCATGATCCCGGCCGCCACCTACCTCCCGGCCCCGGCCGACGCGCCCGCCGACCTCAAGAACGCCGGCAAGTTCACCACCGGCCGCCGCGTGGAAGCCCCGGGCTCCGTGATGGGCATGTCCTTCGAACGCCCCACCGGCATCGCCCTGCCGCTCCCCGGCCAGCCCATCCAGGGCCATTCCGGCATCAAGACCATGGCCGATGGCAGCTTCTGGGTGCTCACCGACAACGGCTCGGGCTCCAAGGCCAACTCGCCGGATTCGATGCTCTACCTGAACCACTACCGCATCGACTGGGCCGCCGGCTCGCTCGCCCGCCACGCCACCATCTTCCTGCACGACCCCGACAAGAAAGTGCCCTTCCGCATCACCCATGAAGGCACCGAGAAGCGCTACCTCACCGGCTCTGATTTCGACACCGAGGGCTTCCAGATCGTCGGCACCACGCTGTGGATCGGCGACGAATTCGGCCCCTACGTGATCAAGGCCGACATGACCGGTAAGGTTCTGGCCGTGTTCGAGACCATGGCCGACGGCAAGCCGGTGCGCTCGCCGGAGCATTTCGCGGTCGCCTCGCCGGGCATCCCCGGACAGGCCGGCACTTTCAACCTGCGCCGCTCCAAGGGCTATGAGGGTTTCGCAGCCAGCAAGGACGGCAGGTTTCTCTACGGCATGCTGGAAGGCCCGCTGTGGGACGCCGCCACGAAGGATTACGAAAAGCAGGGTGGCCGTGAATACCTGCGCATCCTGGAATTCGATGTCGCCGCCGAGAAGTGGACCGGCCGGCACTGGAAATACGTGCTGGAAGCCAACGGCCTGGCGATCGGTGACTTCAACATGATCGACGGCACCACCGCCCTGGTGATTGAACGCGACAACGGCGAAGGCACCGCGGACAAGGCCTGCCCGGCCGGCCAGCGCGGCACCGATTGCTTCGCCGACATCGCCAAGTTCAAGCGCGTCTACAAGATCGAGATGTCCGAGGCGAACGTGGGCGGCCCCGTGCGCAAGATCGGCCATATTGACCTGATGAAGATCGCCGACCCCAACAAGAAGGCCCGCAAGCCGCTGAACGACGGCGTGCTGACCTTCCCGTTCTTCACCATCGAAAACGTGGATGTGGTGGACGCCACCCACATCATCGTCGGCAACGATAACAACCTGCCGTTCTCCACCTCGCGCGAGCCCAACAAGGCGGACGACAACGAGTTCATCCTGCTCGAGGTCGGGGATTTTCTGCAGGCGAAGTAAGCCGTTCTTTTTTGAAAAAAAGAACCAAAAAACTTTCCCGAATGGCGCCTCGCTCTCCGTCAGGAGGGCGAGGCGAAAGGTCACAAAGTCTTTTTGCTTCTTTTTCTTCAGAAAAAGAAGGTCCTTACTTCCTCACCCACTCCAACACCGCCGTTGCCACCGCCTCTGGCTGTTCCGGAAACAGCGCATGGCTCGCGTTCTCGATCACCACCGCCTCCACCCGATCGCCGAACTCCGCCCGCAGCTCCCCCCATTTCTCGCGTGGCTTGAACGGGTCCAGCGCCGGGATCAGCTCCAGCATCGGCGCCGTGCCGGCCTGCCACCAGTCGCTTTGCTGCACGCCCTGCTTTTCCCGGCAATCGATCTGCATGCGCTGCGTAGTGGGGTGCCAGCCGTGCAGCCAGGGCCGCGGGTCATGCCCCGGCGCGAAGAAACCCAGCCTAAGTGCTGCCAGGCGATCCTCCTCCGGTGCATCAAGGTTGCCGGCGCGCCGCGGCGTGGCGGCAATTTCCGGCGCGTAGTGCCGTGCCGCCGCCGCGGCCAGCACCACGCCGCGCACGAGGTCGGGAAAATCCACCGCCGTCATCCGCGCCACGAAATGCCCGAAGGCATGCCCCAGGATCACCGCGCGCCCGCCGCCTTCGGCACGGATTACTGCTGCGATGTCAGCGGCGAGGTTATGCAAACTTACCCCATCCATCGGCCCGTTGGAAGCACCGATGCCGCGCGGCTGCGGGCGCAGCACGGTCAGCCCGTCGGCGGCGAGCAGGGCGGCCACCTCGTCGAAGTCTTCGTAGCCGTCGCGACCCAGCGAGGGCAGCATCACCAGCGCGGGGCCGGCGCCCTCGACGATGGTCTCGATCACGGCCTCTCCGGCCGAAACCAGCACCGTGCGGCGTGTCGTGTCTGCCATGTCCGCCTCCCTGATGCGCGGAGGCTAGGCGATCCCGCGCGGGCGCGCGAGGATGGGGGGTGACGAAACCCCCCGCCTATCCCCTCGCCCTTCTCGCGGTTGCCGGCACCGGCGTGTTCATGGCCAGCGCCACGGGCATGACGCGCGCGCCCTTCCTGCTGCAGATGGCGCGGGACCTGGACGTGACCCTGGTGCTGGTCTCCCATTTGTTGTCGGTCACCGCCGTCACATGGGGCATCACGGCCTTCTTCACCGGCCCGCTGGGGGCGACGTTCGGGCGGCGGCGGGTGCTGATGGGCGGGCAGATCGTGCTGGGGCTGAGCATGATCGGCATCGCGCTGTCGCAGCACTATTGGCAGGCGGTGGTGTGCGTGGCGATCGGCGGCTCGGCCTGCGGGGCCTACATGGGCTCGGTGTTCGGCGAGGTCGCGGACCGGGTGGCGGATTCGATGCGCGGCCGGGCGATGGGCTGGGTGATCGGCGGGCAATCGCTGGCGCTGCTGCTGGGCGTGCCGGCGGCGAGCTGGATCGGCAGCTTCGTGGGCTGGCGTGGCGTGAGCGCGATCATTGCCGTAAGCGCGTTTGCCGTGGCGGTGGCAACGCGGCTGGCCTTCCCCGGCACGCCGGCACGTGCGTTGGGGGCGGCGGGGGCACCGGGGGTTGGCGCGGCGCTGAAGCCGCGGATACTCGCGGTGTTGGGGGCGAGCATCACCGAGCGCACCTGCTTCGGCCTGGTGGCGACATTCTTTGCCACCTACCTGCAACTGGCGCACGGCTTCGGGTTGGCAGAGCTGGTGGTGCCGCTGGCGCTGGTGGCGGGCGGCAACTTCCTGGGCAACATGATCGGTGGGCGCCTGGCCGATGCCGTGCCGGACCGGCGGGTGCTCTATGCCGTCTCGGCGGTGGGCACGGGGGCGGTGGCGATTGCGTTGTTCGTGGCAACGCCTGGAGCGATCGCGGCGATCGGGCTGGCGACGTTGTACGGGCTGGTGAATGGCATCAGCCGGCCGGCGCTGATCAGCTTGCTGAGCGGGGTGCCGGCGGAGATCCGCGGCACGGTGCTTGGTATCAACATCACCTGCGCGAGCGTGGGCTGGGTGACGTCGGCGATCGTGGGCGGAATGCTCGCCGCCGCCGGGGATTGGCCGACGCTGGGTTGGGTGGTGGCGGTGCTCGGTGTGGTCGGTGCGGGGCTGGGGATGCTGGGTCGGCGATAGGATCGCTGTTGAATCGGCTTTCCGGGGGGCCATCTCAGGCAGGTTGCCTTGGGAGGGCCTGCATGCTGCGCCGACTGGTTGACCATCCGATAACCGAGAAGGTCGTGATTGCGCTGATCGTGGTGAATGCGATCACGTTGGGGCTGGAGACGAGTGCCAGCGTGATGCAGGACTACGGCGGGCTGCTGGTGGCGGTGGACCGGTTGCTGCTGACGATCTTCGTGGCGGAGCTGGCTGCGCGGATGATGGTGCGGGGGCCGCGGTTCTTTGCCGATCCGTGGAACGTGTTCGATTTCCTGGTGGTGGCCATCGCGCTGCTGCCGGCGACGGGGTCGCTTTCGGTGCTGCGGGCGTTGCGGATCCTGCGGGTGCTGCGGCTGATCACGGTGGTGCCTTCGCTGCGCGCGGTGGTCTCGGCCCTGGTCGGCGCGCTGCCGGGCATGGGCTCCATCATGATGCTGCTGATTCTGCTGTTCTACGTGTTCGCGGTGATGGCGACGAAGCTGTTCGGCACCACGCATGAGGAGACGTTCGGCAGCATCGGGGCTTCCATGCTGTCCCTGTTCCAGGTGATGACGCTGGATGCGTGGTCGGACGGGTTGATGCGGCCGATGCTGGAGAAGCATCCTTATGCCTGGCTGTTCTTCATTCCGTTCGTGCTGGTTTCCGCCTTCATCGTGCTGAACCTGTTCATCGGCGTGGTGGTGAGCGCGCTGGAGACGGAGCGGGATGCGGAGCGGGTGCGTAAGCAGGAGGGTTCCACGACGCTGTCGGCGGCGATCGGCAATGCCGCAGCCGATCTGGCGCGGGTTTCGGACTCGCTCGACAGCTTGCGGGCGCGGGTGGAGGCGGTGGAGGCTAGGCGGCAAGACCCCCCGAGCGTTCGATGAAGCTGGCGATTTCCTCCACCCCCTTGCCGGCGCGGATGTTGGCGAAGAGGTAGGGGCGTTCGCCGCGCATGCGCTTGCTGTCGCGGTCCATCACTTCGAGGCTGGCGCCGACGTGGGGGGCGAGGTCGATCTTGTTGATCACCAGGAGGTCGGAGCGGGTGATGCCGGGGCCGCCCTTGCGGGGGATCTTGTCGCCGGCGGAGACGTCGATGACGTAGATGGTGATGTCGGCGAGTTCGGGGCTGAAGGTGGCGGCGAGGTTGTCGCCGCCGGATTCGATCAGGATCACATCGAGATCGGGGAAGCGCTTTCGCATCTCGGCGACGCCGGAGAGGTTGATGCTGGCGTCTTCGCGGATGGCGGTGTGGGGGCAGCCGCCGGTTTCGATGCCCATGATGCGTTCGGGGGGAAGGGAGCCGGCGCGGGTGAGGAATTCCGCGTCTTCCTTGGTGTAGATGTCGTTGGTGATGGCGGCGATGTCGTAGTGGGGCGCGAGGCGCTTGCAGAGGGCGTCCATCAGCGCGGTCTTGCCGGTGCCGACGGGGCCGCCGACGCCGACGCGAAGGGGGCCGTGGGGCGATTTGGTCATGAGCGGAACAGCCTTGTGTACTGCGTTTCGTGGTGCATCGCGGCGAGATCCGAGCGCCAGGTGGCGGTGCCGAGATCGTCGAGGGTGGCGGTTTCGGTGGATTGGGCGACTTCGAGGATGGTGGGTTCGAGGGCGGCGAGGACCTGCAGGCCAGTGCTTTGGCCGAGGGGGATGATGCGGACGGCGGCGGAGATGAGGTTCGCGGCGAAGGCGTGCAGCAGTGCGGCGGCGGCGGTGGATTCGGGGATGGCGTGCAGGCCGGCCATGGCGCCGACGGCGATGGCGTAGGGGGTGTCGCCTTCGTGGGGCGGGTGGGGCGGCCAGGGGGTGGCGGCGGCGCGGAAGGCGTTGCCCTGGTGGATGGTCTCTGCCCGGCGTTCGGCGGCGGGGGTGGCGGCGAGGGCGAGTTCGGTGAGGGCGGCGAGGGCTTCGGGGTTGTTGGCGGCGCGGTAGGCGTGGCGGCAGATGATGGCATCTGACCGGCCGGTGCCGTGGCGGAGGAGGGTTTCTAGCCAGGATTGCAGGGTGGGGCCGTTCTTGATGTCGCCGGATTCAACCGCCCATTCGACGCCGTGGCTGTAGGCGAAGCCGCCGGTGGGGACGGCGGGGGAGAGCCAGGAGAGGAGGCGCAGGGTGGCGGGGTCAGCCATGGTGGTGGTGATCGTCGTCGTCGTCGTGGCTGTGTTGGTGGCCGCCGGCGTACGCTCCCGCTTCGGGGTCGAAGGGGGCGTCGATGATATCCACGTGGCCGCCGAGTTGTTCGACCATGGCTTCAATGACGTGGTCTCGGCGGATGCGGATCTTGTCCCTTATGAGTTGGACCGGGAGGTGGCGGTTGCCGAGGTGCCAGGCGATGCGGACGAGTTCGGCATCGGAGTGGGCGTGGATTTCGGCGAGGGGTTCGGGGCGGGCGCGGACGCGGACGATGGGGCCGGTGTCGAGTTGCAGGCCGTCGCCGTCGCGCAGGCGGGCGGCTTGGGGGAGGTCGAGCAGGAGGTCTTGGCCGGCTTCGGTTTTCAGGACGATGCGGCGGCGGTGGCGGCGATCGAAATCGATCAGGACTTCGTCGGTGGCTTCGGCCTGGGGCCAGGTGCCGGCGGGGAGGATGGTTTGGCTGCGGAGCGTCATGGGCGGAGTTTAGGGGAATTTGCGCCGCGGGAAAGCGTTTTGAGAGCGGAACAATAAGGGCGTGGCGAGGCGCGGTGGGGTCAGGCGCTTTTTGACATGGGCTTGGGGATGCGGCCGGGGCTGTAGCGGCGGATGGCGCGCAGATCGTACTTGCCCCAGCGGATTTCCGGCGCGGGCGGGCGCGGGGTGCGCGGCTTGCGGATTCGGGGCGGGCGCGGGGGGAGGGCCAGCTCGGGCGGGAGGTCGGTGGCCAGCAGGTTCAGGATGGGGCGCAGGATGCGGGCGGCCTGGGGGGCGGCGGCGAGGAAGGCCGGCATATCGGGCCGGAGCATCATGTGCACGATCTGAAGGCCGAAATTGCCGGCATCGGGCCCGAGGGCACGGCGCAGCCAGCCGCGGCTGCGGGTGAGGCGCGGGCGGGCCGGATTGAGGGTGGGATCAGGCTGCGGGCGGGCCACGCGCGGCTTGGCCGGGAGGGTGCGGGGGGTGGCGGGGCGGAGCTTGCCGGCGAGCCAGCGGGCGTGGAGGCTTTCGAAGCGCTGGCTGGCGCGGATGAGATAGGCGGAGAGGGCGAAGAGCATGGTGGCGGCGGCCGCATCGGGCAGAGTCCGGGCGCGCGCCATTGTGCGCAGGCCGAGGAGTATGCGCGCGAAATATGCGGCGAGGTTGGGCATGACGGTGAATATAATTCACCCTCGTTAGCGACGCAAGAGGTTTTTGAAAAAAATCTTAGCTGGGGATGAGGGCGGCGGCTTGCTGATCCCCGGGGCGGGGGCTGGCGGCCAGGGCGGCAGCTACGGCGGCGCGATCCGCCGGGGGGCGGTTCTGGCTCATTTTCCGCTTGGCCTCGATGCGGGTGAGGGGGAGGCGCAGGCCGACGATACCGCGGAGCTGGGCGGCGATGAAATCGGGCGGGGCATCGGAGACGGCCCAGGGCGGGGCGGCGCGGGGGGTGGGTATTTCGCCTTCGTGCAGGGCGGTGAGGCGGGTGACGATGGCGAGAAGGCGATCGGCATCCTCGAAGAATTCGGCGGGGGCGTGGGCGTGGATGGCCTGGTAGTTCCAGGTGGGGACGACCTTGTGATGCTCCTGCTTGGAGGGGTACCAGCTGGGCGAGACATAGGCGTAAGGGCCCTGGAAGAGGACGAGCGATTCCCCGGTGGCGGGGATGGACCAGTGCGGGTTGGCGCGGGCGAGATGGCCATAGAGCGTGCCGTGGGGGCCTTCGGCGGGTTCCAGGAAGAGGGGCAGGGGGGTGGCCTGGAGGCCCTGGGCGGTGGGGGTGATGAGGGTGGCGAGGGGAGATGCGGCCATGGCGGCGTGGATTTCGGCCAGGTCTTCGAGGCGGAAGGCGGGCGGCGTGTACATGGCTAGAGCTCCTGCTTGGGGGCAGGATGGGGCGGGAGTGGCTTGGGGGGAATGGCCGGTTGGTGGGTTTTCGGGTGGTCCAATTCCGGAGGGAAGGCAGTTCAGGATTCACATGGAGACGGAGAGACGGAGAGAAGAAGGCGTGAGGGGCGTTCCTTCCGCTGCGGGCGCGAGGGCGGTGGGCATGCACGGGGGATGGGGTAGGATCGGGCGTTTGGTTCGGGGGTTGTGATGGTGGATGAGGCGGGGTTGCGGGTGGCGTTGGGGCGGTTGGTGCCGGCGGCGAGCACGCGGCATCGGGAGTTCGTGGTGCGGGATGGGGCGGGGCGGATGCGCATCGGGGTGCTGTGCACGGATGCCGGGGTTTACGTGGAGGTGGCGAATTTCATGGCCGCCAGTGCGGGGCTGTTCCGGGAGTATGTGGCGCCGTGGGGGGAAATGGCGGGGGTGTTCCGGTTCGGGTGCGATGTTGACCTGTTCTACAGCGACATCGAGCAGACGATGACGATGAGCCAGGCGGCGGCGGAGCGGGCGCTGGCGGGGGCGGCTGGCTAGGCCGGGGTTCAGCGGGGGCGGGGCGGGGGCGGGGCAGCGAGGGTTTCGGCGCGTTGCATGAGGCGGAGGGCTTCGGCGGTGCGGCCCTGGGCGATGAGGCGGGCGAGATCGGCGCGGAGCGCTGCGATGAAGGCGGCGATGGTGAGGGGCTTGCCGGACATGGAGGGGTTCCTGGACATGCGCGTGCGCCCGCCGGCGCGGGGCGCGGGCGGGTGGGGCGCGTGGGAGGGGCTGGGGTGAGGCGGGGGCCGGTTGAGGGGCCGCCATGATAGCTTGGGGAATTATACCTGCGGCGGCGGCCGCGCCAAGGGGAAATTTGCGGGGTGGGTTAGCGGAGTTGGCTGTCTTTGCTGCCGCGGCGGTTGTAGGGGCTGTGGGCGGCGGAGGTATCGCGTTCCGACTGGCAGGGGACGCAGGTGCGGACGCCGGGGAGGGCCTGGCGGCGGCGTTCGGGGATGGGCTCTCCGCATTCGTCGCAATGGGTGGGGGATTCCCCGGTGGGGAGATGGGCGCGGGCGCGGGTGACGGCATCCTTGATGGTGTCGTCGATCTGGTCGGTGACGGCGCTGTCGGGGGCCCAGCCGGTTGCCATGGGTTGCCTCCTCGGTGGGGGCGATGAGGTGGAGATCGAAAGATAGGGGCGGGGCCGGCGGGAGTCACGGGTGAAAAGGGAGCCCTCCGCTAGCTGCTTCGACAACACGGAAAGGGCCGCGGGTGGCGGAAGGCGAAGCCGAAAGGCGTTCTCGGTCCTCCCATATGACGTGGCGACGCGTCCCGATCACAGCCGGGATATCGCATTGTTGCTGTTGCATTCGGTATGGGCAATGATGCGTTGAATAGCCCCTACTCGTTCGGAGGCTAAGTCACAACGGGAGCGCGTTCTTGCCCAATAGCATTTTTGGCGTAGCAGTGCACGATCTAATAGGACCCAGTCTGGGAAGTAACTTTCAAGTACGTATCGGGCGGTCGGACCTAGCTGGAAGCAGCACTGCGTTGCGCGTGATTGAAAATATTAATGAACAATATGGACGACGGGCATCAAAATCTCATGGACGCTTTTCGTCGGACGCTATAAACTACCCAACTGGTGAGCAGGTCCGCGCTTATCTCGCAAGCGATGAGCGAGATTTTGGGGCACTCAGTATAAGCTTAATGTCAACATTAGCGGCCCAGGCGAGGCGCAAACCTGGGGCAACCGGTGGTCACGTATTTTTTGCGCATTTTGAGAGGGATGGACGCCATTATATTCTTGTTGCGCTAGTAAATGACCGGTTGGGTGCAATGATTGCGACTGACAACAGTCTTGCCGATGTGCAGCATCTAGATATGGATGGGTTTAGATTTGCAGGACGCATCAATGTCAGTGGATGGATAGGCGGCGATGACCGGTACATTGGATTCCTTAAGGGAAATGGAAATGTTTCCGGGTATTTTCAGGAATTTCTTGGTTGCGACACAACGATATCGGCTCGGGTCGAGACCACATCTTTGGTTCACGCGTTAAAGCAGTTTGCTGAATCGAGAGAGATGGATGCAACTCAAAAAGAGCAGTTCTTAAGATCAGCTTCTGTTATCTGCGATCGGATCAGTCGTAGCGGCCAGCAGCTATCATTTGAGGCTCTGTCAAATGAACTACAGCCGTCTCATCCTGCTGATCTCTCTGAATACTTGAGCGATCCGGATCGCGGTCTAAACGATCATTTCACCCCCGACCGCCGTGCTCTTAGAGGACTAGTAAAATTCCGTGCAAAAACTCCATTGTGGTCTATGGAATTTGATCGAGATGCACTATTGCAGAGTAAAATACGCTTTAACAGTGAGGAAAATACATTGATTATTACTGACCTTCCTGATCAGCTTCTAGCTGAGCTTCGTGCTGAAATAAGCCCTGATGAACCTGAATAGTTTGAGAATCTGACGTATGCCACGAATTAGATTTCCCGAGTTGCTCCATCTGTATCATTGCACGAGTTTCGACGTGCATGATACTGGCGGGGAAGTCTATGTTGCTGATGTTGGAGCATTAGAGACTCTGCGTCTGCTAGAGGCGGATTTTGAAGCGGCAGAAGAGAGTCAGTATAATTTAGTTGGAGATATAACGGAAATATCCTTGGGTGATAGGCTGCGTGTCAATGTTGGTAGCCCGCGATTGGGCCTGGGCATTTTGGCTCGACATTTTGATGCCCTTTTGCTCACACCAAGTGCACGGGTAAGGGAGCCAGTCAATTATTTTATAGTTGAGGGGGCAGTGGATCGATACAAAAAATCTAATCCAAAGCTTGATAGTTATCATTCAATATTAAGATTAGTGGAGATTTTTTCGCAAGCGGGTGCGTACCTGGACCATGCTGCGCAGGAGCTGGTGTTGATTAGGGGGGGGAAATTTGTTATTCCAATTAAATACACAGAGTCAGATTTAAATTTTGAATTATCGGGCAAAATAGGAAGCTTCTTAAGCATATTTACCAACTCAACGCATGAGACACAAAAATTTGCCATACTGTCAGAAACATTGGCCCGGATATGTGAGGGGCAGGCGATTGGCGAGCGTTTTCGTTACGTATTAAAGAATATTGATCAGCTTACACAAGAGGTTGTTGAGGGCTACAAAATTTATGTCTCTGAGTTTTCGTATTCAAAAATCAGAAACGAAATAGAATCTGCTAAAATAGAGTATATAAACAAAATTCACAAAACATTTGTCGACATACAGGGGCAGTTGCTTGGGATACCTGTCGCCACCATTGTAGTTGCGTCGCAATTAAAGGTAGCTTCATCGTGTGGAGTGGAGTTTTGGACAAATCTAGGGGTGGTTTTCGGGGCTTGGGTATTCTTGGCGTTGCTTTTGCTTGCGGCGGTCAACCAATGGTACACGCTAAATACCATTGCAATTGAGGTGGATAGACAAAAAAATAAAATTAATTCCGATTACGTGGGAATCAGCTCGAATTTCACAGAGCCATTCAGAATAATAAAAAGGAGGATTAGATATCATAAGATCGGTATTTTCTCGATATTTTTGATTGCTATGATCGGAGTAGCGTTCGGGACATTTGCATTCAAACGTCTTACGTCAGTTAATATATTTGATTGCGTTCGACAGACCGCTTCGGTTCTGACTCCAGAAAGCTCACCTTAGTTTGAGATGACACATTGTTGGTGGGTGCGGGAACTAAATATTTTTTGTCCGACAATCTTTTTTGTTGCTATTTAAAAATGTTAAATCCATAGATAACAGCAAAAATACCCAATCTGCACAAATAAAAGTTCTTTGGTTCTTTCTTTCAAGAAAGAACGTGCTTGCCTTGCCTTGCCTTGCCTTGCCTTGCCTTGCCTTGCCTTGCCTTGCCTTGG
>CAMDAM010000023.1 GCA_945888575.1 Asaia bogorensis | reverse complement strand
TGGGCATACCAACACTCCGGCCCGCCGCTTTCAAGCAGCCCCGCCGCCGCGCTAGGCTGCCCACGCAACACGGGCGGCCCCATCCAATGACCACACTCACCGTGAACGGAACCTTGCGCGAAAGCGCCTCTGCCCCCTCCACCCCGCTGTTGGAGGTGCTGCGCAACGAGTTCGCCCTCACCGGCAGCCGCTTCGGTTGCGGCGAGGAACAATGCGGCGCCTGCCTGGTCCTGATCGACGGCGCCCCCACCCAGTCCTGCGGCCGTGAGATCGGCACGCTCCAGGGCCGCGCGATCACCACCATCGAGGGCCTGCAGGACCACCCGATCATCGCCGCCCTCATCGCCGAGCAGGCCGGCCAATGCGGCTACTGCCTCTCCGGCATGGCCGTTGCCGCCGCCGCGCTGCTGGCCCGCAACCCCACCCCCACCCGCGCCGAAATCGCCACCGCGCTGGACCCCCAGCTCTGCCGCTGCGGCGCCCACCCCCGCATCCTGCGCGCCGTCGAGCGCGCCGCCCGGGAGCTGAAGCGATGACCGACCTTCCCAAGAGCCTCGCCGACAACCCGCGCCTCGACCGTTGGCTCCGCTTCGCCGAAGGCCGCGTCCATGTCTCCGTCGGCAAGGTCGAGATCGGCCAGGGCATTTCCACCGCCCTCTCCCAGATCGCCGCCGAGGAGCTGGACATCTCCCTTGATCGCCTTGCCTGGCGCGCCGGCGACACCCAGCTGGCCCCGGACGAAGGCTCCACCTCCAGCTCGCTTTCCATCGAGGTCGGCGGCGCCTCCCTGCGCCTGGTCTGCGCCGAAACCCGCGCCCTGTTCCTGGCCGAGGCCGCCCGCCTGCTCAACACCGCCGCCGAGGAGCTGGAGGTGGAGGACGGCGCCATCCTCCACGCCGGCACCCCCACCGGCCACGACTACTGGTCGCTCGCCCCCCGCGTCAGCCTTGCCCGCGACGCCACTGGCACCGCCGCCCCGAAGCCGCGCGCCCGCCACCGCCTGGTCGGCACCAGCGCGCCGCGCCGCGACCTGCCGGGCAAGCTCACCGGCGGCGCCTTCGTGCACGACATGGTGCTACCCGGCATGCTCCATGCCCGCATCCTGCGCCAGCCGCGCCCCGGCGCGACCCTGGCCGCGGTCAACGAGGCCGCCCTCGCCCGCCACGGCGCCCGCCTCGTGCGCAGCGGCGACTTCGCCGCCATCCTCGCCCCCACCGAGGCCACCCTGCGCGCCGCCGTCGAAGCCGCCCGCCCGCGTTGGGACAACGCCGACACGCCCACACCCGCCATGGCCGAAGCCGCCTGGCTCGCCACCCAGCCCGCGGACATACGAACCCGCGGCAGCGAAGCCGCCCCACCGCCGGGCCGCAGCCACGCGGCCACCTACTCCCGCCCCTACATCTCCCACGCCTCGCTCGGCCCTTCCTGCGCCGTGGCGCACGAGCAAGGCGGCATCCTGGAGGTCTGGACCCACGTCCAGGGGGTCTATCCCTTCCGCCTCAACGCCGCGCAAACACTGCAGCGAGATCCGGAGACCATCGTCGTCCGCCACGCCCACGGCCCCGGCTGCTACGGCCACAACGGCGCAGACGACGCGGCCCTCGATGCCGCGATCATCGCCACCCTCGTCCCCGGCACCCCGGTGCGCGTGCTGTGGTCCCGCGCCGACGAGTTCGCCTTCGCTCCGGCTGGAACCGCCATGCAAACCGCGCTGCGCGCCGTGCTGGATGCGGAAGGCATGCCGGCGGACCTCACCGCCACGATCACCAGCGGCGTCCACGTCAACCGCGCCCCGGGCCGCCTGCTCGCCTCGCGCACCCTGCCGAACGCCCAGCCCCTGCCGCCGCCGGCCGAATCCTCCGACCCCTATCCCGGCACGGGCGCCCGCAACATCGTGCCCTACTACGACATCCCGACCTGGCGATACGAACACCGCCTCGTCACTGGCACACCCATCCGCACGTCCGCCCTGCGCGGCCTCGGCGCAGTGGTGAACGTCTTCGCCCTGGAATGCTTTCTCGACGAGTTGGCCGACCTGGTGGGCCAGGATCCCGCCGCCTACCGCCTGCGCCTGCTCTCCGATCCCCGCGCCCGCTTTCTGGTCGAACGCGCCGCGGCGATGTCGAACTGGTCCGCCCGCGGCCCCGCCGGCACCGGTATCGGTCTCGGTATGGGCTTCGCCCGCTACAAGAACAAAAGCGGCTACGCCTGCGTTGTCGTCGAAGTGGAAGCCGACACCGAGATCCGCCTGCGCCACATCTGGTGCACCGCCGATTCCGGCCTGGCCATCAACCCCGACGGCGTCCGCGCTCAGCTCGAAGGTGGCATCATCCAGGCCGCCAGCATGGCGCTGAAGGAACAGCTCCGCATCGACGAAACCGGCACCGCCACACGCAGCTGGGCCGACTACCCGATCCTGCGCTTCTCGGAGATTCCACCAATCGACATCGAACTTGCCGACACGCCAGACGAGCCATCGCTGGGCATGGGCGAATGCACCATGGGCCCTACCGCCGCTGCCATCGCAAACGCTGCCGCCCATGCGCTCGGCGTGCGCGTGCGAGACATGCCCCTCACCCGCGATCGCATTGTCGCGGCGGTGGCGTCCTAACCAAGCACGATATCCCGCTCCGCCAGCAATGCTCCCGCCTCAATCCGATCCGCCGGCACCGGCCGCAGCAACACTGCTTCCCGTGCCCGCGCATCCAACCCGTTGAACAGGAAGTCGCGCGCATTGGCGGCCTCCCCATCCACGTAGAACTGCGTCACCAGCGCCTCATGCGCCCCTGGTCGCAGCACGGCCACATGGATATGCGGCGTCCGCCCGGGATAGGCGACGGGACGGATCGTCCGGAAGGCATAGGTCCCGTCCGGGCCGGCCTGAACCCGCCCACGCCCCTGGAACCCCGCATCCCGCCCATCAGCCCGGTCTCGCGGGTGCCGATACCGTCCGAAGGCGTCGCACTGCCAGATCTCCACCAGCGCGCCGGGCACCGGCTGCCCGGCAGCATCCAGCACCCGCCCGCGCAGATGGGTCACCGCTCCTTGTGCCTGCGCCGCGGACCCCACCACGCGCACCAGGTCGCCGTCGGCATCGCCGGACCAGTCCACGGGATAGAATGGCCCTGCCGTCTGCCGCGGTGTCGCCACCAATACGCCTTGCGCCCCCGCCCTGCCGGCGGGCATCGCCAAGGCGGCAACCCCCACCATCAGCAGCCGTCGTTGCATCACAGGCGTCTGGATCAGCATCATCGGCCCCTCCCGGCTGCACCGCCGGGATATGTGGCCCCGCCTGCGCCATTGCCAGGGCGTGCGTGCGTCAGTTCCGCCAGGGCCGCATATCCGGGTACCCGCTCACCGCCCAGGCACCATCCACCAACAACGAGGCGCCAGAAACGTAGCTGGCATCCTCGCTGGCCAGGAACAGCGCCGGCGCTGCGATCTCCTCCGGCTGCGCCGCGCGCCCCTGCGGAATCCGCTCCATGAACGCGGTATGGATGTCCGCATTGTCGAACAGCCGCTTCGTCAGGGGCGTCTGCACCAGCCCGGGCAGGATCGCGTTCACCCGGATGCCGGAGGGCGTCAGTTCCAGCGCGCCGTTCTTGGTCAGCATCTCCACGCCCGCCTTGGCCGCGGAATAGGCCGCCCCGGCATGCATCGGCACATGGGCGTTCAGCGAGGCGATATTCACCATCGCCCCGCGCCCCTGCTTCAGCATCGCCTGCGCGGCATGCTTCATCGCGAACATCACGCCCTTCAGGCACAGATCCACGGTGAAGTCCCAATCCGCTTCCACCATGCGCGCGATGTATCCTTGGCGGTTGGCACCCGCGACATGGAAGCTCGCATCCACGGCACCGAACCGATCCATGGCCGTCGCGAACAACGCTGCTACATCGGCCTCGCGCGTCACATCGCCCACCATGGCAATACCGCCAGCGCCGAGTTCCGCCGCCAGCCCCGCCACCCGCTCCGGGTTGATGTCGTTCGCCACCACCTGGCCGCCCTCGGCCAGGAAGCGCCGCGCGATCGCCAACCCGATGCCCGAGGCTCCACCCGTAATCACCGCTGTCCTGCCGGCAAACCGTCCGTCCATGGCCCGCTCCTCCCCTCCATTTCCCGGCAGAGTGAATCGCCGCCGCCTACCGGTCCAGCGCCTGGCGCACAGACACCAGCAGGCTCTCCATCTCCGGGCTGCGCAGCCGTACCCAGCTGTCCCAGTAGGAGGGCAGCTTCGCCACTCCATCCTGGATTTCCGCCGGGCTCACCGGCGTCGCCTTCAGCCCATCGCTGCCCATCTGGCGCAGAAGCTGGGCTTCCTCCTGGTCCTGCGCCCCGGCCATCCATGCCGAGGTCTCGGCGGCAACCGCCTTCAGCACGGGTTCAAACCCCTCCGGCAGCCGCCGCACGGCGTCCTGGTTGGCCACGATCACCGCATCGTTGTAGCTGGGGCCGGCGAGATAGACGTGCTTCAGCATCGCGCGCCAATGACGGTTCACGAACGAAGCCGGGGCAAGCGTGCCGTCCAGCTTGCCCGCCTGCAGCGCCTCGCCCGCCTGCACGGTGGAAGTCACCACGTGCACACCGCCGTAGTGGCGCACGAACTCTGCCTGCTCCACCGACTGCACGCGAATCTTCTGCCGGGCGATGTCAACGAAAGCGGATGCCTTCAGCCGCGACCAGAAAAGCTGCGGCGCGGTCCGGTAATGCGCCAGCAGCACCATGCCGCGCCGTTCCATCTCGGTTGCCAGCACCGGCCGCACCAGCACGGCTACTTTGTCCCACTCCTCGCCTGAGGTCATCAGCAATGGCAGCCGCATCAGCGCGCCTGCACCAACCGTGGCGGTGTAACCCCCGTCGTCGCCCAGTTCCACACGCCCGCCGGCAACGCCTTCCAGCACATGGCTGGCATCGATCGGCATCAACCCAGCGGTGCGCACATTGATCAGCAGCCCCCCACTTGTCCGCTCCCGCACCTGGTCCGAAAGGCGCCGCAGGCCGCGCACCACCGCGCTTGTCGGGCTGGTCTGCTGCGTGAACAGCGACCACGTCACCGCCGCCTGCGCGCCGCGGCCCAAGAACGGCATCGCCAAGGCCGCGGCCGCACCGGCGCGCAGAAGCCGACGCCGGCGCAGCAACGCCCGGGTCAGGAGCGGGAGGGGTCTGAGGAGGGCAGGGGGCATGGCGGGTTTCACGGGGCGGGTATATCGCAAACCACTGGCCTGCGGGTAAACTGCCCATCCAAGCGACGCCACCGAGGAGGACACGCCCCATGCAACAGATCGGCCATTACCTGAGCGGGCGAAAAGTCCCCGGTACCGGTGCCACCGCCCCCGTCTACAACCCCGCCACCGGCGAAGTCAGCGGCCAGGTCGCCATGGGCGGCGCGGCCGAGGTCGATGCCGCCGTCGCCGCCGCCACCGCCGCCTGGCCCGCCTGGGCCGCCACGCCCCCGCTGCGCCGCGCCCGCGTGATGTTCAACTTCAAGCAGCTGCTGGAAGCGAACACCAAGAAGCTCGCCGCCATCATCACCGCCGAGCACGGCAAGGTGCTGTCCGACGCGGAAGGTGAGATTCAGCGTGGCCTGGAAGTCGTCGAGTTCGCCTGCGGCATCCCGCATCTGCTGAAGGGCGAATACACCGAGGCTGTTGCCACCGGCATCGACGCCTGGTCGCTGCGCCAGCCGCTCGGCGTGGTCGCCGGCATCACGCCCTTCAACTTCCCGTGCATGGTGCCGCTCTGGATGATCCCGGTCGCCCTGGCCACCGGCAACTGCTTCATCCTCAAGCCCTCGGAGAAGGACCCTTCGGCCGCCCTGCTGATGGCCGAACTCCTCACCGAGGCCGGGCTGCCCCCGGGCGTCTTCGCCGTCGTCCAGGGCGGCCGCAATGCGGTCGAATCGATCCTCGGCCACGAGGGCATCCACGCCATCAGCTTCGTCGGCTCCACCCCGATCGCAGAGCTCGTCTATCGTACCGGTACTGCCAGCGGTAAGCGCGTCCAGGCCCTCGGCGGCGCCAAGAACCACCTCGTCGTCATGCCCGATGCCGACCTGGACCAGGCCGTCGATGCGCTGATGGGCTCCGCCTACGGCTCCGCCGGCGAGCGCTGCATGGCTGTCTCGGTCGCGGTGGCCGTCGGCGACGTGGGTGACAAGCTGATCGAGAAGCTCGCCCCCCGCGTCCGCGCCCTCAAGGTCGGCCCCGGCACCGACAAGGACGCCGAGATGGGCCCGCTCGTCACGCTGGAGCACCGCAACAAGGTCTCCGGCTATGTCGACCAGGGCGAGAAGGAAGGCGCGAAGCTGGTCGTCGACGGCCGCGGCCTGTCGCTGCAGGGCTACGAGCAGGGCTTCTTCATCGGCGGCACGCTGTTCGACAACGTCACCCCGGACATGACCATCTACAAGGACGAGATCTTCGGCCCCGTCCTCGGCGTGGTCCGCACCAAGGATCTCGGCGGTGCGGTCGATCTCATCAACGCCCATCGCTTCGGCAACGGCACCGCGCTGTTCACCGCCGATGGCGGCGCCGCCCGCGCCTTCGCAAACGCCATCAAGATCGGCATGGTCGGCATCAACGTGCCCATCCCCGTGCCGGCCGCCTTCCACAGCTTCGGCGGCTGGAAGGCCTCAATGTTCGGCGACCACCACATGCATGGCCCGGAAGGCGTGCGCTTCTACACCCGCTACAAGGCCGTCACCCAGCGCTGGCCGGCCAGCATCCGTGCCGGCGCGGAATTCACCATGCCGCAGATCGGCCGCTGACACCGCCTTCACGATCGGGCCGGGCTCCTCAGGGAGCCCGGCCTTTTCGTGTCAGCCCATCGCGTCCACACCCGTCGGCGTGATCTCGAAGATCACCCTGATCTCGCCCGCCTTACGGAACGGGTAGCTGTCCTTGCCGAGATACTTCTTCGCCAGCGCATCGATATGCGCATCCCCACCGTCCTCGGTGGCCCGCGTCACGGTCCCGCGGATCTGGATGTAGCGATAGGCATTGTCGGGATCGAGGATCGACAGCGCCACCTTCGCCCCCTCCACCATGTTGCGCGTCTTCACCCGCCCACGGGCGGAGTTCACCCGCACCGTCCCACCGCCCATATCGAACCACACCGGCGTCACCTGCGGCGCCCCGTTTGGCGACACGGTCGCCAGATGCGCGAAGGCGCGTGGATTGGTCATCAGGTCTGCAAACCCGGCAGGGATGTCGGCCATGGAGTTCTCCTGTTCCAGCGTCGGTTAGCTTGGGCCGATCGCCACCCCGATCAAGTCCGCCGCCCGGCACAGCGCATAGGCGGCGCCACCCCCGCCTGTTATAGCCAAACCAGACGCACCGGAGCCCCGGCCATGCCCAAGCTGTATTTCGAGGACCTGTCCGTCGGCCTCTCATGGAACGCCGGCCCGATCGCGGTCAGCCAGGCCGACATCATCGCCTTCGCCCAGTCCTTCGACCCCCAGCCCTTCCACACGGACCCCGAGGCCGCCGCCGCCCATCGCCTGTTCCGCGGCCTCGCCGCCAGCGGCTGGCACACTGCCGCCCTGTCCATGCGCCTGTTCGCCGGCGGTGAGACGGCCCCGGCCGGCGGCATCATCGGCAATGGCATCGACGAGCTGCGCTGGCCCCGCCCCGTCCGCCCCGACGACTCGCTTACCCTCACCAGTGAGGTGGTGGAGCTTCGCCCGCCCGAACCCGGCAAGGCCGTCGGCTGGGCCCGCATCCGCAACACCACCAAGAACCAGAACGGCGAAATCGTGCAGTCGCTGGTCGCCACCCTCTCCATCCCCCGCCGACCGCAAGGCTGAACCCGATGTCCGTCGCCACCGCCCCTGCCTACACCCACGCCGCGCCGGAACCCGGCACCATCCAGGAAGTCGCCCCCGGCATCCTCTGGCTCCGCCTGGCCCTCCCCTTCGCCCTCAACCACGTCAACATCCACATCATCGACGACGGCACTGGCTGGACCATCATCGACACCGGCGTCGCCAACGACCAGACCCGCGCGGTGTGGGAACAGATGCTCGCCGGCCCGCTCGCCGGCCGCCCGGTGAACCGCCTCGTCATCACCCATTTCCACCCGGACCATGTCGGCCTCGGCGGCTGGCTCGCCGAGACCTGCAATGTCGGCGTTACCATGAGCCAGACCGAGTATTTCCAGTCCCGCCTCTCCCGCGGCCGCGCCGGCGGCGTGGACGGCAACGCCCACCTGCCCTTCTACCGCCGCCACGGCCTCAGCGAGGACGAGATCCACGCCGTCACCGTCCGCGGCGATTCCTACCAGCGCCTCACGGTGGATCTCCCCACCCACTACACCCGCATCCGCGCCGGAGACGTGCTGGATCTCGGCGGCCGCCGCTTCGAGGTTCTCACTGGCGCCGGCCACGCGCTGGAACAGGTGATGCTGCTGAACCGTGAGGAAGGCGTCTTCCTGCCCACCGACCAGGTCATCGGCCACATTTCCCCCAATGTCGGCGTCCATGCCATCGAGCCGGAAGCCGACGCTCTGGCCGACTTCCTCACCTCCCTCAAGGACCTCCACGCCACGGTCCCGCACGGCGTCCTCACCGCCCCCACCCATGGCCGCCCCTTCCACGGCCTGCACGACCGCATCGAGACGCTGATCGCCCATCACCGCGAACGCTGCGACCTCGTCGCCAAGGCAATCTCAGCCGGCGCCAGCACCACGGCCGGGATCATGCCCACCCTGTTCAACCGCAAGCTCGATCCGCACCAGATGGGCTTCGCCTTCGGCGAGGCGCTCGCCCACGTGAACTACATGCTCGCCCTCGGCGAACTCCGTGGCGAGCCAGACCGGGAAGGCGTGCTGCGCCTCAGCAACGCATGACCGAAACCAGCGGCACCATCCGCCATAGCGGCAACGACCTCGCCTGGGCCCACCTGCCCGGCCAGGGCTCCACCATCGTCTTCCTCCCCGGCTTCAAGTCAGACATGGAAGGAAGCAAGGCCACCTGCCTGCGCGACTGGGCGGCGGGGCAGGGCAGGGCAATGCTCCGCCTCGACTATTCCGGCCACGGCAGCAGCACCGGCGCCTTCGAGGATGGCACCATCGGCGCATGGGCCAGCGACGCTCGCGCGATCATCGAAGCCCGCACCACCGGCCCCCTGCTGCTCGTCGGCTCCTCCATGGGCGGCTGGATCGGCCTCCTGCTCGCCCGCGCCATGCCAGGCCGCGTCGCCGCCCTGGTCGGCATCGCCGCCGCCCCAGACTTCACCGAAACCCTCCTCTGGGAAGGCCTCACCGAAGCCGAACGCACCACCCTCCTCTCGCACGGCTACATCGAGCGCCCGAGCATCTACGGCGAGAAACCCTACCGCTTCACCCGCGCCCTCATCGAGGACGGCCGCCAGCAATCCCTCCTCGCCGCCCCCATCCCGGTCACCTGCCCGGTCCGCCTCCTACAAGGCCAGCAAGACCCCGACGTCCCCTGGCCCACAGCGCTGCGCATCGCCGAGCAACTGGAGTCCACCGATGTGGAAATCACCCTGATCAAGGACGGCGACCACCGCCTCTCCCGCCCCCAGGACCTCGCCCTGCTCACCCGCACAGTCGCAGCACTGCTCGCCTAACCCCCCGCCGCCAGGATCGCCCGCAGCCCCTCGCGAAAGCTAGGATACCGCCACCGGTAGCCAAGCATTTCCTGCGTCCGCGCACTCGCCACCCGCCGGTTCTCCGCCCAGAAGCTTCGCCCCATCTCGCTCATCGCCAGCACCGCCTGCTCGAACGGCACCGCCGGCGGCGGCTCCATCCCCAGCAGCCGCGCCGCCTCCGCCACCACCTCGGCCGTCTCGGCCGGCACGTCGTCGGCCAGGTGCAGCACCCGCACCCCAGCCGGCGCCCCCTGTCGCGCCGCCGCCAACACCGCCCCGGCGATATCCTCCACATGCACGCGCCCGAACGCATGCCCGGGCTTCACCACCCGCCGCGCCCGCCCCGCGCGAACCTCGTCCAACGCCGAGCGCCCGGGCCCATAGATCCCCGCCGTCCGGAACAGATCAACCGCCACGCCCCCTGCCAACGCCCCCCACGCCTGCTCCGCCGCCACCCGCCGCCGCGACCGCTCCTGCCCCGGTGAAACCAAACTCGTCACGTCCACCCAGTCCCCGCCGCGATCGCCATACACCCCCGTCGTCGATAGATACCCAACCCAGCGCAGCACCCCGCTGCTAGCCAGCGCCGCGCCATAGGCCGCCAGCACCGGGTCACCCACGGCATCAGGCGGTGCCGTCGCCAGCACATGGCTCACGCCCGCCGGCAGCGGATCGCCGAACGTCAACACCTCCACGCCGGCTGGTCCCGCCACCCGGGCCGGATCGCGGCTCGTCGCGGTCACCCGTATCCCCTCCGCAACGGCCATCCGCGCCACCGCCGCCCCGCTGTAGCCCAGGCCGAAGATCACCAGGTGCACGATATCCCCCCTCGCACGCTCGAAGTTTGCCGCCTGCGGCTCACCCCTATTAGAGTGGGGGCATCATGCAAGCCCGTCATCTCCTGATCGCCGCCGCGCTGCTCCTGGCCGCGGCCCTCGGTGGCTGGCTCCTGTTCGCCGACGCCAGCCTGGAGGCGATCGAGACCGAGGCCCCGCTACCGCTGCCCCCGATCCCGCCCCGTATCGCGGGCGGTCTCGAATACGAACGCTGCCTCGGCCTGCTCACCGTGGAACCCGAAAGTGCGGCCGCCTTCGCCCGCAGCTGGGGCGAGCGTGGCGGCGGCGAACCCGCCCAGCACTGCCTCGCTCTCTCCCGCATCGCCCTGGGCGAGCCCGGCCCGGCCGCCGACCAGCTGGAGCGCCTGGCCAGCGCCAGCACCTCCCCACCCGCCACGCGCGCCGTGCTGCTGGAACAGGCCACCCAGGCCTGGCTCATGGCCGGCAATCCCGCCCGCGCCCATACCGCCGCCACCTATGCCCTCGCCCTCACCCCCGAAGACCCCACGCTGCTCATCGAGCGCGCCAACGCCGCCGCACAGCTCGACCGCGACGAGGAGGCAGCCGCCGATCTCGCAACTGCCTTGCGCGCCGACGCCCGCCGCGCCGATGCCCTCGCCCTGCGCGCCGCCTCGCTGCGCCGCCTCGGCCGCATCGCCGAAGCCCGCGCGGACATCGACGCCGCCCTGTCCCTGGATCCCGAAAACCCCGAAGCCCTGCTGGAACGAGGAATTCTCCGGCAACGCACCCGCGACGACGCCGGCGCCCGAACCGACTGGGAGCAGGTCATCACCCTCGCCCCAGACACTGCCGCCGCCGATCTTGCCCGCCAGAACCTGGCCCTCCTGGAAGCCGGCCCCAGCCGCTAGCGCAAGAGCGCCCTGATCTCCTCCAGAACCGCCCGCAACTCCCGCGCGGCCAAGGAGCGCGGCGCCGTCTCGGTCACGCCAAGCCCCTTCGCGAACGCCCCAGCGAACCCAACCCGGTTGCCCAACGATGCCGTCAACACCGGCAATTCCTGCCGCGCCATCTCCGCCTCCACCGCGGCGCGCAGGCTGCCGCTCGAGGGCGCCCGGTTCAGCACCAGCCGGAACGCCCGCTTCTCCGCCCGCGCCAGCTTCAGCGTCCCCTCGGCGGCCCACAAATCGGGCGGGCTCGGCTGCACCGGCACCAGCACCAGATCCGCCGCCCGGATCGCCGCCTTGGCATCGCTCTCCACCTGCGGCGGGCTGTCCACCACCAGCACGTCATGCAGCCGCCGCAGCCGGTCGATCTCCGCCGGCAACCGCCAGCCGGACAGGTCCGAGAGCGTGATCTCCGCCACGCCCTTCCGGCTGGCCCGCAACCCGTGCCAGCGCGCCAGGCTGCGCTGCGGGTCGATGTCCAGCACCGCCACCCGCGCCCCTTCCGCCAATGCCGCGGCCAGGTTTGCCGCAAGCGTCGTCTTGCCCGCGCCGCCCTTCTGCTGCGCCACCGTGATCACCACCGACATTGCGAGTCGCTCCGCCTGTTCCCCGCCATTCTACCCCATGCGCCCGCCCCGATCCCGCGCCATACTGCACTGCAACAACAGGAGCGCGTGATGGAAGATCTCCTCACCCCCGCCGAGATGGCCCAGGCCGACGCCCATGCCATTGCCACGGGCACCCCGGTTGCCACGTTGATGGAACGCGCCGGCTGGGCCGTGGCCCAGGCCATCCGCGCGCGCCACCGTCCCTGCCGCGTCCTGGTCGCCTGCGGCCCCGGCAACAACGGCGGCGACGGCTACGTCGCCGCCCGCCTCCTTTCCCGCGAAGGCTGGCCCGTCGCCATCGCCGCATTCGCCCCCCCACGCGGCGACGCAGCCCCCGCTGCCGCAAGCTGGCACGGCCCCGTTGTGCCCTTCCATCCCGACCAGGCCGCCCGCGCCGACCTCGTCATCGACGCCCTTTTCGGCGCCGGTCTCACCCGCCCCATCGGCCCCGACATCACCGCCTTCCTCGCCGCCGCACCGCGCATCGCCGCGATCGACGTCCCCTCCGGCCTCGATGGCACCACCGGCCAGCCGCTCGGCCAGGTCACCCCCGCGGAACTGACGATCACCTTCCACCGCCGCAAGCCCGGCCACCTCCTGCTCCCCGGCCGCTCCCTCTGCGGCGAACTCGTCCTCGCCGAAATCGGCATCCCGCCCGGCACCCCACCCGTCCGCACCTGGCGCAACACCCCGGCCCTCTGGGCCCGTCCCTGCCCAGGCCTCTCCGACCACAAATACACCCGCGGCCACGTCACCATCCTGGGTGGTGCCGCCATGTGCGGTGCCGCCCGCCTCTCCGCCGGGGCCGCCAGGCGCATCGGTGCCGGCATGCTCACCATCGCCGCCCCGCCTGAAGCCGCTTCCATCTACCGCGCCGGCGACCCCGGCGTGATCGTCGAAACCCTCCCTCTCGAACACCTCCTGGCCGATCCCCGCCGCACCGTCTGGGTCGCCGGCCCCGGCCTTGGCATAGATGCCGCGCGCGCTGCCCTCCCGACCCTGCTGGCCGCCGGCCGCCAGACCGTCATCGACGCCGACGCCCTCACCGCCTGCGCCGGCAACCCCGAAGCCCTGCGCGGTGCCACCATCCTCACGCCACACGCCGGCGAGTTCGCCCGCGTCTTCGGCCCACCTGGCCCAGACCGCCTCGCCGCCGTCCGCGAGGCCGCCGCCCGCACAGGCGCCGTCGTGCTCCTGAAGGGCGCGGACACCATCATCGCCGCCCCGGATGGCCGCGCCGCCATCAACGACAACGCCCCACCCTTCCTCGCCACTGCCGGCGCCGGGGATGTCCTGGCCGGCCTCATCGCCGGCCTCCTCGCCCAGGGCATGCCCGCCTGGCAGGCCGCCTGCGCCGCCGTCTGGCTCCACGGCGATGCCGCAATACGCGCCGGCCCCTACCTGATCGCCGAGGACCTCGTCGCCGTCCTCGCCCCTCACAATTAGCTTCGTTGGAGCCCGCAACTATCGGGCGCTATCGTCACCTCCCACCCCAGGAGGCTTCATGGCCGACCTCGCCACCCCCGGTCTGCTCGACCGCGCCATCCGCCGCATCACCGATGCCTGGCGCGATATGGCCGCCTCCGTCGCCCCCGCGGAGGACGAAAGCATCCCTGCCCAGATGCGCGCCTGCCTCGCCGCCCGCGGTGGCGAGGTCAGTGCCCGCAACCGTGCCGCCAAGCTGGGCGAAGCCTACCTCGCCGCCGACGAAGCCGGCCGCCTCGCCTTCCTGCGCGACCTCGCCGGCTTCGATTCCGACCAGGCCGCCATCGCCCAAGCCGCCTCCCGCCTCGCCGAAGCCGCGGAAGACCCCGCCGCCCGTGCCGCCGCCACCGCCGCCCTGCGCCGCGCCCTCGAACCCCCGCGCCTGCGCCTGCTCACCCAGTTCACCACCATCCCCGATGGCGTGAAGTTCCTGGTCGACCTGCGCGCCGAACTCCTCGACCTGCGCGACAGCGATGCCACCCTCGCCGGGCTGGAGGCAGATCTGCGCACCCTCCTCGCCGCCTGGTTCGACATCGGATTCCTGGATCTCCAGCGCATCGACTGGAACGCCCCGGCCGCGCTGCTGGAAAAGCTGGTCGGCTACGAGGCGGTGCACGAGATCCGCGGCTGGCGCGACCTCAAGAACCGTCTGGATTCCGACCGCCGCTGCTACGCCTTCTTCCACCCCCGCATGCCGCAGGAACCGCTGATCTTCGTGGAAGTCGCCCTCGTCCAGGGCCTCGCCGGCTCGGTCCAGGCCCTGTTGGACCAGAAGGCCCCGGTGCAGGACCCGCGCGAGGCCGATACCGCCATCTTCTATTCCATCAGCAACTGCCAGCGCGGCCTCGCCGGCATCAGCTTCGGCAACTTCCTCATCAAGCGCGTGGTGGAGGTGCTGGGCGCCGAATTCCGCAACCTCCGCAGCTTCGCCACCCTCTCCCCCATCCCCGGCTTCCGCCGCTGGCTCGACAAGACGCTGGCGGCCAACCCCGCCGACCTGCTGCGCGAAGGCGAGGCCGCCCAGCTCCAGGCCGCCGCGCCCCAGGCAGCGTCCCCCACCGCCGCCCTCGCCAGCCTGCTGGCCCGCCGCGCCTGGGTCCGCGACCCCGGCACCGCGAAACTGCTGGAGCCGGTGTTGCTCCGCCTCGCGGCGCACTATCTTCTGCACGAGGGGCGTGGCAAGCGCGCGGCCGATCCGGTCGCCCACTTCCATCTTTCCAACGGCGCCCGTATCGAGCGCCTCTGCCCGCTGGCCGACACCTCCGAAAAGGGGGTGAAGGAATCAGCGGCGCTGATGGTCAACTACCTGTACGATCCCGCCCGGATCGAGCAGCATCACGAGGACTATGCCGGAGAGGGAAGACGCAACGCGGCCCAGGCCATCCGCCGCTTGCTGAAGCCCTGAAACGGGGGAGACGACAATGAACGACGTTCCGCGCCACCTGGCCCCTCCCACCCCCGCGGAGTCCGATCCCCGCCGCGTCGCCCTGCTGCACCAGATCGAGCGCAAGCTGCTCTGGCTCTCCTCCTGGATGATCCACAACGCCAACCACATCCGCCCGAACCGCGACGGGCTGAAGGTCGGCGGCCACCAGGCCAGCTGCGCCTCCTGCATCTCGATCCTCACCGCGCTCTATTTCTCCGTCCTGCGCCCGCAAGACCGCGTGGCGGTAAAGCCCCATGCCGGCCCCGTCTTCCACGCCATCAACTATCTCCTGGGCCGCCAGACCAAGGAGAAGCTCGCCACCCTGCGCCAGCTCGGCGGCATCCAGTCCTACCCCTCCCGCACCAAGGACGGCCCGGAGGTCGATTTCTCCACGGGCTCCGTCGGCCTCGGCGTGGCGCTCACCAGCTTCTCCTCGCTGATCCAGGACTACGTCCGCCTGCACAACTTCTTGCCCGAGGGCCTGCCTGCCGGCCGCCACATCGCCATCGCCGGCGACGCGGAGCTGGACGAAGGCAACATCTACGAAGCCCTGCTCGAAGGCTGGAAGCACGACATCCGCAACGTCTGGTGGATCATCGACTACAACCGCCAGTCGCTCGATTCCGTCGTGCCGGATCGCCTCTTCGGCCGCATCGAGGGCCTGTTCCGCGACATGGGCTGGAACGTCGTCACCCTCAAATACGGCCGCAAGCTGGAAGCCGCCTTCGCCCGCGAGGGCGGCGAGGCGCTGCGCCGCTTCATCGACGATTGCCCCAACTCGCTCTACTCCGCCCTCACTTTCCAGGGCGGCGCCGCCTGGCGCCAGGCCATCCTCGCCGACCTCAGCCGCGACGAAGCCATCCGCGCCATCATCGACCCGATGACCGATGCCGAGCTGGCCGACCTCATGACCAATCTCGGCGGCCACGACATCGAAACGCTGATCGAGGCGATGCGCGCCGCGGATGCCGAAGGTGACCAACCCACCTGCTTCATCGCCTACACCATCAAGGGCATGGGCCTGCCCTTCGCCGGCCACAAGGACAACCACTCGGGCCTGATGACCAAGGAGCAGATGGAAGGCTTCCGGGCCTCCAACCGCATCCGCGAAGGTCATGAATGGGACCCCTTCGAGGGCCTGGATGTCGGCCCCGACGAGATCGCCGCCTTCATCGCCTCCATCCCCTTCGCCACCAAGCTCACGCCGGAAGGCCGCAGCCTCGCCTCGCCCGCCATCCACGTCCCCGCCGAACTCCCCATGCCCCGCGTCGCCGGCCGCCGCGCCAGCACCCAGGCCGGCTTCGGCGACATCCTGGCCGAGATAGGCCGCGGCACTGGCGAATTGAAAGACCTCGCCGCCCGCATCGTCACCACCAGCCCAGACGTCACCGTCTCCACCAGCCTCGGCCCGTGGGTCAACCGCCGCGGCGTGTTCGACCGCCACACCCGCAACGACGTCTTCCGCGACGCCAAGGTCGCCTCCGCCCAGCGCTGGGGCATGACCCCGGCAGGCCAGCACATCGAGCTGGGGATCGCCGAGCAGAACCTCTTTCTGATTCTCGGCGCCATGGGCCTCGCCGACCGCCTGCACGGCGCCCGCCTGCTGCCCATCGGCACGGTCTACGACCCCTTCGTCAACCGCGGCCTCGATGCCCTGATCTACGCCTGCTACCAGGACGCGCGCTTCCTGCTCGTCTCCACCCCCTCCGGCCTCACCCTCGCCCCCGAAGGCGGCCAGCACCAATCCATCAACACCCCCCTCATCGGCATGGCGCAAGACCGCTTGGCCAGCTTCGAGCCCGCCTATATCGACGAACTCGCCATCCTCCTGCGCCACGCCTTCGCCCACATGCAAAAGCCCGACGGGTCCGCCGTCTGGCTGCGCCTCTCCACCCGCGCGCTGGAACAGAAACCCCGCCCCCTGAACGCCGACCATGTCATCGCCGGCGCCCACTGGATCGTCCCGCCCGCCCCCGGCGCCCAGATCGCGCTGGCCTACCAGGGCCCCGTGGCACCGGAAGCCGAAGCCGCCTTCGCCGAACTGGCCGAAGACTCCCCCGGCGCCGGCCTGCTCGCTATCACCAGCCCCGATCGCCTGCACGCCGGCTGGACCGAAGCCGCCCGCGCCCGCCGCGCCGGCGACCGCACCGCCCGCGCCCATATCGAGCACATCCTGGCCCCGCTCGCCCCCGGTGCCGCCCTAGTCACCATCCTCGATGGCCACCCCGCCGCCCATTCCTGGCTCGGCGCCGTGCGCGGCCAACGCGTCATCCCCCTCGGCCCGGAACGTTTCGGCGAAAGCGCCGATATCCCCGACCTCTACCACAAGCACCGCATGGATACCGACGCCATCCTGGACGCCTGCGCGCAGGCCCTGCTGGGATAACCCAAGGGGCCGTCATCGGCACCAACCTGCCGGACTTGTGCTCCGCGGCGGGCCAGCCTGAAGCGCTGGCGCCAAAAGATACGGGCTGCCAGGGTCTCCCCCGGCAGCCCGCCATCCATCCCGGCAACGGCAGGCCGACTACCGCACCACGGTGATCTGCTCGCGCCGCAGCTGCACCGCCAGCTCATCCACCGCCTTGCCCACGCGGTCGATCATATCGCGCACATCGGCCTCGGTGATGATCAGCGGCGGGCTGAACGCCAGCGCATCGCCCGGCAGCCCGCGGCTGATCACGCCTTGCGCCTCGGCCAGCTTCGCCGCCCGCGCCCCGATCTTGAGCGAGGCATCGAAGTTCCTTCGCGTCGCCTTGTCGGCCACCAGCTCCACCGCGGCCACCAAACCCACGCCGCGAACCTCGCCCACCAGCTCATGACCCTCGAACCGCTCGCGCAGCGCCTGCTGCATCACCGGCCCCACGCTCCGAACATTCTCGCCGATCTTCAGCTCGTCGTAGATTTTCAGCGTCTCCACTGCCACCGCGGCCGGCACCGGATGGCCCGAATACGTATAGCCATGCCCGAACGTCCCGATCGCATGGCTCTCATCGGCCAGCGCCCGGAAGATCCGGTCATTGATCATCACCGCCGAGATCGGCAGATACGAAGAAGAGATCGCCTTGGCGCAGGTCAGGATATCCGGCTGCACATTCAGCGTGTCGGAACCCCAGTAATTCCCCGTGCGCCAGAACCCGGTGATCACCTCGTCCGCCACCAGCAGCACATCGTACTTCTTCAGCACCGCCTGGATCTTCTCGAAGTATCCCTTGGGCGGCACGATCACCCCGCCCGCGCCCATCACCGGCTCGGCCCACATCGCCGCCACCGTGTCCGGGCCTTCCTTCAGGATCAGCTTCTCCAGCTCATCCGCGCAGCGCGTCGCGAATTCCTCCTCGGTCTCCCCGTCCACCCCGCCATGGTAGAAATGCGGCGTCATCGTGTGCACGAACCGGTCCAGCGGCACATCGAAGCTGCGATGGTTCGTCGCCAGCCCGGTCAAGGAAGCCGAGGCCACGGTGATCCCGTGATACCCCTTAATCCGTCCGATGATCTTCTTCTTGTTCGGCCGGCCGATGGCATTGTTGAAATACCATACCATCTTGATGGCGGTATCGTTCGCCTCGGAGCCGGAATTGGCGAAGAACACCTTGCTCATCTTCACCGGCGCGCGCTCGATCAGCATCTCCGCCAAATCGATCATCGGCCCGTGCGATTTGCTCGTGAAGCCATGATAATACGGCAGCTGCCGCATCTGCTTCGCCGCCGCCTCCACCAGCCGCTCGTTCGAAAAGCCCAGCGAGGCGCACCACAGCCCCGCCACCGCCTCGATGTAGCCCTTGCCGGTATCGTCGAACACGCGCACGCCCTCGCCGCGCGTGATCACGATCGGCCCCGTCTCCAGGTGCATCTTCAGGTCGGTGTTCGGGTGCAGCACATTGGCGATGTCACGGGCAGCAGCGGAATTGGCGCGCGGCGGCGGGTTCATGGAAGCCTCCTTCAATGGTGGCCGCACTCTACGCCCGGCTTGCGCTGGCGAAAACCACAAGCCATCTCTCCCCCCACAAAACCGCGGGACCATCCATGACCAAGCTGCACCACGCCGCGCACTGGGGCGCCTTCACCGGCGTGGTGGAGCACGGCCGCCTTACCGCCATCGAAACACCCCCGGCCGACCCCGCCCCGCCTGCCATCCTCCAGGGCATGCCCGATGCCCTGCACTCCCCGCTCCGCATCGACCGCCCCCATATCCGCAAGGGCTGGCTGAACGGCGACCGCAACGGCGGCACCCCCCGCGGCGGCGAGCCCTTCGTGCCCGTCTCGTGGGACGAAGCCACCCGCCTCGTCGCCGCTGAGCTCACCCGCACCCGCACCCAGCACGGCCCCGCCAGCATTTTCGGCGGCTCCTATGGCTGGGCCTCGGCCGGCCGCTTCCACCACGCCCGCAGCCAGCTCCACCGCCTGCTCGCCGCCGCTGGCGGCTTCACCGGCCAGGTCACCAACTATTCCTACGCCGCGGGCATGACGCTGATGCCCCACATCGTCGGCGGCATGGAAATCGTCGATCGCCCCGTCATCGCCTGGCGCGATATCGTCGCCCACGCCAAGATCCTCGTCTGCTTCGGCGGCATCACCGTGCGCAACGGCCAGGTCAATGCCGGCGGCGGCGCCCGCCACGAAATGGGCCTCTGGCTCCGCCGCGCCGCACAGGCCGGCATCCGCATCGTCAACATCTCCCCCATCCGCGCCGACATGCCGGAGGATGTGCCCGCCGAATGGTGGCCCATCCGCCCCAACACCGACACCGCCCTCATGCTCGCCCTCGCCCATGTCCTCATCCAGGAGGGCAGGGTGGACCACGCCTTCCTCGCCCGCTGCACCACCGGCTACGAGCCTCTGCGCGCCTACATCATGGGCGAGACCGACAACACGCCGAAAACCCCCGCCTGGGCCGAAACCGAAACCGGCCTCCCCGCCGCCCAGATCGCCGATCTCGCCAGCGCCCTCGCCGTCCAACCCAACATGCTCGCCGCCGCCTGGTCGCTCCAGCGCGCGGAGGCCGGCGAGCAGCCCTACTGGATGATCACCGCGCTCGCCGCCTTGCTCGGCGGCATTGGCCTGCCCGGCCGCGGCTTCACCTTCGGCCTCGGCAGCGAGAACGGCATGGGCGGCGCCCGCGCCATGATCCCCTCGGCCAGCCTGCCCGCGCTGCCCAACCCCGCCCACTCATTCATCCCCGTCGCCCGCATCACGGATATGCTGGAACAGCCCGGCGGCACGGTGGACTTCAACGGCCGCCGTCTCATCTACCCCGATACCCGCCTCATCTGGTGGGCCGGCGGCAACCCCTTCCACCACCACCAGGACCTCAACCGCCTGCTCCGCGCCTGGGCGAAGCCCGAAACCATCATCGTCTCCGAACCCTGGTGGACGCCCATCGCCCGCCATGCGGACATCGTTCTGCCCGCCACCACCACCATGGAGCGCAACGACATCGGCGCCGGCTCGCTGGATCGCCACATCCTGGCGATGAAACAGCTCGTCCCGCCCCAGGCCCAGGCCCGCAACGAGTTCGACTACATGGCCGATATCGCCGAAGCCGTCGGCGTCCGCCCCCGCTTCACCCAGCAGCGCGACGAAGCCGCCTGGCTGCGCGCCCTCTACGACCGCGCCCGCGACGCCAGCGCGCGCATGGACGTGGAGCTGCCGGATTTCGACACCTTCTGGGCCCAGGGCATCGTCGAGGTGCCGGAGCCCGAAACCCCCATCGTCGCCTTCCGCGAATTCCGTGCCGACCCCGCCGCCACCCCGCTTAACACCCCCTCCGGCCTCATCGAGCTGGCCAGCGAACGCATCGCCGCCTTCGGCTACGAAGACTGCCCCGGCCACCCCGTCTGGCGCCAACCCGAGGAATACCTGGGCACCGCCCAACCCGGCCAACTCCACCTCCTCAGCGTCCAGCCCGCCACCCGCCTGCACAGCCAGATGGACATGGCCCGCGTCTCCAAGGCCTCCAAAATCCAAGGCCGCGAAGCCATCCTGATCCACGAAGCCGACGCCGCCGAACGTGGCATCGCCGATGGCGACGTGGTCCGCGTCTTCAACGCCCGCGGCGCCTGCCTCGCCGGCGCCATGCTCACCGATGGCCTCCTGCGCGGCGTCTGCGTCCTGCCCACCGGCGCCTGGCTGGACCCCCTGGAACCCGGCGTCCCCGGCAGCCTCTGCGTCCACGGCAACCCCAACGTCCTCACCCGCGACGCCCCCACCAGCAAGCTGGGGCAGGGCCCCATCGCCCAGTCCTGCCTCGTGGAAATCGAGAAATGGACCGCCCCGTTGCCTCCCGTGAAGGTCCATCTGCCGCCGCTGATCGAAGAAAGGTAAGCGAGGAAGTCCTTCTTTTTGTGAACAAAAAGAAGCAAAAAAACTTCATTCCTTTGCTGGCATCCACATCCTGGTAGGGCGGAACGCGAAGCGTTTCCGCCGTCTCCGTCTCTTCCCGCCCAACCCTCTCGCGAGAATTTTTTCGCAGAGCCCTTGCAACGCTAACGTAGGTGAATTATATTCACCTCGATGTCACCCATCGGGAACCAACTCACCCTCATCCTCCAATCCGTCCTCACGGCGCTCCGGGCCTTCGCCCTCTGGAGCCCGCCGCCGGCGCACGTCGTCTCCCTGGGCCGCGACACCTGGATCGTGCCCGGCGCTCGCCGCATGGAAGACAACCCCCACCTCCCCGTCATCCCCGTCGAACTGCGCGCCCTCCTGCGCGACCGCGCCGCCCGTGCCATCACCCGCCTGCTCGCCCTCTTCGCGCACTGGCAGGCCGGCACCCTGCCCAAGCCCCGGTTCGACTACCCGCGCCCCCTCCCGCAGGCCACCCCGCGCCCCCGCCGCCCGTACCAGCGCCTCCCGCGCACCCGCGCCTGGGCCGGCGCGCGCGTCTTCGAACTGCGATCCTACGCCTCCCAACTGTCCCATTTGCTGGCCAACCCGGACATGGCGCCGTTCCTCACCGCCTGCCCCCAGGCCGGCCGCCTCCTGCGCCCGCTCTGCCACGCCATCGGTGCGGATCTGCCGCCGCTCCTCGCGCTCCCGCCGCGTCCGCGCGTACATCGCACCCGGCCACCGCGCCCGCCGCGCCCCCGCCCGCTCAAGCTCACCGACCCCAGCCTTGGCCTGCAGCCCTACGTGATCCGCGCTGTCCGCTACATGCGCCGAAAATACGGCCGCGACGGCTGAGGCAAAGCTGCGGCATAAATGTTCCGCACTCGAAAAATTACGTCTTGAACGCCTCATCCACCGGCACCTGGTAGGCATACGCCATCCGGTTCCCCTCCACCGCCAAACCAACGATGGCGATCATCTCCGCCAGCATGTCCTCGCTCGCCCCCTTCCGCTTCGCCGCGGCCGTGTGGGAGGCAACGCAGTATTCGCATTGCTGGCTCATCGACACCGCCAGGTAGATCAGCTCCTTGGTCAGCGGATCCAGCGTCCCCGGCCCCATCACGTCCTTGATGCGCTCCCAGAACCGCCGCATGTTCTCCGGATGGACGGCCATCGCCTTCCACACGTTGTTCACCTGCTCCGGCGCGATCCCGCGCGTCGCCGCGATGTCCTCGAACACCGCCCGCACCTCAGGCGATGCATCCGCATACTCGATCAACTTGGCCATGATTCCCTCCAGCCCACAGCCGGAAGGGTAGGGGCCTGCTACTCGCCCGACAATTCCCGCCGTCGCCGCTCCAGCTCCTCGCTGTAGCGCCGCAACGCATATTGCTCGGTTAGCAGCCCGATCACCCGGCGGTTCTCCGTGCTGTCCACCACCGCCAGCGCATCCGCCTCGGCTTCCTCAAACAGCGCCACCGCCTCCTTGATCGTCATCTGCGGCGTCAGCACGTCGTTGGCGTTGTGCAGAAGGTCCAGCACCGTCCCGGTCCCCTTGCCCGGCGCATCCTTCCCCTGGGTGTGCGCCTCCGCCACCAGCACGATCCCGGCATATTTCCCGGCATCGTCCATCACCACCACCCGGTCCGTCACCCCCAGCGGATAGTCGCGCCGGAAACTCGCCAGCGTCGTGTCGCCGCGCACCGAACGCACCTCGCGCCGCATCATTCGGCCCACCGTCAGGTTGCGCATCCAGCCGATATCCACCGCACTGCGGATCGCCTCGCCGCGCAGATGGAACCGCCAGGTCGCAAACGAATACCCGAACGTGCGCCGCACCGTCAGCGACGACACCACGGCCGCCGCCAACACCGCCACCGTCAACGGCAGCGACCCCGTCGTCTCCAGCGCCAGGAACGCCATGGTCAACGGCCCGCCCACGATCGCCACCGCCAGCGCGCTCATGCCCACCAGCGCCGCCACCACGCTGGGCATCGCATACGCCGTCGTCGCCATCGCCAGCGCCGCCGCAAACGCCTTGCCGATCAACGCCCCCAGGAACAACGAGGCAAAGAACAATCCGCCGCGGAACCCAGACCCCAGCGACACCGCCGAGGCCACCGACTTCAGCAGGATCAGGCTCAGCAGCGCCCCCAGCGTGAACGGCGCATCCAGGTCCACCTGCAACGCGCCATGCCCAGCCGACAGCACCTGCGGTGTCGCCAACGCCAACACCCCCACCGCCAACCCGCCGATCGCCGGCCGCAGCCACACCGGCACGCCCGACCGCCGGAAGATCTCCTCCGTCAGCGTCACGCCGCGCATGATGGCCACCCCGGCCAGCGCGCAGATCACGCCCAGCAGCAGGATGGAGGGGTAGTTCGCCGGATCGATCGCCAAAGGCAGCCGCAGATCGAAGGCAAACTCATGCGGCATCAACGCCCGCGATATCGTCACCGCCACGATGGAGGCAATGATCACCGGCGCCAGCGCCGCCAGCGTATAGGTTCCGATCACCAACTCGAACGCATAGAACGCCCCAGCGAGCGGCGCATTGAATGCCGCCGCGATCGCTCCCGCCGCACCACACCCAACCAGCAGCCGCAAATCGTTCCGCCGAACCCGAAAACTCCGCCCGGCACGGGAAGCCAGCGCCGCTCCGATCTGCGTATAGCCGGCCTCCAACCCCACCGAGGCACCCACCCCGTTGGACCACATCGTCTGGCCCACCACGATCAGGCTGGCGTTCAACGACATCCGCCCGCCATGCAACGCATTCGCCTCGATCGCGTCGATGGCGCGCCGGTTCCACCACTTTGCCAGCGCCAGCCCCGCAAGCCCCAGCCCCAGCCCCCCCAGCGTCGGCACCAGCAGCGCGTTGAGGAACCCCACCTCCACCTGGGCGGAAAGCCGTTCATGCGGCCCAATATTGTAAAGTACCTCGTGCATCCACTGCGTTACCGCGCTCATCGCGAGAACGCACAGGCCGGAGGCCGCCCCCACAAAGGCCGCCAGCACCGAAAGCCAAAGCTCGTCGGCCCGCACCAGCGCGCGGGCAGTTGCCGGCGCATGGCTGATCCAGAACCCGATCCCGCGCCGCATCCGCGGCGGAGCGCCATCCTCAGAGTCGCGCGCCGCCGGGCGCAGTACACGAAAAAAGCGCCGCAGCGACAAAAGTCGCCCGACGTTCTGCCTGCTCCAGGCAAGCGGCCGGCCAATCAGGCCCGCCCCTGGCAAGTCGGCAATACGCAATCCACCAGACCTTCGCCGTGCGCCCGCCCGACCGTTTCGGACGGAGCCCCGTTCCAAACATCAGTTCATGGGCCAGCCGCCCGAGCAACCATCTATCGACCGAAATTGGCTTAAAAGCGGGTAACGTTGGCGCAAATCTCCCAT
>CAMDAM010000022.1 GCA_945888575.1 Asaia bogorensis | reverse complement strand
GCCGATCGGTCCAGATCCGCCAGCGGCAACCCCGCCAACGCCGCGAACCGCGCGGGATGCGCCCGGCACGTCTCGCCCAGCTCGTCATTCACCTCGCGCACCAGGTCGAGCGATTCCCCGATCGGCAGCACATCCGGCCCCAGCGCCCCGGGAAAGGTGATCAACTGCCTGTCGATCCCCTGCCCGTCCATCCACGCCAGCCGCTCCGCCAGGGAGACGAACCCACCCACCAGTGGAAACGCGCTGGTCGGCGTCACCATCCAGCGCTGCCCGTCGCGCAGCTCCACCTTCGGCACGCCGGCGCGCGCCGCCATATGTCGGAACAGCGTCTCGCCGTAGAAATGCGCGTGCGTGTCGAAGATCACGCCGCCCCCTTCTGGCGATAGGCAAAGGCGGCATCGAAGCGGGACTGCACATACTCCCCGCAGGTCACCGGCGCATACTTCGCCGCCTCGCCCGCGCGCACCACCGGGTCGATCACCGTATCCCGATCGGGGTCCACGAACGCCGCCACCGAATACCGTGCCCGGCCCGAGCGGTTCACCACGCGATGCGGGTTGGAGGTGAACCGGTCATTGGTCCAGCGCGCCAGCAAATCGCCCACATTCACCACGAAGGTGCCGGGGATCGGATGCGCCGTCACCCACCCACCATCGCGGCCCTTCACTTCCAGCCCCCCGGTCTGGTCCTGGTACAGCAGCGTCAGGCAGCCCCAGTCGGTATGCGGCGAAACCCCGAACTGCTCGTCATCGAGATCCGGCGGCTGCGGCGGATAATAGATCATCGTCCCGCGCGTCGTCGGCCGCGTGATCGTGCGCACGAACCGGTCCTCCGGCTCCCCGATCGCCACCGCGAAAGCACGCAGCAGCCGCCAGCCCACCGCGTTGGTCTCCTCGAAATACCGCACCAGCGTCGGCCGCAGCTCCGGCATGAAGCCCGGCCATCGGTTCGGCGCCACGCCATGCGCATCCGGCGCGCCAGCATCGGTGGCGGTATCCAGCCCCCAGACGAAGCTCTCCTTCAAGTCCGGCCGCGCCCCTTGGTACATCTTCGCCTCGCCCGCGCGCACGAACCCGCGATGCCAGGCATTCACCGTCACCTGCTTCTTGTCCTCATCCGCCCGCGCATAGAACGCCTGGGACAGGTCGAACACCCGGTCGATCAGCGCCTGGTCGATCCCATGATTGCGCACATAAAAGAACCCACTGCTCTCCGCCGCCGCCAGCATCTCGGCCGCCACCGCCGCCAGCCCGGCCGCATCGCCCCCGGCCAGCCGCCCGATATCGATCACCGGGATCTCATCCACCGCAATCTGCCGCGCCGCCCGCACACTCATCCCGCCGCTCCCATTCCGCGGCGCGGAGAATAGGCCCTACCCCAAAACGCGCAACACACCGCGCCAACCACCAGCGCAGTGCCCACAGCCATCATGTCTGAAGAAAATTGGCGTCCCGTAGGGGATTCGAACCCCTGTTACCGCCGTGAGAGGGCGGTGTCCTAGGCCTCTAGACGAACAGGACAGGCCGTGTGCCGCAGACAAAATCCGCGGCAGGCGCGCCTTTTAGGCCGATTGGCCGCCGGCATCAAGCCGTCTGCGCACGAATTCCGCTCCCCCACGCCCACCTATTTCGAAACGCTGATCCGCCCCGCCACGCGCCCCGCCCGCGCATCCACCACCACCACCCGTTCCACCCCGCCGCCGCGCAAAGTCAGCGCCACCGCATCGCCGGAAAGCGAGGCCGCCACAATCTGCGTCCCCGCCGGTTCATCCAGGGCCACGCTCCATTCCTTCGCCGCCGCACTCCCGCCCATGCGCTGCGACAGCGCCACCCCCAGCGCGATCGTGCCCCCCACGATCATCACGCCCATCACCACCACCAGCACCCGCAGCGCCTGCATGCCATCCCCCTCCGCCAACCGCGCCCTTCTGCCAGAGGCCCCGGCGCGCTATCCAGGGTCATGTCCGCTGATTTGCCCACCGACGCAACCACCTTCACCCGCGTCGCCACGGCGGAGCAGGCCGGCCAACGGCTGGACCGCTTCCTGGCCGAGGCGATCCCCGGCCTCTCCCGCTCGCGCGTCAAAACCCTCATCGAGGAACGCCGCGTCCAGCGCGACGGCCAGCCCGCCACCCAGCCCGCCGAGGCCGTGCGCCCAGGCGCCACCTATACGCTCGATTACCCCGCCGCCGCCGCCTCCGTGCCCCAGGCGCAAGACATCCCCTTCCCCATCCTCTTCGAGGACTCGGACCTCCTGGTGCTGGACAAGCCCGCCGGCCTCGTCGTCCACCCCGCCCCCGGCAACGAAGATGGCACGCTGGTCAACGCGCTGCTCGCCCATTGCGGCGAGAGCCTCACCGGCATCGGCGGCGAACGCCGGCCTGGCATCGTCCACCGGCTGGACAAGGACACGTCCGGCGTCATGGTCGTCGCCAAAACGGAACTCGCCAACGCCGCCCTCACCCAGGCCTTCGCCGCCCGCGACCTCGATCGCTTCTACCTCGCCCTCTGCTGGGGCCTGCCCAACCCGCTCGCCGGAGAGATCGCAGGCGCCATCGGCCGAGACCCGCGGGACCGCAAGCGCATGGCCGTCCGCCCCAGCGGCAACAACGCCAAGGAAGCCCTCACCCGCTATCGCACGCTGGGCCACCACCAGGGTGCCGCCAGCCTGCTCGAATGCCGCCTGGCCACCGGCCGCACCCACCAGATCCGCGTCCATCTCTCCCATCTCGGCCTGCCCATCGTGGGCGACCCGGTCTATCTCCGCCGCCTCCCCGCCGCCGCCAAGTCCCTCGCGCCGGACCTCCGCCCCCTGCTGCTCGATTTCCCCCGCCAGGCGCTGCACGCCGCCCGCCTCGGCTTCCGCCACCCTCGCACCGGGGAGGCGCTGAGCTTCACCACCCCGCCGCCGGCCGACATGCAGGCCCTCCTCGCGGCGCTGGACCTGTCGCAGAGTTAATCCTGACTTCATTGGTCCGGTATCTTGACCCTGCCAGGGTGTGCGGGCTATGAAGTCACCCACGGCCGGAACGACGCTGATTCGCACGACGAAGCGCTCCCGGCCAAGGCCGGTGGCCCCTCGTGGGGACCGGCGCCGGCAAGGAACAGGTTGCGCCAAGCAAGGGCAACCAATCCGCGTCGGTGGAGCTTTCTGAACCCGGGTCGCCTTGCGCGGCCAACACGAACCGGAACGTGCCTCATCGCATCGCACAACGATGCCGCAAGGGCGTATCGGTGGAAGGAGCCTGAGATGGTCGCTGCCGTCATCAATGTCGCCCCCGAGGGAAACCTCACCCGGTATCTCCAAGAGATCCGCAAATTCCCCATGCTCACCGCCGAGGAGGAGCTGGCGCTCTCCAAGCGCTGGCGCGACACGGAGGACATGGACGCAGCCCACAAGCTCGTCACCTCGCACCTGCGCCTCGTCGCCAAGATCGCCATGGGCTACCGCGGCTACGGCCTGCCGCTCGGCGAGCTGATCAGCGAAGGCAATGTCGGCATGATGCAGGCCGTAAAGCGCTTCGATCCCGATCGCGGCTTCCGCCTGGCCACCTACGCCATGTGGTGGATCCGCGCCGCCATCCAGGAATACATCCTGCACTCCTGGTCGCTGGTGAAGATGGGCACCACCGCCGCCCAGAAGAAGCTGTTCTTCAACCTGCGCCGCCTCAAGGGCCAGATGCAGGCGATCGATGACGGCGACCTCCAGCCGGAACAGGTCGCCAAGATCGCCCGCGTGCTCGCCGTGCCGGAGCAGGATGTGGTGAACATGAACCGCCGCCTCTCCGCGCCGGACCACAGCCTCAACGCGCCGGTCCGCATGGACAGCGAAGGCGAATGGCAGGATTGGCTGGTCGATGAGTCCGAAAGCCAGGAAGAAACCATCGCGGAGCGCCAGGAACTCACCGGCCGCAAGGCCCTGCTGGCCAACGCGCTGAAAACCCTGAACGAGCGCGAGCGCCACATCCTCATCGAGCGGCGCCTGAAGGACAACCCGACCACGCTGGAGGATCTCTCCCAGCAATACGCGATCTCGCGCGAACGAGTCCGCCAGATCGAGGTCCGGGCCTTCGAGAAGCTGCAGAAGGCGATGCACACCGCCGTGGTGGAACAGCGCCTGGAAGCCTCCTCGCGCGCCGCCGCCATCACCGGCCGCGCCTAACCGAAACGCCAGGAAGGAGGGCGCCTAGCCCTCCTTCTCCTCCATCCCCCACTCCGCCTGAAGCCGCCCGCGCGCCTCGCGCAGGCGGCTTTGTCGTGCCCGCACCTGCGTCTCCAGCACCAGCCGTGCCACGAACGGGGTCGCCTCGCTGAGCAGCCAGGCCGCCGCCTGCGCGCCCCAGCACACCCCCACCAGCCGCATGCCAGACAGCAGGTCCAGCGCCATGCCCCAGTTGCGGGCCGCGCCCCAGAGCGATTCCAGCCACGGCAGCGCCGCCGCCATGCCATAGACCAGCATCACCCCGGCCAGCTTGCGCCCGCCATCCTCCGGCCCCTCCTCCTGCCCGGCCCCGCCCAGCGCCAGCGGCCCGGCCAGCGCGGCCAGCCCGGCCGGCGCGAACGCCACCGCCAACACCACCGCCAGCGGCGCCGCCGTGGCCACCAGGATGCCGCAGGCCAGCCCCTGCGCCCAGAACCACGACCGTCCGCCCCCTTGGCCACCCCCTTGCTTCGCACTGCGTGCTGCCTTCGCCATGCCCGGCCCCTACATCACCAACGTGCCGATAAGGCTCAGCGTCAGCGCCGTCATGCCCACGCCCAGCACCAGCTCATGCCCGACGTTGCGGGCACTCGCCGCCCGTACCGGGCCGCCTGCGGCCAGTTCGGCCAATTCGCTGTCGATCCGCGCCACCAGCCGCGCCGCCTCGGCCGCGCCGTCGGCGTCATGGCGCTGCGCCACCTCGTCGTCCAACAGGTCCAGCAACCCCGCCAGCGACCCCGCCTTCACCTGCGCTGCCAGCGCCTCGGTCAGGCGCGTGCGCATGGACCGGTTGTGCCATTGCTCCAGCTGCGTCTCCAGCCGCGCCCCCAGCCAGGCCGCCAGATTCGGCAGCGTGGCCAGCTTCTGGCGCTGCTGCAGCACCACCAGCAGCCGCAGCACCACCATCGCGGCCTGCACCGGGTCAGGCGCCTCGGCCATGCGCTGCAGCTCCCGCCCGGCCGGCAGGTCGCTGCGGGCGGCCAGGAACGCGCCCACCTCGCCATCCATCGGCAGCCCTTCAGGCGCGGCCACCGCCCCGGCCCCGGCCTCCAGCGCCGGCAACAGATCGCCCAGCCGCACCACCAGCGCGCCCTGCAGCAACGGGCTGCGGCAGGCCAATAGCGGATTCAGCCCATAGCGCAGCCGCGCGATCCCGCCGCCCGGGCCGCGCTGGCGCAGCATCTGCCGGTTCTGATGCGCATCCACCCGCAGCAGGATGGGGTCGCAGCGCTCCGGCCGCATCGCGGCCCAGGCCGCGGTACCCTCGGCGGCCACCATCTCCGCCAGAACCCGTTCCCCCTCGCCCCCCGCCGCACCGGCCAGCGCCGGGCCCAACCCATCCGGGAACAGCGAAAGCCCGCGCCAGCTCACCGGCGCCAGCGAATCCAGCATGGCCACCGCCCGCACCGCCAGCACCGCATCGGCCGTGCTGTCTTCGGGCGGCATGTCGGCCACGCGGGCCCGCACCAGTTCGTCCAGCTGCCCGCCCAGCGTCGAATCGCCCAGGCTGCGCCGCAGCCACCGGTCCACCGCCCCGCTGCGCAGCTGCCGCACGCCCTCCTCCGGCTGTGTCGCGATCGCGAAGGCCAGGGTGCGCAGGTTCACCGCGGAAACCCGGCCGATCTCCAACGGGCGCTGCGCCCGCGGCGGCGGTCGGGCCGCCACCCGCCGCGCCCGTGCCGCCGCGGGATCGGCCAGCAACACCGGCGGCGGCCGATGGTCGGGGTCCTCCGCCAGCATGCCGCGGATCAGGTCGCCGATCGCCGGGCTCAACCGCTCATCGCCGGCCAGCGCCGCGAAGCTGCCCAGTTCCAGCTTGCGCCGCACGATTTCGGCGTCGTCCAGCCCCGCCATCGGCATCCGCCCGGTGGCCAGCACCAGCAGCGTCACGCCCAGCGCATACACGTCGTCGCCGATGCTGCCCTCGCCGCGCCCGCCCGGCAGGCACATGGCGGAATAGGGCGGCTCGAAGATCGCCGGCTGAAAAAACGCCGAAGGCGCCGCCCAGGCACAGCCCAACGTCACCGGCTCGTCGGCGCGCGCACGGAACAGATTGTCGGGCCGGATGCCGCGATGCGTCACGTGCCGCGCCTGCAGCCGCTCCAGCGCATGCGCCACCGGCCGCAACACATAGGCCAGCAGGTCCTGCTCGTGCCACTGCCCCGCCTGCCCGGCATGCGGCCCGAACACCGGCCGCCCCGGCGGCGCCGGCGCAATCACGAACCATTCCGGGGTTCCGCCCGGCCCCAAGGCAGGCCCCTGCGCCACCGGTGTCAGAATTCCGTCGATCGGCATGGCCGCCAGCGAGGTCACCGCCTGCGCCCGCGGCGGCGCATCGCGGCGCACCATCAGCGCCATCGCATCCTCGCGGCCGGATTTCACATCCCGCGCCACGAAACAATTCAACCCGGCGCCCCAGCCCTGCATGGGCCGCGCCAGGTCAACTGCGTATTGCCCGGCGATCAGCCGGGGCTCCTGCGGGGTCTGGGCCATCCTGGTCCGGTCCACTCTCTGTACCGGACCCTACCCCTCTATTCCTTAACCACCTCCGAACGCCCCGCCGGCTACCCCTCGAACGGGTCGCGCACCAGGATCGTGTCATCTCTCTCCGGGCTCGTGGAAACCAGCGTCACCGGCGCCTCCACCAGTTCCTCGATCCGCTTCACGTATTTCACCGCCTGCGCCGGCAACGCGGCCCAGCTACGCGCCCCCATGGTGGAGCCGCTCCAGCCCTCCATCACCTCATACACCGGCTCGGCCCTGGCCTGCGCCGCCATCCCCGCCGGCATCCGCCGCACCACCTCGCCGTCGATCCGGTAGCCCACGCACACCTTCAGCTCCGGCAGCCCGTCCAGGATGTCGAGCTTGGTCAGCACCAGCCCCTGCACCCCGCCCACCTTCACCGCCTGGCGCACCAGCACCGCATCGAACCAGCCGCAGCGCCGCGGCCGCCCCGTCACCGTGCCGAACTCCCGTCCGCGCTCGCCCAGCAACCGCCCGGTCTCGTCGGTCAACTCCGAAGGAAACGGCCCCGACCCCACCCGCGTGGTGTACGCCTTGGCAATCCCCAGCACGAACCCCACCGCCGAAGGCCCCATCCCAGACCCGCTCGCCGCGGTCGCCGCGACCGTGTTGCTGCTGGTCACATAGGGATAGGTGCCATGATCCACGTCCAGCATCACCGCCTGCGCGCCCTCGAACAGGATGCGCTTGCCCGCCCGGCGCAGCTCGTCCAGCCGCTCCCACACCGGCTCCACATACGGCAGAATCTCCGGCGCCAGCGCCAGCAGCCGGTCCAGCACGTCCTGCTTCTCGAAGGTCTCAGCCCCCAGGCCCTTCAGCAGCGTGTTGTGGTGCAGCAGCAGCTCATCGAGCTTGAACGACAGCGTCTCCGGCTCCGCCAGGTCGCACACCCGGATGGCACGGCGCGCCACCTTGTCCTCATAGGCCGGCCCGATCCCACGCCCGGTGGTGCCGATCTTCCGCTCGCCCCGCGCCGCCTCGCGCGCCCGGTCGATCGCCCCGTGCACCGGCAGGATCAGCACCGCGTTCTCCGCGATGCGCAGCGTCTCCGGAGACACCGCCAGCCCCTGCGCCCGCACCCGCGCGATCTCCGCCAGCAACGCCTCGGGGTCGATCACCACGCCATTGCCGATGATGCCCAGCTTCCCGCGCACAAGGCCGCTCGGCAACAGGCTGAGCTTGTAGGTCTCATTGCCCACCACCAGCGTATGCCCGGCATTGTGCCCGCCCTGGAAGCGCACCACCACATCGGCCCGGCTGGACAGCCAGTCCACCACCTTGCCCTTGCCCTCGTCGCCCCATTGCGCGCCGATGACGGTCACATTGGTCATTGCGGCCTACCTTCGATCCCGACGGCCACGCCGCCATCCAACACATGCGAACACCCCAGAAGCCGCGCCTGCGCGCGCGCATCCCCGGGCTCGAACCCCAAAACGGTCGCGAACCCCTGCGCCCGCAACCCCGCCGCCACCGCCGGGTCCGTTCCCGCCGGCACATACACCCGCGCCCGCGGCGCCCGCGCCGGCATCGCCCGCAGCACCGCGTCAGGATACAGCGTCACCCCGGTGGCCGGCTCGGCCTCACCGCACACATAGCGCCCGCCACGCCCCAACTCCTCGTGCCGCCCCGGCGCATACACCGAAAGGCTCACCCCGGTGTGGTATTTGAATCCCCTGAATTCAACGGGATCCACCGTGATCTTCAACTCCGGAGCCCTCACCCGGATCGCCGCCACCGTCTCCGCCAGCCGCTCCGCATGCCGCCGCGCCCCCGGCGTCAACGCCGCCGCCGCCAACGCCTCCAGCGCCCGTGCCGCCGGCCCCGCCGCCAACAGCAGATCGGTCAAGGTCCCGGCCAACGCCCCCCCACGCGCCCGCACCGCCGCCGCATCCTTGCGATCCAGCGCCCGCCCCAGGGAAGCCCGCTGCTCCGGCGAAAACCCGGCCTCGTCCAGCAGCGCCGGCACCAAGGGCGGCATCGTCAGGTCATAGGAGAGCCGGCCCAGCCCCAGCCCCGCCAGCGCCTCGGCCGCCACCAGCACGATCTCCGCATCCGCCTCCGGCCCGTCGGGCCCGATCAGCTCGATCCCCGCCTGCGCCACCTGCCGATCCGGCGCAATCTGCGAACCCTGCACCCGCAGGCACTGCCCGGCATAGGAAAGCCGCAACGGCCGCGCCGCCTGCCCAAGCCGCGTGGTCGCAATCCGCGCCACCTGCGGCGTCATGTCGGCCCGCAACCCCATCATCCGCCGCGTATCCGGGTCCATCAGCCGGAAGGTCTGGTCCGCCACCGCGGCGCCAGAACCGGCCAGCAGCGAATCCTCGAACTCCAGCAACGGCGGCTTCACCCGCTGGTAGCCGTGCGCCGAGAAGGCATCCATCAGCCCCTGCACCGCCGCCGCCTCCGCCTCCGCATCAGGCGGCAGCAGATCGCGCAGGCCGGCAGGCAACAGAGCCGGATGGGGCGGGGGATCGTCGGTCATGGAAGCAGCAGTCATCCAGAAAGGCCCGCGCCTATACCACTGCGGCGCCGGGGGTAAAACCTAGCGCGGCAGCAACCGCAGCACATCCCCCAACCCTGGCGCATGCGGCGCCGGCGCCGCCGGCCGCACCTCGCCCAGCCCGCCGCACGGATTGGCCGCCGAAGCCCCGGGATCGAGCACGATCCGCCTCAGCCCCGCCAGAGGATTGCCACGCGGCGCCACCCGGCCCCCCACCACGGTAACCGACGGCTCCAGCAACGTCCCGCGCACCTGCACCGGCACCGAAACCCCCGCCGAGATCCCCCCCACCGCCAGCTTCAGCCGCGGCGCCAGGTCCAACGCGATCGCCTCGGTCCCCAGATTCACCGTCCCGTTGCCCACCAGCGAAATATCCCCGGCATCCGCCGCGATCAGCCGCGCGGTGGCCACACCCTTGGCCACATCGAACCGGGCGATCGCGCAATTCAGCTTTGATTCCGCCAGCCGCTGCAGCTGCGGCACCGCCTGGCGCAGCGCGCCAAGCCCCAGATGCTCCACGAAATCCCCCTTCAGCACTCCCTGCCCCACCACCAGGCTGGCAGTGCCCTCCAGCGCCCCGGCCAGCGCCCGCGGGCTCGCACCGGCTCCGCGCAACGCCAGCACCAGATCAGCCTTCGCCGTCACCGGCAGCGCCACACCCGACAGCGCCAGCAGCCGGCCCAGATCCGCCTGCTGCGCCGCCACATCCAGCACCATCGCCGGCGGCGCCACCCGCCCGTTCACCCGCGCATCACCCGCCACATGGCTGCCCGCCAGCACGAACCCGAACGGACGCAGCGCCAGGTCGCGGTCGGCCAGCACCAGCCGCAGCACCACCTGCTCCACCTCCACCGGCTTCCCGCCCGGCCCCGGCAGCACCAGCCGCGCCACCCGCAGCCCCACATCGGCATCCAGCGCCCCGAGCCCGTCCAGCTCGAACGCCTCGGCCGAAAACACCCGCCGCTCCCCCGCCACCGGCGCCGCCCCAGCCCCAGACGCCGGCGCCTCCCCTTCCCGCGCCGCCTCCGGCCACGCCTCCACCAGATCCAGCCGTGCCGACTCCAGCTCCGCCGTCACCCTCGGCCGCGCGCCCGAGAGATCCACCGCGCCGGTCCCCGAAAGCTCCGATCCCCCCAGCTTCAGTTTCAGCTCCGCCGCCCGCACCTCGCCATCCAGGTCCCCCTGCACCCGCGCCGCCAGCTCCAGCCGCAAGGAAGGCAGATCCACCCCCAGCAACTCCTCCAGCGCCGAAACCGGCTCCGCCTCGCCGGTGATGCTCAAGTCCAGCCCCTTGCCCGCCCCCGCATCCGCGATCCCGCCGGCCAGCTTCACCACCGCGCCCGGCAGCGTCACGCTGGCATTGGCCACCACCGCCCCGCCGCCGGCCCCGCCCGGCAGGTCCACCTCCCCGGTGAACCCCACCACCTGCTCGCGATGCACCAGCGCGCCAGACACCGACATCCGCTCCCCCGTGCGCGCCGAAAACCGCAGCTCCCGCAGCAGCACCGAATGCATCTCGCCGCCCGCCCGCGCATCGCGCCAGCCCACGGCCACGTTTACCAGCTCCATCGTATCCACCAGCGGCAAGCCGCCCTTGCCGGAGCGCACCATCGGCGCCGGTGGCGCCGCCCCCTCGGCCGCCGCCTCCGCCGCCCCCATCTCCCAATTGCCGCGCCCCTCGGCGTCGCGCTCCAGCAGCACATCCGCATCCCGCGCCACCAGCCGTACGATATGCAGCCGCCGCTGCACCACCAGCGGCCACAGCTCCAGCTCCGCCTCCAGCCGCCCGATCCGCAGCATCTGCGGCCGGCTGCCCCCCGGCGCATTGGCCAGCACCACATCGCGCAGCGAAAGCGACGGCCGCGGCAGCAGCCGCAACGAAACCTCGCCCTCGAACGCCAGCGCCCGCCCGGTCACCCGCTGCACCTGGGCTGCCACCGGCCCGGCAAACCGCCCGAAATCCAGCGTCGCCAGCGCCACGCCCAGCCCCGCCACCAGCAGCAGCAGCACGCCCGCCACGCCCAGCAGCACCAACCTCAATCGCATCCGACTCTCCACCAGGGCCCGCCCGCGCGGCCCCACAGCCTACCGCGCCCCCCAAGCCCAAACAACGCGCCACCCCACCGGCGCACCGAAGGTTGCGCGCCCCGCCCTACCGGCTACAGTCGCCGCAACAACCGACAAAAGCCCGAGGAGAGCGTCCCGATGGACAGCATGCCGAACCGCTTCGCCGCCCATGCCGCCAAGGCCGCCCCCGGCCCCACCGGCCGCTTCACCGGCTTTGCCGAATACTACTTCATCGGCGGCAACAACGACCCCACCCAGATCCCCACCGAGATGCTGGCCAAGGCCGCCGCTGATGTCATCAAGCGCGACGGCCACCTGATCGCCGTCTACAACATGGGCCTCGGCCCGCTCGGCTACCCGCCGCTGCGCAAGTTCGTGGCCGACAAGATGGCCAGCCACCGCGGCGTCACCGCCGACCCCGAGAACATCCTCATCACCACCGGCTCCAACCAGGGCATCGACCTGGTCGTCGGCGCCATGCTCAACCCCGGTGACGTCGTGATCCTGGAGGAGCACTGCTACGCCTCCTCCATCACCCGCTTCAAGAAAGCCGGCGCCACCATCCTCCCCGTCAAGCTGGATGACGACGGCATCGTGATGGAAGACCTCGCCCGCATCCTGGCCGACCAGAAGGCCAAGGGCGCCCCGGTGAAGATGCTCTACACCATCCCCACCATCCAGAACCCCACCGGCTCCATCCTGCCCATGGATCGCCGCGTGAAGCTGGTCGAACTCGCCCGCGAGCACGACATCATCATCTTCGAGGATGAGTGCTACGCCGACCTCATCTGGGCCGGCGGCGGCCCCGCCGCGATCTACTCGATGGCCCCGGAACGCACCGTCCACATCGGCAGCTTCTCCAAAACCCTCGCCCCCGCGCTGCGCCTCGGCTACGCCACCGGCGATTGGGAAATCATCGGCCGCATGGCCGCCATGAAGTCCGACGGCGGCACCGGCGCGCTGGACCAGATGGTCACCTGCGAGTTCTTCTCGAAGTATTTCGACCAGCACGTCGAAAGCCTCTCGAAGGTCCTCAAGGACAAGCTGGACTGCATGATCGAGGCGGTGGAGGCCGAATTCGGCACCCACATGCAGCTCTTCAAGCCCAAGGGCGGCATCTTCCTCTGGATGAAACTCCCAGACAGCGTGGACGTCCGCAAGCTCATCGCCCCCGCAGCCAAGGCCGGCATCGTCTTCAACCCCGGCCCGGAATGGTCCCTGAACGGCGACGGCGCCAAGAGCCACCTGCGCCTCTGCTTCGCGCTGAACTCCAAGGAGAACATCCGCGAGGGCGTGGCCAAGTTTGCCCGCGTCTGCTTCGAGGAAACCGGCATCCCCCCGCGCAGCCGCAACGCCAGCAACGCGGCGGAGTGATCCCAACCCGTGCCATGGCTGGCTCCACCAGCGATGGCACGGGCCGGTCGCGCGCCGGCGATGCCGGGGAGCGGCGGCATCATTCGCGGGTGATGGTCAGCGTGAAGGTCGTCACGGTGCCGCGGCGGGCCACGGCGCGCTCGGTGAACGGCACGATCACATAGGTGGTGGCCCGGGCCGGCTTCACCGCGACGATGTTGCCCTCCACAGACCCGCGATGCACCGCCTCGGCCGGGTTGGCCGTGTCCATCAGGTTGAACGTGGCGGCATGGTTCGGGCTTCGGAACACCACCGTCAGCGTCTGCCCGGCCGCCACCGGCACGGCATATGCCGGCGCCGCATCGCCCCGGATGCGGCTGGTCAGGGAGCGAGTGCCGCTTGGGCTGAACTCCAGCACCTGCAACGGGAAGCTGCCCGTGGCGGCGGCCTGCGCCGCGTCCAGGTCCACCGTGGGCAGGCTTCCGGGCGTGGCGGCGGCGGCATCCAGCGCGGCAGGCGGCGCTTCGCAGGCGGCAACGCCCAGGGCGAGGCCGAGCGAGGCAGCCGCGCGCAGCATGTGGGGGCGAATCATCGGGCGTTCCTCTCTGTCGAACGCCATCCAACCCGCATACGCCCGCAGGCGAAAGCCGTCTTGCGGCGCTACGCCACCCGATGCGCCTTGCAGAACGCCTCGTCGAACGCCAGCCCCAACCCCGGCCGGTCCCACAGGTGCATCTCGCCGTCCACCACGGGCGGCGTGTCCTCGAACAGCGCAAGCGTCCAGGGCATGTATTCCACCGTCAGCCCGTTGGGTGCCGCGGCGACGAGGTGGCAGTGCAGTTCCGGCGCCAGGTGGCTCACCACCGGCAGGTTGAACGCCTCGGCCAATGCCGCGACCTTCATCCAGGCGGTGATCCCGCCCACGCGCACCAGGTCCACCATCGGGATGTCGATGCTGCGCGCCTCGATCATGTGGCGGAAGGGCGGGATGCCCCACACGTATTCGCCGCCGGCGATCGGGGTGGAGAGGGCGGCGTTCACGCGGGCCATGCCCTGGTAGTCCTCATGGTTCACCACGTCCTCCAGCCAGAACAGGCCGAATTCCTCGCACCGTTTGGCGATATCGATCGCCTGTTCCGGGCGCCAGCGCTGGTTGATGTCGCACATCAGCTTGATGTCGGGCCCGATCGCCTCACGCACCACGCGCATGCGGCGCACTTCGTCCGACGGCGCGGGGTTCCCCGGCAGGGCCATCTGGGTCTTCATCTCGCGGAAGCCCTTGGCCACCAGCCGGTGCGCGGCGAGCTGCGCCTGGTCGTCCGTGAGGCCCCGGCGCAGCGAGCCGCTGGCGTAGCACGGCACCCGGTTGCGATAGCCGCCAAGCAGCTTCCACAGCGGCAGACCGAGCGCGCGGCCCTTGATGTCCCACAGCGCGATGTCGATCGCCGAGGCGGCCAGGGTGAAGATGCCGCCCGGCCCGCAATGGGCGCCCACCGCGTTCAGCAGCTTGCGGCCGATGCGCTCGATATCCAGTGGGTCCTCGCCGATGCACAGCGCGCCCAGCTCATCCACCGCCGTGCGCAGCGAGCCGCTCATCGCGTCGCCATAGAGCGTGAAGGCGATGCCCTCGATGCCCTGGTCCGTGCGCAGCTTGAGGGTGACGAAGGGCCGCTTCCGGTTGCCGTCCTCCGGCATGTCCGCCAGCGGGTCGCCTTCCGGGATGCGCAGGATGGCGGTTTCGATGCCCGTGATTTTCATGCGGCTTCCTCCAGCAGGTCTGGCCCGTTGTTGCGGACGTTATTGACCTTCGTGGAAACGCGCCAGACCCGGAACGACGCCGCAGAGGGGCGCATCAGCTCGCCATAGGGCCCCTCCTCCTCGCCCAGCCACAGCGCCCAGTCTGGCGGCTCCAGCACCACGGGCATGCGCTCGTGCATATGCGCCAGGGCCTGGCAGGCCGCGGTGGTGAGAACCGTGAAGGTCCGCAGCACCGTGCCCTCCGGCCCGCGCCAGCCTTCCCAGATCCCGGCCAGCGCCATCGGCGCCCCATCGGCGCGGGCGATGGCGTGCGGGATCTTGCCGCCTTCGGTCACCTGCCACTCGTAGAACGCGTCGATCGGCACGATGCAGCGGCGGCGGGCGAGCGCGTCGCGGAACAGGGGCATGGTGGCGGCGGTTTCGCTGCGCGCGTTGATCGGCTTGCGCTCGGCCTTCGGGTCTTTCGACCAGTGCGGCACCAGCCCCCAGGTCAGCAAATCGAGGTGCCGTTTGCCCTCGCCGGGATGGCGCCGCACCACGGGGGCCATCTGGGTGGGCGCCATGTTCCAGGTCGCCTCGAAATTCGGCGGCGCGTTCGTGGTGGCGAACAGCCGCCGTATCTCGTCCACCGACCGATGAGCCGCATAGCGCCCGCACATGCCCCGATCCTCCGCCCCTCGTTTCAAGCGTGCGAGCCATGGTAGCCTGCCGCTGCAACCCCCAGGAGTCCCGCCGGATGCGCCTGTTCGCCCTGCTGGCAGCGCTTGTGCTCGCCACCCCCGCCGCCGCCCAGCGTGTGGTGAATGTGTACAACTGGACGGACTACATCGATCCCTACGCCATCCAGCAATTCCAGGCCGAGACCGGCATCAAGGTGCGCTACGATCTGTACGACAGCCTGGAAACCCTTGAAGCCAAACTTCTTGCGGGCAAGTCGGGCTACGACGTGGTGGTGCCCACCAGCGAGCCCACCTTCTCCCGCCTGGTGCGCGCCGGCGCGCTGCAGAAGCTCGATGCATCGAAACTGCCGAACCTCGCCGGCCTCGATGCCGCGCTGATGCAGCGGGTGCAATCCTCCGATCCCGGCAACGCCCATGGCGCGATCTACCTCTGGGGCACGATCGGGCTGGCGGTGAACCCGGTGAAGTTGAAGCAGTTCGCCCCCGACGCCCCCACCGATTCCTGGGACCTGCTGCTGAAGCCCGAACACGCCAGGCGTATGGCAAGCTGCGGCATCGCCATGATCGACAGTGCCATCGACGTGATCCCGAGCGTGCTGAAATACCTCGGCAAATCGCCGGACAGCACCGATGCCGCCGACCTCGCTGCCGTCGAGAAAACCCTCAAGGCCATCCGCCCCCACATCCGCAGCTTCTCCAGCAGCGGCATGATCGAGACGCTGGCCTCGGGCGAGACCTGCCTCGCCATCTCATACTCCGGCGACGCCATCCAGGCCGCCGGCCGTGCGGCGGAGGCCAAGCGCGGGGTGGAGGTGCAATACATCGCCCCGAAGGAGGGCGCGCAGCTCTGGTTCGACCTGTTTGCCATCCCGGCCGATGCCCCCAACGTCGCCGAAGCCCATGCATTCATTGATTTCATGCTGCGCCCGAAGGTGATGGCGGGCGTAACGAACCACGTGAACTACCCCAACGCCGTGCCCGCCAGCCGGGAGACGATCGCCAAGGACATCCTCGAAGATCCCGGCGTCTATCCCCCGCCCGCCATCCAGGCCGGGTTCTTCACCATCGGCCCCGTCCCGCAGGAGGCCGCGCGCAACCGCAGCCGGATGTGGACGCGTTTCAAGACCAATCGCTAAGTATCGGAATTTCCATGCCCCAGCCGCTTCTCTTCACGCCGATGACCATCCGCGGCACCACGCTCAAGAACCGCATCGTCGTCGCCCCCATGCACCAGTATGCCGCGGTGCACGGCCACATGACCGACTGGCACCTGATGAACTACGGCCGCTTCGCCGCCGGCGGGGCCGGGCTGGTGTTTATCGAATCCACCAAGGTGGAACGCCGCGGCTGCGGCACGGTCGGCGACGTGGGTCTGTGGGCGGACGAATTCACCTCGGGCATGAAGCGCATCGCCGATTTCATCCGCGCCCAGGGCAGCGTGCCCGCGCTCCAGCTCGGCCATTCCGGCCGCAAGGCCCGCGCCTTCCGCCCCTGGGAAGGCGGCAAGCCTCTCACCCGCGAAGCCGCCGAGGCGCAGGGCATCACGGATTGGGAGGCCTGGGAGCTGGTCGCCCCCTCTGCCATCCCCGCCGGCGAGACCGAGCCGGTGCCGCGCGCGCTGGAACGGTCCGAAATCCCGCAGGTGATCCAGAATTGGGTCGATGCCGCCCGCCGCGCGCATGAGGCGGGGGTCGAGGTGCTGGAGCTGCACGGCGCACACGGCTTCCTGCTGCACGAGTTCCTCTCCCCCGTCGCCAACCAGCGCACCGACGAATACGGCGGCAGCGAGGCCAACCGCATGCGCCTGGTGATCGAGGTGGTGGAGGCCGTCCGCACCGTATGGCCGGAAGACAAGCCCTTGTTCCTGCGCCTTTCCGCGCAGGACGACGCCGGCTGGGGCCTGCAGGAAAGTGCGGCCCTCTCGCGCATCGTCGGCCCCAAGGGCGTGGACGTGATCGACTGCTCCGGCGGCGGCATGACCGGCGCGCGCCCCAATTCCGCCCCACTCGGCTACGGCTACCAGGTGCCCTCGGCCGAGCATGTGAAGCGCGAGGGCCACATCAAGACCATGGCCGTCGGCCTCATCGTCCATGCCGACCAGGCCGAGGCGATCCTGCAGGAAGGCCGTGCCGACCTCGCCGCCCTGGCGCGGGAGATCCTCTACAACCCCAACTGGCCGCTGGATGCCGCGCGCAAGCTGGGGGCGGAGATCGGCTTCGATGCCATTCCCCCTGCCGGCGGCTGGTGGCTGGGCAAGCGCGCCCAGGCGGCAAAGGATGTGGTGCCCTCCACCTACAGCGCGGGGCTGCCCTCGTGATCGCGCCGCTCCGCTTCGCCGACCTGCCGCAATCGCGCTGGCCCAACGGCGCCGGCCGCCGGGCCGATGTCGCCTCCGGGCCGATGGGCGATGACGGCAAGCCGGACTGGTTGCTGTCCTTCGCCTGGCTAGAGGGTGATGCCCCGTTCTCCGACTACACCGGCCACGACCGCACCATCACCCTGGTCTCCGGCATCGGCTTCGCGCTGGAGTTCGGCGAGGCGGCGCCATCGCTGGTGGTGCAGGCGCCGTTCCAGCCGCGCGGCTTCGATGGCGGGCTGCCGACGCAGCTGCACCTGCCGGCCGGCAACTGCCTGGTGCTGAACGCCATGACCCGCCGCGGGCGCTGGCGCCACCGTGTCACCACCGTCAGCACCCGCGTGCCCCTGCCGGCGGTGGAGGGCGAGCGCTTCCTGGTGGTACTGCGCGGCCGCTGCTCCCTGGGCGGCACGCTGCTGAACCCGCGCGATGCCGTGCGCGCCACCGATGCGGTGCAGCTGGCCGCCGCCTCCGATTGCCTGCTGGCGTTGGCGCAGTTCGAGCCGGTGGCCGGCTGAGCGTGGCCGGCCCTTCCTTCCCTGCCATTGCCGCGGGGCTGCTCGCCTCCTTCGTGGGCTTCGCCAGCTCCTTCGCTGTGGTGCTGCGTGGGCTCACCGAAGCCGGCGCCTCCCCGGCCCAGGCGGCCTCCGGGCTGATGGCGGTCTCCGTCGCCATGGGCATCGGCGGCATCTGGCTGTCCTGGCGCACCCGCATGCCGGTGAGCGTGGCCTGGTCCACCCCCGGCGCGGCGCTGCTGGCCAGCACCGGCGTGCCGGAAGGGGGCTTCCCTGTCGCGGTCGGAGCCTTCCTGGCCGCCGGCGTGCTGATGGTGGCGGCGGGGCTGATCCGCCCGCTCGGCCGCGCCGTGGCCGCCATCCCGGCGCCGCTGGCCAATGCCATGCTGGCCGGCGTGCTGCTGAATTTGTGCCTGGCGCCGGTGCGCGCGGTGGCGTTCAACCCCGCGATGGGGCTGGCCATCCTGGGCACCTGGGCGGTGGTGGCGCGCTTCAATCGCCTGCTGGCCGTGCCCGCCGCGGTGGTGGTGACGGCCGTGCTGGTGGCCGCCACCACCCCCCTGCCGTTCGACGGCCTCGGCGCGCTGCTGCCCACGCCGGTGCTGGTGATGCCCGCATTCTCGCCCGCGGCCATGCTGGGCATCGCGCTGCCGCTGTTCGTGGTCACCATGGCCTCGCAGAACATCCCGGGCATCGCGGTGCTGAACGCCAACGGCTACCGCCCGGACCCCGGCCCGCTCTTCACCCGCACCGGGATCCTGACCCTGCTGGGCGCACCTCTGGGCGGCCATGCCGTGAACCTCGCCGCCATCACGGCTGCCATCTGCGCGGGGCCGGACTCGGACCCCGACCCCGCCCGGCGCTGGTGGGCCGCGGTGGTGGCCGGGCTCGGCTACATCGCCTTCGGCCTGCTGGCCGGGGGCGCCACGGTGCTGATCGCCGCTGCCCCCCCGGTGCTGATCGAGGCCGCGGCCGGGCTCGCCCTGCTGGGCGCCTTCAGCGGGGCGCTGATGGCCGCGGTGGCCGATCCGGCGCGGCGTGAGGCGGCGGCGATCACCTTCCTGGTCTCCGCCTCCGGCCTCGCCTTCGCCGGCATCGGCGGCGCCTTCTGGGGGCTGCTGGCGGGGATCGCCATGCTGGGGCTGGCGCGCATCGGTCGTTAACCGGGGCGCGGCCGGCGCCACGTGTTTACTTGTGGCCTGCAAAAAGCGGATTGTGTGCACCCGAGGTCATCAACCGCGCCGGAGCCGCCGCGATCGAACCGCCGTACCCGTCCCCTGGCGACAGGCCGCCCTGGCGCCGTTGGCTCCACGACCAGGCGCAGGAAGGCGTGTCCGCGCCGGGCGAGGATGCCACCGCGGGCCAGCCCCTGTTCGGCATCACGCTGTCTGCCACCAGCAACGACACGCGCTTCCTGGATGGCTCGCTGTGGGGCATGTACGGCAACGCCTCCACCCCCGCCAACACCTTTGGCAGCCAGGCGGCGGAGGTGTGGGCGGCCGGCGCCACCGGCAGCACCAGCGTGGTGGTCGGCGTGGTCGACAGCGGCATCGACTACCGCCACATCGACCTCTACCTGAACATCTGGCTCAACCGGAACGAGATCCCGTCCGCCTTCAAAAGCGCCCTGGTGGATGCCAACGGCGACGCCCTGATCACCTTCTGGGATCTCAACCAGACCGCCAACGCCGCCTACGCCACCGACCTCAACGCCAATGGCCGCATCGATGCCGGCGACCTGCTGGCCGATACGCGCTGGGAGAACGGCACCGACGACGACGGCAACGGCCTGGCGGACGACCTCGTCGGCTGGGACTACGCCAACAACGACAACGACCCGTTCGACGACAACGGCCACGGCACCCATGTGGCCGGCACCATCGGCGCCATCGGCGGCAACGGCACCGGGGTGGCCGGGGTGAACTGGTCGGTGCAGATGGTGCCGCTGAAGTTCACCGCCAGCGACGGCAGCGGCTCGATCGCCAGCGCCACCAGCGCGCTGACCTATTTTACCGCCGCCAGCAAGGCCAACACAGACCAGCACTTCGTTGCCACCAACAATTCCTGGAGCGGCGGCAGTTTCTACAACCCGCTGCGCACGGCGATCATCAATGGCGCCAAGCAGGGCATCCTGTTCGTCGCCGCCGCCGGCAACGCACCCCCGGGCGGCTCCCCGGTGGATACCGATGCCACCACGACCTTTCCCATCGCCTATTCCACCACCGCCAACGCGGGGTACGAGGCGGTGGTCTCGGTGGCGGCGATCACCAGCACCGGCGCGCTGGCCAGCTTCTCCAACTACGGCGCCACCACGGTGGATCTCGCCGCCCCCGGCGACAGCATTCTCTCCACCCTGCCCGGGGGCGCCTATGGCACGCTCAGCGGCACCTCCATGGCCACACCGCATGTGACGGGCGCCGTGGCGCTCTATGCCTCCGTGAACCCCACCGCGACCGCGGCCACCATCCGCACCGCGCTGCTCAGCACCACGGTGGCCACCGCCTCGCTCAGCGGCAAGGTGGCCACCGGCGGGCGGCTCGATGTGCAGGCGATGGTGGCCACGGCCGGCGTGCCCTGCTTCGCCGAGGGCACCCGCCTGCTCACCCGCCGCGGCGAGGTGGCGGTGGAGGATTTGCGGCCGGGGGAGGAGGCGGTGACCCTCCTCAATGGCCCGCTGGTGCCCATCGCCTGGATCGGCCGGCGCCGCATGGCCTGCGCCACGATGGCGCACCCCGCCGATGCCTGGCCGCTGCGCGTGCGCGCCGACGCCTTCGCGCCGGGCCAGCCGCACAGCGACGTGTTCCTGTCGCCCGATCACGCCGTGTTCGCCGATGGCGTGCTGGTGCCGATCCGCTACCTGGAGAACGGCACCACCATCGCCCGGCTGCCGCGCGACGAGGTGACCTATTTCCACGTGGAGCTGGCAAGGCACGACGTGCTGCTGGCCCATGGCCTGCCGGCGGAATCCTACCTGGACACCGGCAACCGCGGCGATTTCGAGGGCATCGCGGCCCCGGCCGATGCCACCGGCCAACGCCTCGCGCTCCGCACCTGGCGCCAGCGTGCCTGCGCCCCGCTTTGCCTCCACGGCCCTGCTCTCGTCCGCCTGCGCGCCCGTCTCGCCGCCCGCGCCGCCACCTTGGAGCCTGGGCCAGATGGCGGCTGGGCGGTGCATCTCGGCGCCGCAGGCCGCAGTTGGGCCCCCGCAACCTGCGGCGATGCCTGGCGGTTCGATTTGCCGCACCCCGAACCTGCCGCCCGCCTCGTCTCGCCCGCCTTCGTGCCCTCCGTGCGCGTGCCTGGGCTGGAGGACCATCGCTGCCTCGGCGTGCCCGTCGCCCGCCTCATCGCCGACGGGCACGACCTGCCGCTGGACCATCCCGGCCTGCAGGCCGGCTGGCACGCCCCGGAGGATGCGGTGCGCTGGACCGCCGGGTCGGCCACGCTGCCGCGCCTGCGCTCCCTGATCGTGGTGCTGGCACCGATCGCGCTGCCGCAAGGCCACGCCGCGGCGGCCTGACCCCACCCCAGCTGCGATTGCACTTCGCCCCCGCCTGCGGCACCGTGGCGCCACCGACGCGGGAGAACGCACAATGAAACTGGTGTATTTCAACGACTATCGCCTGGGCGTGCTGAAGGGCGATGTGGTGGTGGATGTCTCCGCCGCCGTGGCCGACATTCCCCATACCGGCCCCGGCGACCTGATGAGCGGCCTGATCGCCCGCTTCGACAGCTACAAGGCCAAGCTGCAGGCCGCGGCCGATGCCGGCGCGGGCGTGAAGCTCGCCTCCGTCTCCCTGCGCGCGCCGCTGCCCAAGCCCGGCAACATCGTCTGCATGGCGGTGAACTACATGGAGAACGGCACCCTGAAGGAGGCCGCGCCCATCAACGCCTTCCACAAGGCCCCCGGCGCCATCATCGGCCCGGGCGACACGATGGTGCTGCCCGACGTGCCCGCCAGCATCTTCGAGGGCGAGGCGGAAATGGCCATCGTGATCGGCAAGCGTGCCAAGAACGTGGCCGCGGCCGACGCGATGAAGCACATCTTCGGCTACATCAACTTCATCGACGGCTCCGCCCGTGGCCTGGCGCCGCAGAGCTTCTTCCACATGAAGTCGCGCGAGACCTTCGCCCCCATCGGCCCATGGCTGGTGACGGCGGACGAGATCGCCGACCCGCAGAAGCTCGGCATCAAGCTGTGGGTGAACGGCACGGTGAAGCAGGATTTCAACACCGATGACATGGCGCACAAGATCGCCCGCTGCATCGAGTGGGTGAGCCACTGCCACACGCTGGAGCCCGGCGACATCCTGGCCACCGGCACCAACCACCGCGGCCTGTCCAGCTTCCAGGACGGCGATACGGTGGAGCTGGAAACCGAAGGCCTTGGCCGCCTGAGCTTCAAGGTGAAGGACGACCTCAAGCGCACCTGGGCGCGCGACACGCGCCTGGAACGCGCGGAAAAGGGCCTCTCGGCCACCGCGCCGCAGCTGACGGGCAAGTACGCCCAGCCGCAATAAGCGCTTCGGCGTGGACTGAAACAGGGGGGCGATGGCATAATCTGCCATTGCCCTTTTTGTTGGAGGCGCCCGCCATGCCCACCCGCAACGTCGTCATCACCGACCACCAAGCCGAACTGATTGACCGCCTCGTCGCCTCCGGCCGCTACCAGAACGCCAGCGAGGTGCTGCGCGCCGGTCTGCGGATGCTCGAACGCGACGACGAAGACCATGAAGCGAAGCTGGCCGCGCTGCGGGCGGCGGTGCAGGTGGGGATCGATGACGTCGAGGCTGGCCGCTACCGGGATTTTGATTCCATGGATGATGCGGTCGACCATTTGCACGCGGTCGCCCAGGCCGCGATCCACCGGGCCGGGTCCTAGGCCTTATGTTGTGGTCCGTCCGCCTCGCAGCAGGGGCCGAGGCGGATATCGCCGAGATCTCCACCTGGACCTTGCACCGGTTCGGGCCGAGGCAGGCCGAGATCTATGTCGCGACGCTGCTCGGCGGGCTTCGTTCGCTGGGTGATGGTCCGAACGCCCTGGGCACAAGCGGCCTGGGCCAAGTGGCGCCGAATCTGCGTCTCTTTCGTGTGCCGCGAACCCGCCATGTCGTGATGTTCCGGGCCGACTTCGCGGCGCAACAGATCCAGATCCTGCGGATCCTCCACGCCACCATGGAGCCCACGCTGCATCTCCCGCCAGAAGCCTGAGCTTCCCACCGGCCACCTCCCCAGGCACACTCCCGCCAAAGCCCGGAGGAACACGCCCATGCGCATCCACAACATCTATGTCGACGACAAGGGCGAGACCCATTGGCGCGATGTTCACGTCGAATGGACGAAGGAAGGCCCGGGCGGCAAGCTGTCCGACACGCAGAAGGCCACCGGCGTGATCTTCCGCCAGACCCCCGGCAGCTACGACTACGACTGGCACCCCGCCCCGCGCCGCCAGTACATCATCAACCTCGATGCCGGTGTGCGCGTGACCGCCAGCGACGGCGAAGTGCGCGAGATCGGCGCAGGCGAGATCCTGCTGGTGGAGGATACGCACGGCAAGGGCCACATCTCCCAGGCGATCGGTGGGCAGATGCGGCATTCCGTGTTCATCACGCTGGAATAGACAAGAAAGAAAGGCGTTCTTTTTTGAAAAAAAGAACCAAAAAACTTCTGTCCGTTTTCTCCGATGCCTCGTCTGAATAGGCGAGGCATCGCCGCACCAAATGGATGAAGTCTTTTTGCTTCTTTTTCTTCAGAAAAAGAAGATTCTTCCTTCACGCTTCCCCCCGCACCCCAGCCCCGCGCCTTTTGCTGTGGTGCAGCATAGCGCGCGGGGGGTATCTGCAGTCTCCCCGCCACGCGTCCCGCCGGCGGATGCGACCGGAATTCCCTGATGCCCTTCCCGACCCTGAACGCCGCGCTGGAGCGTGCGCTCACCGCGCGTGGCTATGCCGAGCCCACCTCGGTGCAGGAGGCCGTGCTGGCAGCCGAGCCCGGGCGCGACTTGCTGGTCTCCGCCCGCACCGGCTCCGGCAAGACGGTGGCGTTCGGCCTGGCGATGGCAACGGAGCTGCTGGGCGAGGCCGAACGGGTGGAGCGCGGCGCCGCGCCGCAGGTGCTGGTGATCGCGCCCACGCGCGAGCTGGCGCAGCAGGTGCAGGGCGAGCTGGAATGGCTCTATGCGGAGGCCGGCGCCCGCGTGGTGTCCTGCGTCGGCGGCATGGACCCGCGCGCCGAGTCCCGCATGCTGGCCCAGGGCTGCCATATCGTGGTGGGCACGCCGGGCCGCCTGCGCGACCATATCGAACGCAACCAGCTTGATCTTTCGGCCCTGCGTGTGGCGGTGCTGGACGAGGCGGACGAGATGCTCGACCTCGGCTTCCGCGACGATCTGGAATTCATCCTCAACGCCGCCCCGCAGGAGCGCCGCACGCTGCTGTTCAGCGCCACCTTCGCCCGCGAGATCGTTGGCCTCGCGCGTGCCTTCCAGCGCGATGCGATCCGTATCGACACGGTGGACCGCTCGCGCCCGCATGAGGACATCGAATACCGCGCCATCCGCTCCGTGCCCGGCGAGGATTTCGGCGCGCTGGTGAACGTGCTGCGCGCCGCTGACAGCCGCGCCCTGGTGTTCTGCGCCACACGCGAGGGGGTGAAGACCCTGCTCCAGCGCCTGCTGGGCAAGGGCTTCGCGGCCGTGGCGCTCTCGGGCGAGCTCTCCCAGGCGGAACGCAATGCCTCGCTGGCCGCGCTGCGCGACAGCCGGGCCGAGGTGTGCGTGGCCACCGACGTGGCGGCGCGCGGGCTCGACCTGCCGGAGCTAGATCTGGTTGTGCACTACGACCTGCCGAACGGGCCGGAGGCGCTGCTGCACCGTTCCGGCCGCACCGGGCGCGCCGGGCGCAAGGGCGTCTGCGCGTTGATCGTGCAGCCGCGGGCGCGTCGCCGGGCGGAGCAGTTGCTGATGGCCGCCAAGGTTTCGGTGCA
>CAMDAM010000021.1 GCA_945888575.1 Asaia bogorensis | reverse complement strand
GCGATGCGCGCCAGGTCCCGCCGCTGCACCACCGCATTGGTGAAATGCGTGGTCCCGATCATCACCGCGCCAATGCGCGAAGCCGCCAGCCCGGCCTCGCCCAGCACCGCGGCAAGTGCCGCCAGGATGCCACCGGTCACATCCTGCGTGGTCCCCGCCTTGGCCGCATGCAGCACCCGGGTGCCATCCAGCAGCACCGCATCGGTATTGGTGCCGCCGACATCGATGCCCACACGGATCATGCGCGCTCTCCGAACAGCGGCCGGAAATCGAGATCGTAGCCGAACGCCCGCGGCCCCACATGCGCCAGCCCCTTCGGCGTCGTCAGCACCGGCGGCGCCGCCAGCGCGATCACCGACACACGCTGCCCGAACCGCACCGTCTCCGTCCCGATCGCCTCGCCCGAGGCGGTGTCGAGCAGGATCACCAAATCCGGCACCGTCGCCACCACCTCGTCATCCCGCCACGCCACCGACCACTCGTTCTGGAAATCGATCCGCATGGCATGGCCAGCATCCCCGCCCAGCCCCTCCAACTGCACCGTGCCACGCAGCCAGCCCTCGGTGGCCCGGCGCATCACATCGCCCACCTTGCCGGTGAACAGCATCACGCCGCCCTCGCTCTCCACCACGGCGGAAACCGCATCCGCATGCGCCGCCCGCGCCGCCCGCACCGTCCGCCCGATCCGCAACGCCCAGGATAGCGTATGCAGGCAACTCGCCCGCTTCACCTCCGCCCCCGTCCGCGGCGCCTTGCAGGTGGCCGCCGTGGAGCCCAGCACCACGCACATCCGCCGCGTCATCCGCTCCATCCACGCCCAGTCCACCGCCTCGGTGAAGATCAGCGAATTCTGCCGGATATCCACCATCGTCCACGGCGCGGCACTCAGATCCGCAATCGCGAAGCTGGTCATGTCCGCCTGCGGAAACGCCCGCCCCATCGCATCCGCATCCACCACCGGCAGCCCAAGCAACTGGGCGGCCAGGATCGACTGGAACCCGTTATTGCCCCCGATCTCCCACAGCATCAGCGCATCGAACTTCCGCCCGAGATGCGCCTCCATCATCGTCACGGTCCGCGCGATCACCGGCCCGTCGCACATCCGCTCCTGCATCGCCAACGGCGCCCCCATCTGTCCGACGCACCCGATCATCGCATCATCCGGCAACCCCAGCGGATCGATCACCCGCACCCCCTTCCCGGCCGCGAGGTGCAGCTTCGCCTCCAGCAACGAGAAATACGGATCGCCCCCACCCCCGGTGCCCAGGATCCAGGCCCCGGTGGCGAGGTCCTCAAGGTCGGTCACGGTGAGGTCGAAAGGGGCGTTCGGCATGGTGGAAGGCTGGGGCCAGGGCGGGGCTGATGTCCAGGGGGTGTCGGAATGCTTGACAGTTCCGCCCGCCCCTCCCTGCCAAACCCTTGATCGCACACGATGGCACGCTTCGTGCTTCACATTCGGCGACATCAGGCGGGGTGACGATGACACGGGCGATCATGGCGATGGCGCTGCTGGCGGCAGGGATGCTGCCCGCCCAGGCGACGACGATCAGCGGCGGGCTGCAGGGCTTCTCCCTCTCCGCCTATACCGATGCCCCGGGCACGCCCACCCAGGCCATGGCGTTCGGCCAGTTCAACCCGGCCCTCGGCACCCTCACCGGCGTCGGCGTCGCGCTGATCAACCCCACCGGCGGGGTGGTGGTGACGGCGGCGATCCAGGACGGGCTGGCCGCCAGCGTCACCGCCTCCGCCGCGCCGCAGATGTCGGTGGCCCAGGGCGCGCTCACGTTGTTCGCCGGCGGCTACATGGCCAATGCCGGTTGCGCCGTGACGGAGCTGACGGTGATGCCGTGCAGCCAGGCCGTGGACAGCCTGGTGCCGGTGCCCGGCAGCTTCGCGCCGTCCACGCGGCCGGTGCTGGCGGAGAACTGGTCGCCCTTCATCGGCCCCGGCACCGTGGAACTCACCGCGTCGATCGCCGATCTCGGCTTCCAGTCCTTCCTGGTGGCCATCGTCATCGGCACCGATGCCAGCCACGCCATGGCGCTGTGGAGCGGCCTGGTGGAGGTGACCTACAGCTACACCGAGGCCCCGGTACCCGAGCCGGCCAGCCTCGCCCTTCTGGGCACGGCGCTGGGGATGGCCGGGCTGCTGCGCCGCTACACCGCCTCGCACAGGAACGGCCGCAGCTTGCCGGCCGGGGTGCGCGGGATCGTCTCCATGAACCGCAGGTCGTAGCGGAAGCCGTCGCCGAAGGACTTCACCAGCGCGGCCCGCACCGCCGCCACTTCCGCCGCGTCCAGCGTGCGGGCCACCACCATGCGCATCTCGATCAGCGCGCGGCTTTTCTGCACCACCTGGAACTCGCGCAGCGGCGCGATGCGCGAGAGGTCGTAATGCTGCAGGGCCGCGCGCTGGCGGGTGCCGTCGGGCAGCAGCACGTGGTCCAGGATGCGGCCGTGGATGCGCGACAGCACCGGCAGGGTGCGCCCGCACGGGCAGCCCTCGGCCAGCTCCGCCTCGTCGCCGATCTCGTAGCGCAGCAGCGGCATGGCGAAGTTGTGCAGCGGCGTCACCAGCACGCGCCCGGTGGCGCCGGGCGGGCAGGGGGCGCCGCTTTCGTCCACCACCTCCAGCAGCACCGTTTCGCTCATGGCGTGATAGGCGTCGCTGGCCGGGCATTGCAGGGCGATGTAGCCGGTCTCGGCGGAGGAATAGTTGTCCACGATCCGCACCCCCAGCACCTCCCGGCACAGGGCGCGCAGCTCCGGCTCCACCGCTTCGGACAGGGTCCAGACGCTGCGCAGGGCGGGAAGGCGAATGGCGTGGTCGCGGCAATGCTGCAGCAGCACGCGCAGGCTGGAGGGGAACATGAACAGGTATTCCGCCCCCAGCCGGGCCACGTAGTCCGCCTGCACCGCCACCGGCACCTGGCTGTCCATCAGCCCCACCGGCCCGGTCTGCCAGAGCAGCGTGGCCGGCGGGCCCCAGTCCGGCAGCAACAACCCTTCCGGGGAGCAGGCCTTGGCGACCAGCTCCGGCGCGAGTCCGGGCGGGATACCGCGGAGCCGGGCGATGGTGGCATGCGGGTTCTCGCGGTTCCATTCCTCCTCGCGCAACTGCAGCGCGAGCCAGAATTGCCGCTCCAGCGCCGCCTTGCGCACCCGCACCGGCTGGCCGGTGGAACCGCCTGAGGCAACCTCCATCACCGGCCCGTGCGCCTGCGGCACCGCCGGCGCGTGCAGCGCCGTGCCCTGTTCCTGCAGGTCGCGGCGGCGCAGCACCGGCAGGCGGCGCCAGGCGGCCCAGAAGGCCGCGTCATCCGCCGGCGGCTCGGCCAGCCCGGCCTCGCGCAGCCGCGCAGCATGGAACGGGATGGTCATGGCCTGGCGCAGCACCAGGCGCAACTGCGCCGCCTGGGCCTGGGCCATGCGCGCGGCGGGCCAGTGTTCGGAGGCATCGAACTGGCGCAGCAGCGCCATGAGCTCTGCCGCGGGGCCGCCGAGCAGGGCAGGAAAGGCGACATTATCCAGGGCGGAACGCAGGGCCATGCGTGGACGATACCGCGCCACACCTCCGCTGGAAGCCCCGCCAGGCCCTGTCGGCGGAATTTACGTTTTGTGAGTGCTTCGCGATCTCCGCGGCGTTTCTGTCTGGCGCGCTTTACAGTTGCGGGATCAAGGGCTGGCCAAGTCCTTGATCCCATTTGCTGGCGCGAAATTTGCTTCAACAAAACGAGAGCGCCATCGTCGCAGCATCAAATTTGAGAGGCACACATGGAAGACACCGCGACACTGGCCGCATCCGCAGGGCGCTTGGCCTTGGCGGCGGCATTGGGCACTGGTGTTCTGTTGGGTGGCGCCGGCTTCGCCGAGGCGGAGACGCATGGCTTCTCCCTATCGATCGAAGGTTCGGAGCCTGTGTCGCAAAACAGCATCCTGAGCTTCCAGCAGTCCAATCCGGCCGCCGGAACCCTGATCGGGGTGACCATCCAGTACAGCTCCGGTGAGGTGGCGGCTTCTGTCAGCGCGCTTGCCGGTGTCTCCTACACCTTCGGCGGCGAGTTCGGCGATTTCGTCACCGCCAGCACGTCTGCCGACCTCAACCTGTCCCTGGCCCCGAGCTCCAGGAGTTTCGCGATCTCGACCCCGTTCATGAGCGGCACCACCGAGACGGCAACCGCCAGCATCACGTGCGAGCTCAACGTTCCCTGCGAGGACACCGCGATTTCGTTCAACCTCACCAATCCGCTCAGCCCCAATCCGCTGCTATTGACCGATCAGGTGGACCTGGACCGGTTCGTCGGGGCCGGAACGGTCGATATCATCGCGGAGCTGCTGCCCGACTTCCAGCGCGACGAGAACCTTGTCAACGCCTTCATCGAACCCCGGTTTGGCCATAGCGCCTCCTGGGAGGGCAACGTCACGGTGTCGTACACCTACGCCCAAACCGTCACCACGCCGGAGCCGGCGAGCCTCGCGCTGCTGGGCGTTGGGCTCAGCGCGCTCGGCCTGGTGCGCCGCCGGCGCGGCTGAGGCTCAACCCACCGCCACGCGGGCCGCGGCGCGGGCCGTTCGCCCGCGTGCATCTGTCCCGGTCACGCTGATCCCCGCACTGCGCTCCATCCGCAGGAACATCACGTGGTAGGAGTTCGGCGAGGTGCCGCGGCCCAAATCGGCCGCGAAGACCAGCGCGCTGTCGGCCAGGATGGTGAGCGGCACCTGGGCGCCATTCTTCGCCACCGCGGGCACGCGCAGTTCGATCCCGACCTCGGTGGGAATGGCATCGCCTCGCGGATCGCCGCTTCCAGCGCGGCGGCATTGGCGGCCTGCCCGGCCCAGGGCACCAGCGCGAGGCTGGCGGCGAGGAAAACCCGTCGCCTCACCCCCACGCATCCGCGGTGATGGAGGCGTACCAGGCATCGGCATAGGCGGCCTCGGCGCGGCGCTGGTCCGGCAGGTTGCCGCGCGGGGAGACGCCGCCGGAATTCGGCACCTCCGTGATCCCCGTGTCGGTCGGGCGGAACACGCCGACGATGGAGATGCCGTACTCGTCGCCCACGTGGCTGTAGCAAGTGTTGAAGTACATCGCCTCTGGCACTGGCTCGCCACGCAGCAGGGTGGCGGCGGCGGCCACGGCCTGCTTGGCGGTGTTGTTGGCGACAAAGCCGGATTTCGGCATCGGCGCGCCGTTATTGGCATCGCCCACCACATGGATGCCAGGGGCGATGCGGGATTCGAAGCTGCGCGGGTTTACCGGCACCCAGCCGGAATTGTCCGCGAGCCCGGCGGAGATCGCGATGCGGGCTGCGGATTGCGGCGGGATGATGTTGGCCACCGCCACCTGGTGCTTCGCGCCGAACTCCGTCTCCAGCGTGCGGGTGGCGGCGTCCACGCGGACCACCTTGCCGTCTCGCGACAGCGGCACCCATTCGATCATGTCGCCATACAGCTGCTTCCAGCCATCCTGGAACAGCGCCTGCTTGCTGAACGCGTCCTTGGCGTCCAGCGCCAGGATCTTGGATTTCGGCTTATGGCGCTTGAGGTACTGCGCGATCATGCTGATCCGCTCATACGGCCCGGGCGGGCAGCGGAACGGGTTATCGGGGATGGAAATCCCCACCACCCCGCCATCCTCCATCGCCTCCAGCTGGCGGCGCAGCAGGGTGGTCTGGCTTCCATCGGCGGGCACCCAGGCATGGGGCAGCAGCTGGGAGGCCGCCTCGTCGTAGCCCTCGATTGCGCCCCAGCGCAGCGCGATGCCCGGCGAGAGGATCATGCGGTCGTAGCCCAGCGTGGCGCCGCCGCGCAGCCGCAGCGTTTTGGCCACGGGGTCGATGCCTTCCACCCAATCATGCACCACCGTCACGCCGCGGGCGCGCAGGGCATCGAAGGAATGGGTGATGTCGGCCAGCTTGCGCTCGCCGGCCAGCACCAGGTTGCCATAAGGGCAGGTGACGAAGCTGCGCTGCGGTTCCACCAGCGTGACTTCGAGCCAGGGATAGGCGATGCGGGCGAAGCGCGCGGCCGAGGCGCCGCCGAAGCCGCCACCGACCACGACAAGGCGCGAGGCGCCCTGGGCGCGGGCGATGGAGGGGGGGGCGAGGGCAGCGGCGCCGGCCGCGGCGAGGAAACCACGGCGAGACAGGGTGGAAGTCATCGGTTTCCTCCCGCCGGCAGCGCGGCGAAATGGGCGGCGAGCGCGGCGATCTCGGCCTCGGTGTAGCCGCGGGCGATGCGGCCCATGATGGTGCCTGGCCGTTCATTGGCGGCGAAGGCGCGCATGGCCGACGCAAGCTCCGCTGCCGGGCGGCCCGAAAGCCCCGCAATGGCAGCCGATCCGGCCCCGCCGACGCCGTGGCAGCCCAGACAGCCCTGCGCCGCCAGCGGTGCCTGGGCGGCAGCTGCGGTTGGCAAAGCCAGGGCCAGGGCCAGCCCGAGTGCGGCGTGCTGCATCGCTCCTCCAATTTCACGAACAAAATTCGTGGTTTCCCGATAATTCAACATGAAAAAGCGGGAATTTGTCAAATATCCCGTTCAGGTGTCGCGAATGCCGAATCCCGGCCGCAGAGGCAGGCCGAGCCAGTTGCCCAGCAGAGCCGGCCTTGCTCGAACGCCCGCCAAACGGCGCCGGCCGCTGGAAGCAAGAAAGTGTGTTCTTTTTTGAAAAAAAGAACCAAAAAACTTCTATACGTTTGCGTCACGGCTAGCATCGGCGCAAACGGATGAAGTCTTTTTTGCTTCTTTTTTCTTCAGAAAAAAGAAGACGCTTCACGTGCTGACGTGAACCCCTGGGATCGCCCCGAACCACTCCGGCTTCGCCCGCTCGATCTGGGCGGCCACCTGGATCAGAACGTCCTCGCCGGCGAAGTTGCCGTGCACCTGCACGCCGATCGGCAGGCCGTCCGTGTCCAGCCCTGCCGGGAGAGAGATGCCGGGCAGGCCGGTTTCGTTGCCGGGCATGGTGTAGCGGCAGGCATCGGCCAGGCGGGCCATCCAGCTGTCCAGGTCCTCGTCGGCCAGCAGGGAGTAGGGACCGTTGGCCTCCGGCACGCGGATGGCGAGCGAGGGGGTCAGCAGCACGTCGTAGCGCTCCATCATCCGGCCGAAGCTGCGGGTGGTGGCGTTGTTGGCGGCCATCATGTCGAACACGTCGAACTTGTCGTAGCGGCTGTGCGCCTCGAAATGCCGCCAGGTCATGCGGGAGAGGTGGCGGTTCAACTCCTGCACCTCCACGCCGCGGGCGCGGGCCATGGCCACGAAACCTGCGCGGCTGCCGATCCATTGCTGGATGTAGCCGCGCCACATCACCTCCCAGTCGCAGATCGTGGCGTCGTCGATCTCCTCCACGATGTGGCCCAGCGTCTGCATCAGCACGCCGACCTCGCGCACGCGGGCGGCCACTTGCGGGTCGGTATCCGTCGCGCGGCCCCAACGGCCGGTGGAGAGGCCCACGCGGAGGCGGCCGGGCGCGATCGAGAGCGATTCCACGTAGCCGTGGCGCGGTGCTGCCAGCTTCATGAAGCTGCCGCCATTCGGTACGCGGCTGAGCGTTTCGTAGGCCGCGGCCGTGTCGCGCACGCTGCGGGTGACGACGCCGTCGGCCGCGGTGCGCATCATGTATTCGTTCTGCGCCCAGGGCCGCGGCACCCGGCCGCGGCTGGCCTTCAGCCCGACCAGGCCGCAGAAGCTGGCAGGAATGCGCGTGGAGCCGCCGCCATCGGAGGACAGGCTGATCGGCGTGACCCCCGCCGCCACCATCGCCGCCGATCCGCCGGAGGAGCCGCCGGCGGTGCGGGCGGGGTTCCACGGGTTGCGGGTGACCTTCACCTCGCCCAGGTAATCCGTGCTGGTGTCGAAGCTCATGCCGAATTCCGGCGAGGTGGAGCGGCCGATCGGCACCAGCCCGGCGGCGAGCACGTTGTCGATCAGCGGGTCGTTCACCGTGGGCACGAAGCCGGCCCAGAGCTTCGATCCACTCTCCTGCTTGCGCCCGGCCACGGCCTGGCCCAGGTCCTTCACGAAGACCGGCACGCCGTAGAGCAGGCCGGCCTTGTTGGGGCCGTCGGCATCGGGGTTGGCGATCACGTCCTGGAACAGGCCCAGCACGCCAGACAGCGTGCCATCCACGCGCGCCACGCCTTCGGCCACCTGGGCGGCCAGCTCCTTTGGCGAGATTTCGCCCTTGCGCACCAGCGCGGCCAGTGCGGTTGCGTCGTGCTTTGCCCACTCGTCCCAGGCCATTGCCGGCATTGTCGTATCCCCCAACACTGCAGCGGGAGCCTGTCATGGGGGGAAGGAGAGGGTCAAGAAAGCGCGTTCTTTTTTGAAAAAAAGAACCAAAAAACGTTTGAAACTTTATCCCGGGTGTCCCGAACCGCCCGGGCCTCATTTTCAAAAGTCTTTTTGCTTCTTTTTCTTCAGAAAAAGAAGAATCCTTGCTTCCTTCAATCCTGCACCAACCGCTCCGGCTCCACTCGTGCCAGCGCCCGCGCCAATGCCGCGGCCAGTTCCACCAGCTGGTAGGGCTTGCCCAGCGTTTCCACCCCGGGCGGCGGCGCCACGGCGGCGGCCTGGCCGCCATATCCGGTGGCCAGCACCACGGCCACCTGCGGGAACTGCGCCCGCAATGCCTGGGCCAGTTCGTTGCCGCTCATGCCGCCCGGCAGCACCACGTCGGAGAACACCGCGTCCACGATCATGCCTTCGCGCAGTATGTCCAGCGCCTGCACCGCGGTGATGGCGGTGCGGGCGCGATAGCCCAGTTCCTCCAGCAGGGAGGCGGCGAATTCGCCGGCGGCGACGTTGTCTTCGACCACCAGCACGGACTTACCCTTGGGCGTGCGCAGGTAGCCGATGGCCGTGGCATCGCCGCCGCCGGGGGCGTCGGCGGCGCGCGGCAGCTTGATGGTGACGGTGGTGCCCTGGCCCGGCGCGCTTTCCAGCCGCAGATCGCCGCCGGACTGGCGGGCGAAGCCGAAGACCTGCGGCAGGCCGAGCCCGGTGCCGCGCCCGGCTTCCTTGGTGGTGAAGAACGGCTCCAGTGCGCGAGACAGCACGGCGGGCGGCATGCCGATGCCGACATCGACCACGTCCAGGCAGACATAGTCGCCGGCCTGGCGCCCATCCGTGGCGGGCAGGGCGGCGTTGCGGGTGCGCAGCAGCAGGCGCCCGCCTTCGGGCATGGCGTCGCGCGCGTTCACGGCGAGGTTCAGGACGGCCAGTTCCAGCTGGCCGGGGTCGGCGTGCACCTGCCAGAGGTCGGGCGCCAGCTCGGTTTCCACCTGCACCAGGCCGCCCAGCGTTTGGCGCAGCAGGGCGGACATGCCGACGATACGGGCATTGAGGTTGAAGGTCTCTGGCACCAGCGGTTGCTGGCGCGCGAAGGCCAGCAGGCGCCCGGTCAGCACGCGCGCCGTCTCGCCCGCGCGCTCCATGCCTTCCAGCACGGCGGTGCGGCGTGCCTCGGTGATGGCCGGGCGGCGGAGCAGGGCGGCGCCGCTGCCGATTACCTGGAGCAGGTTGTTGAAGTCGTGCGCCACCCCGCCGACCAGCTGGCCGAGGGCGGCCAGCTTCTCGTGCTGGCGCGCGGATTCCTCCGCGCGGCGCGTCTCGTCGGCGGCGCGCAGCAGGGCGGCGGTGCGCGCCTCCACCAGCGCTTCCAGCTCGGCGTGGCTGCGCGCCAGCGTTTCGCGTGCCGCGTGCTCGGCGGTCATGTCCTGCACGGAGATGGCCAGGCGTTCCGAATCCAGCCGGACCACGGCGTTGCGGAACCAGCCGTTGAAGCGGGAATTGCGCAGTTCCAGGTCCACTTCCCCGCCCGGCTCCGCGCCCGAGAGGATGCGGCAATAGCGCGGGAACAGCCGGTCGTCGGTGAGGGCTTCCGGCACCTGCGCCAGCAGCCGCACGCCGGGCAGGGAGCTGGCGGGCGCGGCGACGGCGCGGTGGGCGGCGGGGTTGGCGTATTCCACCTCGAAATCCACCACATGGCCCTGGCTGTTGCGCACGGCGCGATGGATCACGAAACCCACCGGCGAGAGTTCCTGGAAGGCGCGGAAGCGTGCCTCGCTGGCCCGCAGCACCTCCGCGCGCTCGGCCACGCGGCGCTCCAGCAGGGCATTGGCCTCTGCCAGCCGGCGCTGCCCGCGCCAGACCAGCAGGGCCAGCCCGGCCAGCGCCAGCATCGCCGGCAGCGCGATGAGCAGGTGGAACAGTGCCTCCCGCCGCCAGGCGGCCAGGATGGCGGTGCGGTCGCGCCCGGCGCCCACCAGGATGCCGGGCCAGCCTTCCACCGCGCGGAAAGCGATCAGCCGGGGGGTGTTGTCCACGCGGGAACGCGCCATCACCACGCCGCGATCGACGCTGCGGAGCGCCTGGGCCAGCGCGCCATCCGCGGGCAGTTGCGGCAGCGGCCGGTGGAAGGCCGGGTGGCGGGCCAGCACGTAGCCATCGCTGCGGATCGCCGCCAGCGAGTCCTGCGGGCCCACCAGCAGCCGGCCCAGCCCATCGGACACCAGCCTGGGATCGACGGAGACGTTCACCTGGCCGTGGAAGGCGTCGTTCGCCGCATTGCCGGTATCTCGCCGCGGGCGGGCGACGGCGAAGAACATGTTGTCCTCCGCCCGGCCGAGATACACGCGGCTCACCACCGTGGCCGGCGGGTTGGGCCCGGCCAGCAGACGGTGGAACTCCCGGTCGGCGATGGAGAGGCGAGGCACCGGCGCCATGGAGGCGCTGAGCAGCAGCATTCCCGCCTGGTCGCTCACATAGGCGGTGGAGACCTGTGGCAGCTCCGGCACGATGGCACGCAGCCGGGCGTGCAATGCCGCCTCCTGCGCGCGGACCTCCGCATCCGACAGGCCGCGCAGCAGGTCGTTCACCCGGTCGGCGGCGGCGCGGTGGCCATCAAGCACGCGGTGCATGTATTCGGCGGCGGAATCGGCGGCATGGGAGAGTTCTGAGCGCGCGGTTTCCCAGGTGCTGCGCCAGGCGAGCCAGGCTCCGGCGCCGGCCACCAGCAGCGGCAGCATCACCGCCCCGGCCAGCAGCCAGGACAGCGGCGCCACCGCGCGCGGCGGGCGCGAGACGGCCGGCCCGGTCTGCGGCGTCTCCCTGGCGATGGTCATTCGGTCCTCGGCTCCCCGCAGCGTGTCGCTGCGCCATCGCCCTTGGGGCGCAGCGCGGCCAGGCCCCGGTGCCGGCGGGCCTCTTCTTGCGGCGTCTCCCACGGAGCAGCAGCCGCGCCCGATGATTCGGTCCGAGACGACCGGGCTGTCAAGCAAAGCTCCTTTGTGGCGCTGGCACCGTTGCGGCGCTGCATGTGCGGTGGTGCACGCCGATGCGTGCCGTTGTGTCGTGATTCCGGCTGCCGATCCGCCCGCCGGCGGCGTTGCGCGATCGTTGCGGAAATCTACCGGAGGAGCTTCACGATCCCGCGAGCCCGGCCGCCGGGCGCAACGGCCGCAGCGCCGCATACAGCGCGCGATGCACCGCCCGGCGCGGCGCCAATGCCTCCTGCAGCCGTGGGTCCGGCTCATGCACCGCCGCCACCGGCAGGGGCGTGAACACCTCCTCCGCCGTGCCGTCGCCGGCCGCCACGCGGGCCAGCCGTGCCGCGCCCAGGGCGGAGCCGACCTCGCCGCCATGCACGGTGGCCACCGGAAGATCGAGCGCCGCGGCCACCAACCGCATCCAGGCCGGTGAGCGCGCCCCGCCGCTGATGGCCACCAATGGCGCCACCGGTGCCCCACGCGCCGCCAGCACCTCCATGCCCTCCGCCAGGGTGAACGCCACCCCCTCCAGCACCGCGCGTGCGAGGTCGCCGCGCCCGTGGGCCGCGCGCAGGCCGACGAAGGCCGCCTCGGCGCCGGGGTCGTTGTGCGGGGTGCGCTCGCCGGTGAGGTGGGGCAGGAAAATGGGCGGCGGCTCGGTGCTCTGCTCCATCTCCGCCAGCAGTGCCGCCTCGTTCGCGGCCCCGGTGGCGCGGGTGATCCAGGCGAGCGCGGAGGCGCCGGAGAGCGAGACGGTCATGCGGTGCCAGACATCGGGCACGCAGTGGCAGAAGGCATGCACGGTGCGGTCGGGGTCTGGCAGGAAGCCGGCATCGCAGACGAACAGCACCGCGGAGGTGCCGAGTGCGACGAAGCCCTGGCCAGGCCGCACGCACCCCAGCGCCGCCGCGCCGGCTGCCTGGTCGCCCGCGCCACCGGCGATGGGGATGCCCGCCGGCAGCCCCCAGGCGGCGGCCACCTCTGCCCGCAGCCGTCCGGCCGGGGCCGTGCCTTCCACCAGCGCGGGCATGTGGGTGGGCGAAAGCCCGGTGGCTGCCAGCATTGCCTCCGACCAGCGCCGCGCGCCGACATCCAGCCACAGCGTGCCGGCGGCATCGGACATGTCGGTGATCGCCTCCCCTGCCATGTGCAGCCGCAGCCAGTCCTTCGGCAGCAGCACGCGGCGCGTGGCGGCGAAGATGTTCGGCTCGTGCGTGCGCACCCAGAGCAGCTTCGGCGCGGTGAAGCCGGGCATGGCGAGGTTCCCCGTCGCGGCCCGCACGCCGGCCGCCTCCAGCACGTCGCACTCTGCGGCACAGCGTCCGTCATTCCACAGGATGGCCGGGCGCAGCACGCGGTCTGCGCCATCCAGCAACACGGCGCCGTGCATCTGGCCGGAGAGGCCGATGCCGCGCACGCGCGCCAAATCCATGCCCAGCCCGGTCACCGCCTGGCCCGTGGCGCGCCACCAATCCTCCGGGTTCTGCTCGCTCCAGAGCGGGCGCGGGAAGGAACTGGGCACGGGCGCGGAGGCCTGGGCCAGCAAGGCGCCGTCCATTCCGGTCAGCACCGCCTTCACCGCCGAGGTGCCGAGATCGATCCCCAGATGCATCGCGCCGTTCCTCCCACGCGCACCCTGGCATGCCGGCCCGGCCCCGCCTACCATTCCGGCCCTAGCACTGCAGGAGGCCCGGATGTCCACCTATGCCACGCTCAGCCGCGGCTTTGCCGAGGGGATCGGCTCCCCGCGCGACCTGCTGGAAACCTGCCTGGCCCGCATCGAGGAACGCGAGCCCGTGGTGCGCGCCTTCGCCGCGATCGGTGCCGAGGGCGCCCGCCGCGCCGCGGATGCCGCCACCGCGCGCTGGCGCGCCGGCACGCCGCTTTCGGCGATCGACGGCATGCCGATCGCGCTGAAGGACATCCTGGAAACCGTCGACCTGCCCACCGGCTTCGGCTCGCCGATCTTCGAGGGCACGCACAGTGGCCGCGATTCCGCCGTGGCCTGGGCGCTGCGCCGCGCCGGGGCGGTGATCGTGGGCAAGGCCGTGACCACCGAGTTCGCCGACATGGTGCCCGGCCCCACCACCAACCCGCACGACCCCACGCGCACCCCGGGCGGCTCCTCCTCCGGTTCCGCCGCCGCGGTGGCCGCCGGGATGGTGCCGGTGGCGATCGGCAGCCAGGTGGGTGGCTCCATCCTGCGCCCGGCCAGCTTCTGCGGCGTGGTTGGCATCAAGCCCACCTTCGGCGCCATCAACCGCGGCGGCATCAGCGACCAGTTCAGCCAGAACGCGCTCGGCACGCTGTCGGCCACGCTGGAGGATGGCTGGGCGGTGTGCCACGTGGTGGCCAGCATCGCCGGCGGCGACCCAGGCCACCCGCCCTTCACCGGCGGGCCGGTGCCCCAGGCGCCGCGCAAGCCTGGTACGCTCGCGGTGCTGCAGACCGCCGGCTGGGCGCTGGCCGAGCCCGGCGCGATCGATGCCTTCCAGGATTTCCTGCGCCGCCTCACCGCAGACGGCGTGCACCTGATCGACCGCACCACCTCTGCGCGCGTCGCCCTGCTGGAGGAGGCGATCGCCGAAGCCGGCGCGATCTCCCAGGGGATCAACCATTGGGAGAAGGCCTGGCCGCTGGCGGAGCTGGAAACCCGCCATGGCGAGGGCGTCAGCGCCCATCTGCGCGAAGGCATCGCCGCCGGACGGCGCATGACGGCGGACGAATACCGCGTGCTGCTGCATCGGCGCGACATCATGCGCGAGCGCCTGGCCCTGCTGGCCGATGTGGCCGATGCCTGCATCACACTGGCCGCCCCGGGCGCGGCGCCGGTGGGGCTGGCCTATACCGGCAACTCCATCTTCAACGTGCCTGGCTCTGCCCTGCGTTGCCCGGCGATCTCGCTGCCGAAGCTTTCGGTCGGCGGCCTGCCGCTGGGCGTGCAGTTGCTCGGCCAGCCGCTGGGCGAGCGGGCGCTCTCGGGCGTGGCCGCCTATGTCGCAGGGCTATAGCGCACGGCCGTCACGAACACGTCGATTGTGCCCATCCGCAACGTCCGACTAGCATCCTGCCTGCGATCCAGCAGGGGGAATGGGGCATGGCGGTGAAGCCGGAGTTTGCCGGAGTGGGCCGGCCGATGAGCGAAGCCGGCATGGCCGCGGCGCTGACGGCGATGGAGCTGGACCCGGTGGCCGACCTGCCCGTGCTGTGGTCGGTGCTGACGGTGGAAAGCCGCGGCTTCGGCTTCCAGGCCGATCGCCGGCCGAAGGTGCTGTTCGAGCGCCACATCTTCCACAAGGAAACCGGGGGCCGCTTCGCCGCCGCGGCGCCGGACCTCTCCGCCCCCTCGGGCGGCGGCTATATCGGTGGTGCGCCGGAATACGACCGCATCGGCCGCGCGCTCGCCCTGCTGAAGGCCGCTGGCGTGCCCGCCGAACCGGCGCTGCGCAGCGCCAGCTGGGGCCTCGGCCAGGTGATGGGCTTCAACGCCGTGGCCGCCGGCTTCGCCAGCGCGGCCGACATGGTGGCCCGCATGGCGGAGGGCGAAGACTGGCAGCTGCTCGGCATGGCGAAGTTCATCGTCGCCAACCGCCTCAACCGCCACCTCGCCAAACGCGATTGGGCCGCCTTCGCCCGCGGCTATAACGGGCCGGAGTTCTGGAAGAACCAGTACGACGTGAAGCTGAAGAGCGCGTTCGACAAGTTCAGCAGCGGCGTGGGGCGAGACCTGCGCGCCCGCACCGCCCAGGCCGCGCTGGTCTATCTCGGCTATACCCCCGGCGAGCCCGATGGCGTGGTGGGCCAGAACACCCGCAACGCCATCGCCGCCTTCCGCAAGGCGGAGGGCCTGCCCAAGGGCGATGCGCTGGACCCTGCCACCACCACGGCGCTGATGGCCAAGGCCGGGCTTTAGCCATTAAGGCCCTCCGCGGCTAACCTGAACCGGACACAGGGAGAACAGGCCATGGGCAGCGAAGCGGTGATCTCAGGCTGGGTGGCTCCGGGCTTCGCGGTGGTGGAGGACGCCTTCGCCGCCAATTTCCATCGCGAGGAGCCCGAAAGCGAGCTGGGCGCGGCCCTGGCCGTCTATTTCGAAGGGCGCTGCGTGGTCGATCTCTGGGGCGGTTTCACCGACACCGCCCGCACCCGCCCCTGGGCGCGGGACACGCTGGTGAATGTCTGGTCCGCCAGCAAGGGCATCACCGCGCTGGCCGTGGCGATCCTGGTGGACCAGGGGGCGGCCAGCTACGACGATCCCGTGGCCAAGCACTGGCCGGACTTCGCCGCGAACGGCAAGGAAGCCATCACACTCGGCCAGATCCTGTCGCACCAATCCGGCCTCAATGGCTGGGAGGCGCCGACCACCTGGGACGATCTCTACAGCTGGCGCACCGCCACATCCCGTCTCGCCGCCCAGGCGCCGGCGTGGGAGCCGGGCACGCTCGCCTCCTACCACGCCATTACCCATGGCTATCTGGCCGGGGAGGTGGTGCGCCGCATCACCGGCCAGCACCCCGGCCACTTCATCCGCGACGCCATCGCAACCCCGCTGGGTGCGGATTTCCATGTCGGCCTGCCCGCCCAGCACGATTGGCGTGTGGCGGAAATGCTGCCTCCGCCGCCGGCCAACGCCATCCCGGGCGGGCCCGGCCTGCCGGAGATCGCGCGCCGCGCCGTGAGCAACCCGGTGGCCGACCCCGCCCTGCCCAACACCCGCGCCTGGCGCGAGGCGGAGATCCCGGCCGCCAACGGCCAGGCCTCCGCCCAGGGCCTCGCCCGCATCTACGGCGCGCTGGCCCATGGCGGCACGCTGGATGGCACCCGCATCATCTCCGCGGAGGGGATCGACCGCATGCGTGCCCCGCGCCACCTGGGGCCGGACCAGATGGTCGGCCCGCGCCATTGGGGCGCCGGCGTTTCCAGCAACGTCGCCCCCGCCTTCGGCCCGCATGCGGACACGTTCGGCCATACCGGCTGGGGCGGCGCCTTCGGCTGCGCCAACACGCGCCGGCAGGTGGGCATCGGCTATGTCATGAACCGCATGGGCGGCCAGATCGCCAGCAACCCGCGCGGCACCAGCCTCGCCGCCGCCGTCTTCGCCGCACTGGGGGATTGAAGGCGTCGTCCTTCAGTTCGGCCGACCGGTCCGCCAGGCCTGCTCCGCCGCCTGCGACAGCGCTCCGGAGATCGCCTTGTTCTTGGCGTGCAGGTAGTGGTAGCGCGCCTTGCGCTCGGGGAACTGCTTCAGCAGCTGGCGCGTGATGGAGAGGTATTCCAGCGATTCCTCCAGCGACAGGCCGCACAGCACCTCATTGCCGCACCGGTCCACCGCCAGCGAGTGCAGCTCGGAAAAGTATAGCCGATCGGGCGCAGCCAGCGGCAGGCGGTTCACCATGAATCAACACTCCGTGAGGGTTGATCGCAATTGCGCGATTTCGCCGGCGGACGCAAGTTTCGATTTTAGATGTTCCCAGTGTGCAGCAATAGGGTTTCGAAAAGACAGCATACAGAAGTGGGTTCCTACGCAGGCATGTGCGGGAGTCCCGGGCTCGCTGCAACATTGCATCGGGCCCGCCCGCCGCAGCCCGTGCCGTTGGCATTCCGTGGGGTGGACTTGTTGCGGCTGGCGCGGTTGAGATATGCGAAATCAGGGGCGCAGCCATCCGCCCGCCCTGGCCACTGCATGCCCACCGATTCATACAAGCGTTGCAGGTGTGGTGTTACACCCCATGTCTGTTGCCGTAACGGCCAAGCCGACCCCCGACCGCGATGGAAGCCCCGATGCCGCCACCCCCTGCCGACGCCGAGGATGAGGGCCCCCAGACAGGGGCCGCCACCGAACCCGCCTCCGCCCGCATTCGCAACCGCATCCGCCGTGCCCGGAAGCGCTTCCACGCCAACGACAACATCAGCGAGTTCCTGCTGCCCGGAGATCTGGAGCAGTTGCTCGACGAAGTCGCCGGCAAGATGCAGGGCGTGCTGGAAAGCCTGGTGATCGATACCGAGAGCGACCACAACACGCAGGACACCGCGCGCCGCGTCGCCAAGATGTACCTCAACGAGGTGTTCCGCGGCCGCTACGCCGCCGCCCCGCCGGTGACCGAGTTCCCCAACGCCGAACAGCTCAACGAGCTGATGATCGTTGGCCCCATCACCGTGCGCAGCGCCTGCAGCCACCATTTCTGCCCGATCATGGGCCGGCTGTGGATCGGGCTGATGCCGAACGAGCACTCCAACCTCATCGGCCTGTCCAAATACGCCCGCCTGGCCGACTGGGTGATGAGCCGCCCGCAGATCCAGGAGGAGGCGATCGCCCAGATGGCCGACCTGCTGATGAGCAAGGTGGCCCCTGATGGCCTCGCCGTGGTGATGGAGGCCGATCATTTCTGCATGCACTGGCGCGGGGTGAAGGACACCAACACCAAGATGATCAACTCGGTCATGCGCGGCTCCTTCCTGAAGGACCCCGCCCTGCGGCGCGAATTCCTCTCGCTGATCAACCTGAAGGCCTAGCCCCCCGATGCTCGTCCGCTGCCTCTATGCCAGCCGCGCCCGCCAGCCGCTCACCCCTGCCGTGGTGGATGCGATCCTGGAGCAGTCCCGCCGCAACAACCCCGCCCGCGGCATCACCGGCCTGCTCTGCTTCGTCGACGACGTCTTCGTCCAGGTGCTGGAAGGCGGGCGGGACCCGGTCTGCGACCTGTTCGCCACCATCGTGCGCGACGACCGCCACAGCGCCGTGCGCCTGCTCGCTTATGAGGAGATCGGCGAGCGCCGCTTCGGCCACTGGAACATGGGCCAGGTGAACATCGCCCGCGTGAACACCGCGCTGCTGCTGAAGTATTCCGAAAAGCCGGTGCTCGATCCCTTCACCGCCTCCGGCGCCGCCACCCTGGCCCTGCTGCACGAGCTGGTGGACACTGCCCAGATCGCCACGCGCGGCGGCTGACCCAACCAGGAGAACCTCAGGATGGCCTACGACCTGCACTACTGGCCGACCCCCAACGGCAAGAAGGTCTCCATCCTGCTGGAGGAGCTGGGCGCGCCCTACACCATCGTGCCGGTCAATATCGGCCGCGGCGACCAGTTTCGGCCGGAGTTCCTGCAGATGAACCCCAACCACCGCATGCCGGTGCTGGTGGACAACGCCCCGGCCGATGGCGGCGCCCCGGTGCCGGTGTTCGAATCCGGCGCCATCATGCAGTACCTGGCGGAGAAGCACGGCCAGTTCCTGCCCGCCGACCCGCGCGGCCGTACCGAGGTGATGCAGTGGGTGTTCTGGCAGATGGCCAACCAGGGCCCCAAGCTCGGCGAATGCGGCCATTTCCGCCGGCTGGGCGAAACCAAGGGCGACCAGTCCTACGCCGTGCGCCGCTTCACCGATGAGGCGAACCGGCTCTACGGCGTGCTCAACAACCGCCTGCACAGCCGCCGCTACCTCACCGGGGACAGCTACACGATCGCCGACATGATCTGCTTCCCCTGGACGGTGAACTGGAAGGGGCAGGGGCAGGACATCGCCGAATTCCCCTACTTCGCCCGTTGGCACAACGAACTCGCCGCCCGCCCTGCCGTGCAGCGCGGCCTGGCCGCCGGCGCCGGCTTCTCCGAAGACCCCGCCACCCTGCCGCAGGCAGAGCGCGATCGCCGCGCCGCCCTGCTCTACAACCAGCGAGCCCTGCCGGCCCCCGAAGGCGGCATGCTGCTGATCCCGCCGGGCTGATACCCGGCCCGAGCCGCTTCACGATCCCGTCACCACCCGCGCCGCCCGGTCCCTCCGGGCGGCGTTTTCGTGTGTTTGTATCTAAACATTTCCAAAGATGTTCACTTTTGTAAATTCTTACAAATTGCCTACCGCAATTCCTGCCGTGCTGTTGCGTTCCGCCCAGAGAGCGATCTACGGTTCGGTTTATTAGACGTTTCTTTCAATGTCCTTTCCGCCCAGCGCGACGGGACACCCATTTGACCGCACCGTTTTCCAGGAGTGGTGGACATGAGTTTCTTTCGGGCTACCTGGCTGTTCTTCTTCACCCTCGGCGCCATCGCCCTGGCCGGCTACGTTGCGGCCTTCGACAGCTGGGCCGCCCAAACCGCCACTCCCGGCGCGGACCTGCTGTGCCACGGCACGCTCGCCGGCAATATCCCCCTCACCCGCGCCCCGCTCTGCCTCGCGGTCTGGTTCACCGAGACCAAGACCTGGCTGGGCCATGCCCAGGAGATGGTGCTGCAGACCGCCTATGGCCTGCATGGCGCCGCGCTGCTGCACACCGCCGATATCGGCCTGTTCGCCTTCGGCACGCTGGCCAGCGGCCTCGCGCTGAACTGGCTCTGGGCGACGGCCATGACCCATGTCGCCATCGCCTTCGTCGCCGCTTGCTACTCGCTGGTCCAGGGCTTGTCCCAGTTCCTGAGGAGCCACACCGCCTGACCCGCCATTCCCTACCCCCTGCCTACCGCATGCCCTGCCCAGCGCCGCATTGCGCGCGTTGTTAAGGAAAAATTGACCCTCTGCCGCGCATTCCTGCGTGGCCCCTCCTGCCGGACGCCTGAGCCATGTACCGATCCATCTGGATGTACTACTTCATCACCGGCCTGCTCAGTTTCACCGCCGGCGTTCCGGCGATGGACAGCTGGGCGGACTCCCTGCTCCCGCCGGAGGGTGCTGCCTGCCACCTCACCCAGGCCATCGCCGGCCTCTCCCGCGCCGATCTCTCGATGTGCCTCGCCGCCGGCATCGCCGAAGCGCGCACGGCCGCGTCCACCGGCCTCTCCCTGCTGGGCGACATCCACCAGGGCATGGCGCTGTCCGACTGGCTGCGTGTGGCGGATGTGGTGATGATCACCGCGGGCCTGATCGCCGCGGCCCTCGCCCTCGTCTGGGTCTGGGCCAACAGCATGACCCGCCTGGCCGGCTTGTCCCTCACCGGCACCTACACCCTGGTCCGCGCCGTGGGCATCGCGCTGGAGCGGCGGGGCTTCACCTCCGCCTCCTGAGGGCGTTTCAGCGCAACGCGGCGAAGAAATCCTTCAGCAGCGCAGCCGCCTCGCTCTCGCGCACGCCGCCCACGACCTCTGGCCGGTGCTGTGCCCCAGGGGCGGCATAGATGCGCGGCCCATGCTCCACCCCGCCGCCTTTCGGGTCATAGGCGCCGAACACCACCCGGCGGATGCGGAACAGCCCCGCCGCCGCCGCGCACATCGGGCAGGGCTCCAGCGTCACCACCAGGTCGCACCCCACCAGCCGCGGGGAGCCCAGCACCTTGGCCGCCGCCCGCAGCGCGATGATCTCCGCATGGCCCGCCGCATCATGCGCCGCTTCCACCTGGTTGCCGGCCCGCGCCAGGATGCGCCCGTCCGGTCCCAGCACCACGGCACCCACCGGAACCTCCCCGCGCAGGGCGGCCGCCCTCGCCTCATCCAGTGCGGCGTTCATCGCGTTCATGATCCGTCCTTGCCACCGCCGCACCGCGCGGCGTAGCAACGCCGCATGAGCACGCGCAACCTGCCCACCATCGGCGTCACCCTCGATAGCGAGAAGCCCGGCGGCTACTCGAAATACCCCTGGTACGCGCTGCGCACCAACTACCTGGATGCGGTGGCGGCCACTGGCGGCCTGCCCATGGCCCTGCCGCACAACGCCAACCTCGCCGAAGCCATGCTGGACCGGATCGACGCGCTGATCGTCACCGGTGGCGCGTTCGACGTCGATCCCTCGCTCTACGGCGATGCCGGGCGGCACGACACCGTGATCCTCAAGGAAGGCCGCACCGCCGCCGAGCTCGCCCTGGTGCGCGGTGCGCTTGCCCGCAACATGCCGGTGCTGGGCATCTGCGGCGGCGAGCAGCTCCTGGCCGTGGCCCTCGGTGGCACCCTGATCCAGCACATCCCGGATACGATCCCGAACGCGCTGGACCACGAGCAGAAGAACCCGCGCAACGAGCCGGGCCACGAGATCGCCGTCGTCCCCGGCACCCTGCTGCACCGCATCGTGGGATCCACGGCCATGAACGTGAACACCTCCCACCACCAGGCCGTCCGCGCGCCCGGTCCCCGGGCCATCGTCAACGCCACCTCGTCGGATGGCGTCATCGAGGGGATCGAGGAAGCCAGCTACCGCTTCTGCCTCGGCGTGCAGTGGCACCCGGAATTCTTCATCGACCAAGGCGACCGCCGCATCTTCGACGCGCTCGCCGCCGCGGCCCGCGCATGAGCGACACCCCCGAGACCGGTGAAACCCCGGCGAGCCCCAAGGGCGAACGCATCGCCAAGTGGCTCGCCCGCGCCGGCATCGCCAGCCGGCGCGATGCGGAGAAGCTGCTCACCGAAGGCCGGGTGAAGCTGAACAACGTGGTGGTCACCCACCCCGCCACCTTCATCGAGCCCGGCGACCTCGTCACCGTCAACGGCACGCTGGTGAACGAGCCGGAGCGCACCCGCCTCTGGCGCTACCACAAGCCCGATGGACTGGTGACAACCCACCGCGACCCCCAGGGCCGCCCGACCGTGTTCGAGAAGATGCCGCCCAGCATCCCGCGCGTGGTCAGCGTCGGCCGGCTCGACCTCAATTCGGAGGGGCTGCTGCTCCTCACCAACGATGGCACCCTGGCCCGCCGCCTGGAGCTTCCCAGCAACGCCTGGGTCCGCCGCTACCGCGTGCGCGTCTTCGGTATCCCCACCGAGAGCCAACTCGCCGCCCTGGCCAAGGGCATCACCGTGGCCGGTGAGCGCTACGGCCCGATCGAGGCCGGGCTGGACAGCCGCAAAGGGGACAACGCCTGGCTCACCGTGGCGCTGAAGGAAGGCCGCAACCGGGAGGTGAGGAAGGTGATGGCCCATCTCGGCCTGGAGGTCAGCCGCCTGATCCGCGTCGCCTACGGCCCCTTCCAGCTCGGCAACCTCAACCGCGGCGAGGTCTCCGAAGTGCCCACCAAGGTGCTGCGCGAGCAGATCCCGCAGGGCTGAGCGGGGCAGGGGGATGCGCATCGTTGCCGGCCTCTGGCGCGGCCGCGCCCTCCTGGCACCGAAGGGCGAGGCCACCCGCCCCACGGCGGATCGTGTCCGCCAGGCCCTGTTCGACATGCTGCTGCACGCCCCCTGGGCGGGGAGAGACAGCGTGGTCGGCGCCACCGTTCTGGATGCCTTCGCCGGCACCGGCGCGCTGGGCCTGGAAGCCCTCTCGCGCGGCGCCGCCCACGCCCATTTCCTGGAACGCGACCGCGCCGCCCTGGCCGCCCTGCGCGCCAATATCGCCGCGCTGAAGGCCCCGGCCACGATCCACGCCACGGACGCCACCAGGCCCCCGCCGGGCCCGCCCTGCAGCCTGATCTTCCTCGACCCACCCTACGGCCAGGGCCTGGTGGAAAAGGCGCTGGCCGCTCTCGCCCCCGCCGGCTGGCTCGCCCCCGACGCGCTGGTGGTGGCCGAAACCGCCCGCGAGGAACCCCTCGCCCTCTCAGCCGAAATCCTCGCCGAACGCTCCCACGGCGCCGCCAGGATCACGATCCTGCGCCTACGGGAAGGGTAACCGCCAAGGCGCCAAGACCGCCAAGGGCTCGCCAAGAGAGGCCCCGATGGCCCTGGGCGTCCTCTTGGTGTCCTTGGCGCCTTGGCGGTTGATCTTTCTTGGCCGCTCGCTTGCCGCTCAGTACCACTCCACCTCGGTATGGTTCATCGCCGCCCGTGCCGCCGCGAAGCTGTAGAACAGCAGCCCCACCCCCAGCGTCGCGATGCAGATCAGCAGCCACCGCACCAGCGCCCCGGTGTCCTTCTCCACGTCGTGGCGGCACACCAGCCGCCCCACCGGCGTGCCCCCAGCATCGGTCAGTTCTACGCTGTTGATCACGGCGCGGAAGAAATGCCCCGCCACCACCAGCCAGCCCAGCCCCAGCGTGCACACCGAAACCGCCAGCCACACCAGGAACTCTGGCCACACCTTGCCCAGGTCCATCCGGCTGCGTAGTCGCAACCCGGCCATCGCCGCCACGCCCATGGCCCATCTCCGCCGCTGATTGCCCCATGAGGATGATGCGTCGGCACCGGCACGGCCTTGATCCGGATCAATTCACCCTTTGAAAAGCCGCCGCACCCACCGGCCGCACAGCCTTCGCCCGGCCAGCACCAGCAAAGGCGGCGCCCCCAATGCCAGCACCGGCCAGGCCAGCAGCGCCGGCGGCAGGGCCGGCAGCGCCCCGCCCCCCAGCGCCGCCGCGGCTTCCTCCAGCCACTGCCAGGCCATCCCGGCATGCCAGGCCGGCACCACCACGCCGTGCAAAGCCGCGGCCCCACCGACCCAGCGCTGCACCGCCGCCGGCACCGGCCCGAACGCCACCGCTCCCAGCGCCGCCATGCGGCCCTGCAGCAACCGCAGCAGCAGCGCCATCGCCGCCACATCCGCCGGCCGGCCGTATTGCTTCGGCACGCTCAGCACCATGTCGCCGTCCAGCATCACGGTCACTGCCACACGCCGCTGCGGCCCCTCCACCTCCAGCACCAGCGCCACCGCCCCGTCGCGCCAGAAGCGCCGCCACAGCGCCAGCCCCTTCGCCTGCCGCCAGCGTGCTGCCGCCTCGCTCACCGCCGCAGCAGCGCGCCGGCTGCCGAGCCGATCCAGCGCCCCAGCGTATCCACCAGGAACGACCATTGCCGGAAGGAGGCATCCACGGCCGCCTGGTGCGCCCCCTGCAGCGCCAGCCGCCTGGCGTCGTCCAGCCCGGTCTGGATGCGGAACACCACGTCGCCGTCCAGCTGCACCACGGTCTGCATCAGCACCCGCTCGGCGCCCACATCCCAGGTCTTGCGCAGCAGCACGAGGTCGTTGGTGCCGAACACTGTGCCCGTGTTGCGGTCCAGCCGCGCCTTGCCCAGCTCCACGGCCCCCAGCCCATCGACCTCCACCCGCACGCCCTTCAGCTGGTCGCAGTTGTTCTTGATGCGGGAGAGCACGCCCGGGTCCACCTCCGCCAGCGCCCGTGCCGCCCGCGTGATGTCGCCGCGGCTCCAGTCGGGCCCTTCCCGCCGCACCGGCAGCCCCGGCAGGCCGCGATCCGGCTCCACCACCTGCCCGGCCTCCAGCGCCAGGGTCCGCACCCGCATCTGTGCCAGCCACAGCGCCACCCCGCGCATTGCCTCCAGCTCGCCCGGCTCCAGCGTGGCACGCTCATCCACCAGCAGCCCCGGCATCGCCCGTTTCGGGTCGTCGCCGCCATCCGGACGCTTCATCGCCCGCCGCCCCTGGCGCTGGGTATCGAAGGGCTGGATGCCGTAGTCGAACGTATCCGACAGCGCCCGCGCCCACGCCGCTGGCGGGTTCCCCGGCACGCCGAATACCTGTGCCGCCCCCTGCAGGAAACGGAAATACTCCACCTTCACGTCGATGATCGCGTTGGTCGGCGTCGGCATCCGCTGGGCCGACATCCCGTCCTTCTCGACGGTATTGACCTCCAGGCTCAGCAGGTTGCGCGCGACGTCGCGGAACTCAACCATGGCCGTGCCCCCGTCACCGCTTCAGCAACTGGTCCACCAGGTCCACGATCGCCTTGATATTGGTGCGGATGATCTCGCGGCTTTCGGCCACGTGCCGCGTATGCGCCTCCATCAGCAGTTGGTTCGCCCCCGCCAGCATTCCGGGAGACATGCGCATGGAGATGTCTCCGCGTAGGAACTGCACCTCGGTCACGATGCCTTCGGTCGTTCCAACCTTTGGCTTCAGCACCGTCTTTCCCTCGTCCACCACGAACTCCAGCTCCGAAACCGTCGTCTCGATCCGCAGCGTCTCAAGATCGCGGAGTGAGCGCAGGACGTTCTGCCAGACGTCATCAAGGTTCACGGGTTTATGCGTGTTGGTGTTGGTCTCGCCCATGGCCGCTCTCCCGTTGCAAACAGGGAGCCATTACGAACGCGGATCCGCCCGGAGTCCAGCGCCTGCCTCACCGCCGCCCGAACAGCCGCTCGATCTCCGCCTTCGA
>CAMDAM010000020.1 GCA_945888575.1 Asaia bogorensis | reverse complement strand
CAATTTGGCGCTGACCTTCGGGGCGGCGCTGCGCCATGTGCGCCTGGGCGGGGCCGATTTGCACGACGATGCCGATGCGCGCCACGTGACGGTGCTGACCGACGATGAGCGGCCGCTGGTGCTGTACGGGCCCGGCGGCAACCAGGCCGTGGTGCCGCCGGGGCAGGGGCCGGCGGCGAAGTGATGGAATTGCTGCTGGAGCCCTTCGCCTATTCCTACATGGCGCGCGCCATCTGGGTGAGCGCGCTGGTCGGCGGCGTGTGCGCGTTCCTGTCCTGCTACCTGGTGCTGAAGGGCTGGTCGCTGATGGGCGATGCGCTCTCCCACGCCGTGGTGCCCGGCGTGGCGGTGGCCTATCTGCTGAAGCTGCCGTATGCGGCCGGCGCCTTTGCCTCTGGCATGTTGGCCGCACTGGCGATGGCGGCGGTGCAGCGGGTGACGGTGCTCCGGGAGGATGCCGCGATCGGGCTCGTGTTCACTGCCATGTTTGCGGCCGGGCTGCTGATCGTGTCCGTGTATCCGGCCTCCGTTTCCGTGCAGACCATCGTGATGGGCAATGTGCTGGCGATCGCCGACGAGGACGTGGTGCAGGTGGTGGCGATTGCCGGCGCATCCCTGGCGGTGCTGCTGCTGCGCTGGCGCGACCTGATGCTGGCCTTCTTCGACGCCAGCCACGCCCGCGCGGTGGGGCTGAACCCGTGGCGGCTGCGGGTGCTGTTCTTCGTGCTGCTGAGCGCCTGCACGGTGGCGGCGTTGCAGACGGTGGGCGCCATCCTGGTGATCGCGATGGTGGTGACGCCGGGTGCCACGGCCTACCTGCTGACCGACCGGTTCGGGCGCATGCTGGTGATCGCGGTTGCGATCGGGACAGCGACGGCGGCGGTGGGCGCCTATGTGAGCTATTTCCTGGATGGCGCCACGGGCGGGCTGATCGTGGTGGCGCAGACGCTGGTGTTCATGGCCGCCTTCCTGCTGGCGCCGAAGCACGGGCGGCTGGCGGCGTGGCGGCGGGCGAGGCCGGTTTCGTGATCGAGTGGCTCACCGCGCCCCTGGCGCATGACTTCATGGTGCGCGGGCTGATCGTGGCCGTGCTGGTGGGTACGGGCTGCGCGGTGCTGTCCTGCTACCTGGTGCTGAAGGGCTGGTCGCTGATGGGCGATGCCGTCTCCCACGCCGTGCTCCCGGGGATCGTGCTGGCGCATCTAGCGGGGCTGCCGACGAAGCTGGGGGCGTTGGCCGCGGGGCTCGGCTGCGCGCTGGCCACCGGCTATATCCGGCGCAATTCGCGGGTGCGCGAGGATGCGGTGCTGGCGGTCGTGTTCGCGGGCATGTTCGGGGCCGGGCTGGTGCTGTTCGTGAAGGTGGATACCGACCAGCACCTGAACCACATCCTGTTCGGCAATGTGCTGGGCGTGACCTGGGCGGAGGTGGTGGAGACCGCGGCGGTGATCCTGCCGGTGGCGCTGCTGGCCTGGGCGCGGCGGCGCGACCTGTTCCTGGTGTGCTTCGATCCCGCCCATGCGCGCGCCATCGGGCTCGATGCGCGGCGGCTGGAGATCGCGCTGCTGGTGGGGCTCGCGCTGGTGATCGTGGCAGCGCTTGCGGCGGCGGGGATTGTGCTGGTGGTGGCGATGCTGATCGCGCCCGGGGCGATCGGGTTCGTGGCGACGCGGCGGTTCGACGCGATGATGGCGGTGGCGGCGGGGGTTTCGGTGAGCGCCTCCGTGCTGGGCGTGCTGGCGAGCTTTCACCTGGATGTGGCCACGGCGCCGCTGATCGTGGTGATCCAGGCCTGCTGCTTCCTGCCGGCGCTGTGGATCGGCAAGCGCCTGCGCAAGTATTCGCCGATGCGCCGCATTCTGTTCCTGCTGCTGTTGCTGACCCTTCCGGTCCGCGCCGAGACGGTGGCGATCCCGGGCCCCGAGGGCGTGACCTTGAAGGCCGAGTTGCTGCTGCCGGACGGGCCGGCGGTGGCGCCCGCCATCGTGGCGCTGCATGGCTGTGGCGGGCCCTATCCGCAACGCGATGCGCAGTGGGGCGAGGTGCTGCGGCGCCGTGGCCACATCGTGCTGTTCCCCGACAGCTTCGGCTCGCGCGGGCTCGGCTCCCAGTGCAGGGAGCAGCGCCGGACGGTCACGGCGGTGGGGCTGCGGCGGCGTGATGCGCTGGCGGCGGCGCAGTTTCTGTTCGACCGGCCAGGCACGCCGCCGGGCGGGGTGGTGCTGATGGGCTGGTCCGATGGCGGCAGCACGTTGCTGGCGGCGGGGCGGGACCTGGCGGAGCGGCGCGGCCTGATCCGCGGGCTGGTGGCCTTCTATCCCGGCTGCCGTGCCGCGGCGCGGCTGGGCGGGTGGCAGCCAGTGGCGCCAATGTTGCTGCTGCACGGCGAGGCCGACGATTGGACCCCGATCGCCCCATGCCGCGCGCTGGCGGAGGAGGCCGGGCCGGCCGTGATGCTGGTGGCCTATCCCGGCGCCTGGCACAATTTCGACGTGGATATCCCGGTGCGGCAGATGCGCAACATCCCGTCGAGCCAGCGCGGCGACGGCATCGTGCATACGGGCGGCGACCCGGCGGCGCGCGAAGATGCGCTGGCGCGCGTTCCGGCCTTCCTTGCCGCCCTGCCGATGCGGTAGGAAGGCGGATGTTCAACTGGATCGTCGCCTCGATCGCGCTCGGGCTCTGGACCATCGCGACACTGCTGTACCTGCGCGGGCCGATCATGCGCCGGCTGGCCGAGCGCCGGAAGCAGCGCGAGGCGCTGGAAAAGGCCCGCGAGCAGCAGGCGAAGGGGCAGTAGCCTACCCCTTGGGGCGCGACGCCTCATACACCTTGAGGTGGGTATAGGCGGTGGCCAGCATGGTGTGCGGCGTGCCGAAGCCCTTGGCGCGGGCCAGCATGTCTCCCACCACGTGATCCGCCTCCACCGCGCCGCCCTTCTGCAGGTCGCGCAGCATGGAGGCCATCCACTGGCCCTTGGGGTCGCTGAGCTGCGAGCGGGCCCGAGCATCGGCGGGCGGGCGCGGCTTGAAGCCGGCGGCGGTGGCCACCGCGGTGCATTCGTCCACCATCTGCAGCATCAGCCCGGCGGCCTCCGCGCTGGCGCTGACGATGCTGCCCACATTGCCGCGGAACAGACAGTTCATGCCGGCGATGGAGCAGAGGAACACCCATTTCTCCCACATCATCTGCAGGATCTCGGGCGAGTTGGTCAGGTCGAAGCCGCCCTTGGCCAGATGCGGCTGCAGCGCGTCGCAGAATGCCACTTGGCTGGGCAGGCGGGCGCCGTAGCCGAAGGTGGCCATGGTGTTGAGGTGGCGCACTGTGCCGTCGGCCTCCAGCGTGACCGCGATGCCGGTCATGCCGCCGAGGACGGCTTCGGCGCCGAATTCGGCCTCCAGCCTGTCGAGGTGCTGCATGCCGTTGAGCTGGGGGATGATCTTGGCGCCGGCGGCGGCGGGGCGGATGGCCTCGATGGCGCTGTCGAGGTCGTAGGCCTTGCAGGAGAGGATGATGGCATCCCAGCCGGGCTTCACCGTGTCGGCCTGCACCGTTTGGGCGGCGATGGTGGCGTCGCCCAGCGGGCTCTTGATCACCAGGCCGTTGGCGGCGATCTGCGCGGCGCGCTTGGGCCTCACCAGGAAGGTGACGTCCGCGCCGCCGGCAGCTGCCCGCCCGCCGTAGTAGCCGCCGATGCCGCCCGCGCCGAGCACCAGAATGCGCATGTTGATCGCCCCCGTTCGATTCGCCGGCATGATGGCGGCGGGGGCGCCGGTTGCCAACCGCACGCCCGAAAGCATGGCGGCATTGCGGCGGTGGGGGCGTGCCGCACTTCGCCCGGCGCACGAACGCGTGATAGGAACCGGGGATGGATAGCGAGACCATGCCCACGATTGCGATCGGTTGCGACCATGCCGGCCCGGCGCTGAAGCGCCAGTTGGCCGATGGATTGCGCGCGGCCGGCTATTCCGTGCTCGACATGGGCACGCATGACGAGGCCCGGGTGGACTACCCCGACATCGCCCACGCGGTCTGCGCGGCGGTGGAGGACGGCCGGGCCCTGCGCGGCGTGCTGGTGTGCGGCTCCGGCGTGGGCATGTCGATCGCGGCGAACCGGCATGCCGGCATCCGCTGCGCGTTGGCCAGCGAGAGCGAAACCGCCCGGCTCTGCCGCGAGCACAACGATGCCAACGTGATCGCCATGGGCGCGCGGCTGATTGATGCGGCGACCGCCGAGGACATCCTGCGCGTGTTCCTGGCCACGCCGTTCGAAGGCGGGCGGCACGTGCAGCGGCTGGCGAAGCTTTCCCCTGCTGCGAAGCCTCTCGCAGACGCGCCGGCAACCGTCTAGAACGCCGGCTCTTTCCCCGCGTCCCGGAGGGTTGGGCATGAACGATCGCGCGAACCACGCCAGCCTGCAGCGCTTCTTCGCCGCAAGCCTGGCCGAAACCGACCCCGAACTGGCCGCCGCCATCGGCCGCGAACTGGTGCGCCAGCAGGACGGCATCGAGCTGATCGCCAGCGAGAACATCGTCTCCGCCGCCGTGATGGAGGCGCAGGGCTCGGTGCTGACCAACAAGTATGCCGAGGGCTATCCCGGCCGGCGCTACTACGGCGGCTGCGTGGAAGTGGACGTGGCCGAGACGCTGGCGATCGAGCGGGCGAAGCTTCTGTTCGGCTGCAGCTACATCAACGTGCAGCCGCATTCCGGCGCGCAGGCCAACCAGGCGGTGTTCCTGGCGCTGGTGAAGCCGGGCGATACCATCCTGGGCATGAGCCTGGATGCCGGCGGGCACCTGACCCACGGCGCAGCCCCCAACCTGTCTGGCAAGTGGTTCCGCGCCATCCAGTACGGCGTGCGGCGCGAGGACGGGCTGCTGGATTACGACCAGCTGGAAGCCATGGCGCGGGCCGAGAAGCCCAAGCTGATCATCGCCGGCGGCAGCGCCTATCCGCGCGTGATCGATTTCGCCCGTATCCGCCGCGTGGCCGATGAGGTCGGTGCGTTCTTCATGGTGGACATGGCTCATTTCGCCGGGCTGGTGGCGGCCGGGGTGTTCCCGAGCCCACTGCCGCACGCGCATGTGGTGACCACCACCACCCACAAGACGCTGCGCGGGCCGCGCGGTGGCATGATCCTTTCGAACGACGCCGACCTGGGCAAGAAGTTCAACTCGGCGGTGTTCCCGGGACTGCAGGGCGGGCCGCTGATGCATGTGATCGCCGGCAAGGCCGCGGCCTTCGGCGAGGCGCTGCGGCCGGAGTTCAAGACCTACCAGCAAGCCGTGGTCGACAATGCCCGCGCGCTGGCCACCACGCTGGTGGAGCAGGGGCTGGCGATCGTGACCGGAGGCACCGACAGCCACCTGATGCTGGTGGATCTGCGCCCCAAGCGCGTGACCGGCAAGGCGGCCGAGGCCAGCCTGGAGCGGGCGCACATGACGGCGAACAAGAATGCCATTCCCTTCGACCCGGAAAAGCCCGCCATCACCTCCGGCGTACGCCTCGGCACCCCCGCCGGCACCACGCGCGGCTTCGGCGTGGCGGAGTTCCAGCAGATCGGCCAGATGATCGGCGAAGTGCTGGATGGGCTTTCGGCCTCCAACGACGGCAGCAATGCCGTGGTGGAAGCGGCCGTGGGCGCGCGGGTGAAGGAGCTGTGCGCGCGCTTCCCGATCTACGCCCGGTAGTTTGTTCCGATGCGCTGTCCCTTCTGCGGCCACGACGAGACCCAGGTGAAGGACAGCCGGCCGAGCGACGACGGCATGACCATCCGCCGCCGCCGCTTCTGCCCCGCCTGCACCCAGCGCTTCACCACCATTGAGCGCGTGCAGCTGCGCGAGCTGACGGTGGTGAAGACCGACGGGCGCCGCGTGCCGTTCGACCGGGACAAGCTGGTGCGCTCCATCCGCGTGGCGATCCGCAAGCGGCCCGTTTCGGAAGAGCGGCTGGAGCGGATCGTGAACGGCATCGTGCGCCAGCTGGAGGCCTCCGGCGACAGCGACGTGCCCTCCAAATCGATTGGCGAGGCGGTGATGGCGGCGCTGCGCGAGGTGGACGAGGTGGCCTATGTCCGCTTCGCCTCCGTCTATCGCGATTTCCGCGAAGCCAAGGATTTCGAAGCATTTTTGGGTGGGCTTGGCGGCGAGGACACCCTGCCGGACCCGAAGCCGTGACGGCCAGGGCGCAGGATGTCGCGCACATGCGCGCGGCGCTGTCGCTGGCGCGGCGCGGCAATGGGCGCACCTGGCCGAACCCCTCCGTGGGTTGTGTGATCGTGAAGGACGGGCGGGTGGTCGGCCGTGCCACCACGGCGCAGGGCGGGCGGCCGCACGCGGAACCGCAGGCCCTGGCCATGGCTGGTGACGCGGCACGCGGGGCCACGGCCTACGTCACGCTGGAACCGTGCTGCTTCCATGGCCGCACGCCCCCCTGCACCGATGCGCTGGTCGCCGCCGGCGTGGCGCGCGTGGTGGTGGGGGTGCGCGACCCCGATCCGCGCGTGAACGGCGCCGGCCTCGCCCGGCTGCGTTCGGCGGGGATCGAGGTGGTGGAAGCCGTGCTGGAGGATGAGGCGGCCGATGTGGTGGCCGGCTTCGTCACCCGCGTGCAGCGCGGCCGGCCGATGGTCACGCTGAAGCTGGCCTCCACGCTGGATGGCCGCATCGCCACCCGCACAGGCGAAAGTAAGTGGATCACGGGCGAACCGGCGCGCCGCATGGCCCATGCGCTGCGCGGTCGGCACGACGCTATCATGGTGGGCGTGGGCACCGTGCTGGCCGACAATCCGGACCTGACCTGCCGCATTCCGGGCTTCAAGCCGCTGCCGATGGTGCGTGTGGTGGCGGACAGCCATTTGCGCCTGCCGCTGACCTCCCGCCTGGTGGCCACTGCGGCGGCGGCGCCAACCTGGGTGCTGTGCCACGGCGGCGCCGACTCGCGCCGGGTGTCGGCGCTGGAATCGGCCGGAGTCATCGTGGTGCAGGTGGGAAATTCGCCGGCTGGAATCGACCTCTCCGCCGGGCTGCGGGCGTTGGCCGAGCGCGGTATCACCCGGCTGCTGACCGAGGGCGGGGCGCAGATCGCCGCGGCGCTGCTGCGCGCGGATCTGGTGGACCGGCTGGCCTGGTTCCACGCCCCATCCGTGATGGGCGGCGATGGCTGGCCCGCGGCGCAGGCCTTCGGGGTGGAGGCGCTGGCGCAGATGCCGCGGTTCCGCAGCACCGGCACGCGGCCGGTGGGCGCGGACCTGCTGAGCGAGTATGTTCGCGTACCCGAAGCCGGGGCGCAGAAGGGAGCGAAGGTCTGATGTTCACCGGGATCGTTACCGGCCTGGGCGAGGTTCGCGCGATCACGCCGATTGGCGGCGGGCAGGACATGCGGCTGGTGGTGGGCGTGCCCACGGGCTGGGCCGACATGGCCACCATCCCGCTCGGCGCCTCCATCGCCTGCAATGGCTGCTGCCTGACGGCGGTGGAGCTGGGGCCGGACTGGTTCGCGGTCACCGCTTCGGCCGAAACCCTGTCGAAAACCACGCTTGGCGTATGGCAGACCGGCACGCGCATCAACCTCGAGCGCCCGCTGAAGGTGGGTGACGAGCTTGGCGGGCATATCGTCTCGGGCCATGTGGATGGGCTGGGCGAGGTGCTTTCCGCCACGCCGGACCAGGGCTCCACCCGCTGGCGCTTCCGCGTGCCGGGGGCCATTGCCCGCTTCATCGCCCCCAAGGGATCGGTCGCCATCGACGGCGTTTCGCTGACCGTGAACGAGGTGGAGGGGGATACGTTCGGCGTGAACATCATCCCGCACACGGCAGAGGTGACGGGGTTCGGCCTTCTCAAGGTGGGCGACAAGGTCAATATCGAGATCGACACCGTGGCGCGCTATGTGGCCCGCCTTGCCGAGTATGCCGCCTGAGGGGCCGGGAATGAGCCAGATGCTGACCAAGTCACTGTCGCAATACCTCGCCTCCGCCGAGGACCTGATCGCGGAAGCCCGCGCCGGGCGCATGTTCATCCTGGTGGATGACGAAGACCGGGAGAACGAGGGCGACCTGGTGATCCCCGCGCAGTTCGCCACGCCCGATGCGGTGAACTTCATGGCCCGGCATGCCCGCGGCCTGATCTGCCTTTCCATGACCCGACAGCGCGTGGAGCAGCTCGGCCTGCCGCTGATGAGCCAATCCAACGGCACACGGCACAGCACGGCCTTCACCGTCTCCATCGAGGCGCGCGACGGCGTGACCACCGGCATCTCCGCCCATGACCGCGCCCACACCATCGCGGTGGCGATCAACCCGGAAAAGGGGCCGATCGACATCGTGACCCCCGGCCACGTGTTCCCGCTGGTGGCGCGCGAGGGCGGCACGCTGGTGCGGGCAGGGCATACCGAGGCGGCGGTGGATATCGCCCGCCTCGCCGGCCTCAACCCCTCCGGCGTGATCTGCGAGATCATGAACGACGACGGCACCATGGCCCGCCTGCCGGACCTGGTGACCTTCGCGCAGCACCACAACCTCAAGCTCGGCACCATCGCCGACCTGATCGCGCACCGCCGCCGCACCGAGCGCTTCGTGCGCCGGGTGACGGAGGGCTCGCTGACCCATGCCGTCGGTGGCGAGTGGAAGGCGATCGTCTATGCCAACACGCTGGAAAACAACGAACACCTGGTGCTGGTGAAGGGCGACCTCGCAGCACCCGGGCCGGTGATGGTGCGCATGCACGGCGTGGACCTGCTGAACGACGTGCTGGGCGAGACCACGCGCGATGCGCTGACCCAGTCCATGGCGATGATCGCGCGCGAGGGCCGCGGCGCCATCGTGCTGCTGCGCGAGATGGGGCCCACCACGCTGTCGGAACGCGTGAAGCAGCTGGCCACCGCGGAGCGCCCGCGTTCAACGCTGCGCGACTACGGCATCGGCGCGCAGATCCTGCTCGACCTCGGGGTGCGGGACATGATCCTGCTCTCCAACCACCCGCGCACCATCGTCGGCATCGAGGGCTACGGCCTGAACATTGTCGACCAGCGCCCGCTCGACGGGCTGTAAGAGATTCTTCCATGAGCACCGCCGACGCCAAGCTGCCCGAAGCGCCGAAGATCGGTGGCCGCCCGCCGCGGATGCTGGTGGTGCGCGCGCCGTACTACACCCAGATCGTCGATGGCCTGCGCGACGGCGCGGTGCGCATCATCACCGAGGCCGGCGGCACCTGCGACGTGCTGGATGTGGCCGGTGCCCTGGAACTGGCCACGGCGATCCAGTTCGCCGTGAAGGGGGACAAGGCCTATGACGGTTTCGTCGCGCTGGGCTGCGTGGTGAAGGGCGAGACCGACCACTACGAGCATGTCTGCCGCGAGGCGATGCAGGCACTGACCCGCGTGGCACTGGACCACACGCTGAGCCTCGGCAACGGCCTGCTGACCGTGGCCACCGAGGCCCAGGCCCTGGCCCGCTCCGGGCAGGACGGGCACAACAAGGGTGCCGAGGCCGCGGCCGCGGCGCTGCTGCAGATCCGTGCCGCACGCCAGCTCGGCGCGGCGAGCTAGGAATGACCAAAGCCAGACCACAATCGCCCAACAGCCGCCCGCGCACCTCGGCCCGCGTGGCCGCGGTGCAGGCGCTGTTCCAGGCCGAACAGATGCAGGTTTCCGCCGAGCGGGTGATCGACGAGTTCGTCCGTCACCGGCTGGGGGCCGAACCCGGCAGCGGCTTCGAGGATGGGCGCGCGCCCGATGCCAACGTGCCGCTGTTCGGCCGCATCGTGCGCACCGCCACCGCCCAGCAGGATACGCTCGATGCCGTGCTGGCCGACACGCTCTCGGCCGACTGGCCCATGGAACGCCTGGACCCGGTGCTGCGCGCCCTTCTGCGGGCCGGGGCGGCGGAGCTGTGGATGAGCGACGGCCCGCCGGCGCGCGTGGTGATCAACGAGTACCTGGACATCGCCCACGGCTTCTTCGACGGCGACATCCCGGGCATGGCGAACGGCGTGCTGGACCGCATCGCCCACCGCCTGCGCACCGGCGAGTTCCAGGGCGGCTGAGCGCGGCTGCATGGCCGTCTCCATTCCTCCCGAATTCTCCCTGATCTATAAGCATTTTTTGCCACTTGCCGGAGCCGGTGCGTTGGCGCTGGGCGATGATGCCGCGGTGTTCGCGCCGCCGCCGGGCCGGGAACTGGTGGTGGCCGCCGATGCGATGGTCGCCGGCGTGCACTTCCTGCCGGACGACCCGCCGGACCTGGTGGCGCGCAAGCTGCTGCGCACCAACCTCTCCGACCTCGCCGCCATGGGCGCCACCCCGCTGGGCTACCTGATGACGGTCTCCGTGCCACGCGACACGCCGGAGACCTGGTTCGTCGGCTTCGCCGCGGGGCTGGCGGCGGACCAGAGGGAGTTCGGCCTGCAGGTGCTGGGCGGCGACACCACCTCCACGCCCGGGCCGGTCAGCCTGTCGCTCACCATCCTCGGCACCGTTTCGCCCGGCACGGCTCTGCGGCGCAACGGCGCGCGGCCTGGCGACGGGGTGTGGGTCACGGGCACGATCGGCGATGGCGCGCTGGGGCTGCTGGCGGCCACCGGGCAGCTGGATGATCCTGATGGGTTCCTGGCCGGCCGCTACCGGCTGCCGCAGCCGCGCGTTTTGCTCGGGCAGCGCCTGGCCGGCATTGCCACGGCAGCGATGGATATCTCCGACGGGCTGGTGCAGGACCTCGGCCATCTCTGCCGCGGTGGGGGGCTGGGCGCGGAGATCGAGGCGTCGCGTGTGCCGCTGTCGCCGCAAGCCGCCGCGGCGGTCGCCACCGATCCGGCGTTGCTGGCCCGCTGCCTGACAGGAGGGGACGACTACGAGTTGCTGCTGGCCGTACCCGAGTCGCGCGAGGCAGCGTTGTGCGCAGCGGCGGTGGCATGCGGCGTGGCGGTGGTGCGGATCGGCCGCTTCGTGGCAGGCGCCCCGCAGGTCTCCGTGCTGGGCCCGGATGGCACGCCGATGGCACTCGCCGCCGGCGGCTGGAGCCACTTCGCCTGACGTGAGGTCAGTAGTTGCTGCGCGAACCCGGGTTGGAGCCGGAGGGGCCGGAGCCGACACTGCCGCCCGGGGTGAAGCGGCCGACATTCCCCAGCAGCTGCTGCAGGAAATTGGTTTCGGTACCCGGCGTCGGCGTGGTGCGCGAAGCGATGTCCACCGGCACCGAATCGTCCGGCCCCTTTCGCTCCACCTTGCTCAGCACTCCCTGCCTGTCGAAGATGACCGTTACAACCTGCTGATCCCGAATGGAATTCGTCGAAGCGATGATCGGCTTCGTCATTTCCGAAATGTAGAGCCATGTGTTGTCGTCGAAGGTCGCGCGGGTGGTGGGCGAGCCGATCAGCGCCAACACGTCGTTGCGGGTGGACGTGCCAGGCACCAGTTGGGACAGCTGCTCCGCATCCACGCGGTTGCCGCGGGCCTGGATCGGGTGGCTGAGGAGGCCCGTGGTGTCGCACGCCGCCAGCGGCACGGCGGCCAGGGCCAGGGCGAGGAGCTTCGGCAGTAAGGAGGGTGGCATGCTACGCAACTGGTGGTCCCCGGCAGTGGTCTGGCCCCGCGCGCGGCCCCTGCGACCATGCGGGGCGGCACCCGCTCCGCCAGGCCCATCGGGGCTGGCAGGTTGGCGGCACGCGCCTACGTGCTAGCATGATCACCGGGAGCGCGCCATCTCGGGCGCCGTTTGCCCTTGGCGTGCCCCCAACGGGCCCGGCGCGGTCTCGCCCGGGTGGACAGGAGAGCAGGGTGCTGGGGTTTCTGCGGCGGCGTCGCCACGAAAGGCTGGGGTATGAGCTGTACGGCGCGGCCGTTGCGGCGGCACGCCAGCCTGTGTTCTACAGCGGTCTCCGTGTGCCAGACACGCTGGATGGGCGGTTCGACATGGTCGGGCTGCACGTGTTCCTGGTGATCCGCCGGCTGACCGCGCTGCCGCCGCCGGGGCCGGACGTGGCCCAGGCGGTGTTCGACGCGATGTTCTCCGACATGGATTTCAACCTGCGCGAAATGGGCGTCAGCGACCTCGTGGTCGGCCGGCGCGTGAAGGCGATGTGGGAGGCGCTGCACGGCCGCAGCACCGCCTACGAGGCTGCCATGGGGCAGGGCGACGAGGCGGCGCTGGCCGAGGCGCTGGCGCGCAATGTCTGGCGCGGCACGGCTCCTGGATCGGAGATGCCGGAGGATGCCGCACTGCGCCTGGCCCGGCTGGTGCTGCGGCATGCCGCCTCGCTGGAGGCAATGCCGGCCGAGGCGCTGCTGGCCGGTGGGCTGCGCTTCGCAGATGCGCAGGAGGCCCTGTCGTGAGCGACCAAGTGGAGATGCACCGGCCCATCGCGGTTGGCCAAGTGGGTACGTTGGGGCTGGAGCGCGAGGTGATCGCCACCGCCGAGGAATGCGTGGCGATCGCGGCGCGGCTCCGCATTCCGGCCGTGGCGGGGCTCGCTTGCCGGTTCCGCCTGAGCCTGCTGGGCGGTGGCGTGGTGTTGGCGGAGGGCATGCTGGCCGCGCGCGTGACGCAGGAATGCGTGGTCACCACCGATCCGTTCGAGGCGGAGGTGCAGGAGGCGTTCCGCGTGCGATTCGTGCCGGAGGAACAGTTCGTGGAGCCCGACGAGGAGGACCTGCTCGACCTCGAATCCGACGATGAGCTGCCCTATGCCGGCACCCAGATCGACCTTGGCGAGGCCGCGGTGGAACAGCTGGCGCTGGCGCTGGACCCGTATCCCCGCAAGCCCGGTGCCGTGCTTGGCGACGGCGACATGCCGGGCGACCCGGACGACGAACCCACCTCCCCCTTCGCCGCCCTGGCGCGGCGCGCGCGGCCGGGGTAGGATGGCCCATATGTCGCGCCATGGCTTGCGGGGGCTTCGCACCTCTGCTAGTGGGCGCCCCTCGTGTTTTTGCCTTACTGTGATCGTATCCGCCGGAGCGGCTAGGTTATGGTGTCGGGTTCCGCCCGCCACGCTTGCCTTGCCCGACCGAGCCGACCGGATCGTCACGCTGCCCGGAGTTGCGTGGTCCCATGGCCGTACCGAAGAAGAAGTCCTCCCCGTCTCGCATCGGCATGCGGCGCAGCCACCACGCGCTGGTTGCTTCTGCCCATGCGGAGTGCTCGAACTGCGGCGAACTGAAGCGCCCGCACCACGTGTGCAGCCATTGCGGCCATTACGACGGCCGCGAAGTGGCCACGGCCGGCAAGGCCCTGAAGGGCGCTGTCCGCGCCTGAGCCCGGCGCGGGCGTCGTCGCGCACCGGGAACATCATGCCGGGCCAATGCCCGCATGCGTGGCCTGCCGCCCAGTGGCAATCTGTCCAGTGGCAGGCCGCCAGGACCAGACTGGATAGCGGCGCGTGAGCAGCGAATTCACCTTGGCCGTGGATGCCATGGGGGGCGATGCCGCCCCCGACGTGGTGGTCCGCGGCCTTGATATCGTGGCCGAGCGCCATCCCGGCGCCCGCTTCCTGTTGGTTGGCGACGAGGCCCGCGTGGCCCCGCTGCTGGCCCAGCATAAGCGCGCCGCCGCCATCTGCACCCTGCGCCATGCGCCGGATGTGATCTCCGGCGACATGAAGCCCACCGCGGCGCTGCGCCTGCGGGGCGCCTCCATGCGGGTCGCCATCGATGCGGTGGCGGCGCGCGAGGCGGCAGGCGTGGTCTCTGCCGGCAATACCGGCGCACTGCTGGCGCTGGCCAAGATCGTCATCAAGACCCTGCCGGGAATCGACCGCCCCGCCATGGCCGCCCTCGGCCCTTCGGCGCGAGGCGACGTGGTGATGCTCGATCTCGGCGCCAACGTGGCGTGCGACACGCGCAACCTGGTGGAGTTCGCCCTGATGGGCGACGTGTTCGCCCGCACCGTGCTCGGGCTCACCGCCCCCACGATCGGCCTGCTGAATGTCGGCTCCGAGGAGCTGAAGGGCAGCGAGACGCTGCGCCTGGCCGCCGAGACGCTGCGCCAATCCCATCTCGGGCCGCAGTTCCACGGATTCGTGGAAGGCCACGACATCGCCGCCGGCACCACCGATGTGATCGTGACGGACGGGTTCACCGGCAATGTCGCGCTCAAGACCGGCGAGGGCGCGCTGAAGCTGGTGGGGCAGATGCTGCGCCAGGTGTTCTCCGCCTCCATCGCCTCCAAGATCGGCTACCTGCTGGTGCGCCCGCAGTTGGAGCGCCTGCGCGAGTGGCTGGACCCGCGGCGCTACAACGGCGCCGTCATGCTTGGCCTGTCCGGTGTGGTGGTGAAATCGCATGGCGGAACCGACGCCGAGGGCTTCGCGCATGCCGTGGACGTCGCTATGGACATGGTGGTGCACCGCTTCAACGACGGGATTCGCGAGGGGCTCGGCCGCATTGCCGAGCTGACCCCCGCCCCCGGTTCCGCCACGACAGGAAACGGATCTGGACATGGACCAGCAGACCCCGCCGGCGGATCACGCCTCGCCACGGCGCGCTGACATGGCCTCTGGCGGCACCCGGCCGCGCACGCAGCTGGCCGGCATCGGGTCCTACCTTCCGGCCCGGATCGTGACCAACGCGGAACTCGCCCAGCGGGTGGATACCTCTGACGACTGGATCCGCGAGCGCACCGGCATCCGCCAGCGCCATCTGGCAGCACCCCACGAAACCTGCGCCTTCATGGCCACGGAGGCGGCACGCGCCGCGCTGGCCGATGCCGGGGTGGATGCGGCAGAGGTGGACGGCATCATCGTGGCCACCGCCACGCCCGATCAGGCCTTCCCGGCCGCCGCGGTGCGGGTGCAGGCGGCGCTGGGGGCAGGGGGCTTCGGCTTCGATCTCTCGGCGGCGTGCAGTGGCTTCATCTACGCGCTGTCGGTGGCGGACGGGATGATGCGCGCGGGCCAGGCGCGCTGCATGCTGGTGATCGGCTCCGAGGTCTATTCGCGCATCATGAACTGGGAAGACCGCGGCACCTGCGTGCTGTTCGGCGACGGCGCCGGCGCGGTGCTGCTGCGTGCGGGCCACGGCAGTGGTGCTGCCAGTGAGCCGGGCATCCTCTCCACCCACCTGCATGCCCAGGGCGATCTCGGCGACATCCTGTATGTGGATGGCGCGGTCGGCCAGCCGGACAAGCCCGGCCATCTCGTGATGAAGGGCAACGAGGTCTTCCGCCACGCCGTGGCCAAGCTCGCCGGTGCGGTGACGGAGGCGCTGGAGGCCAACGGGCTTGCGCCGTCCGACGTGGACTGGCTGGTGCCGCACCAGGCCAACCTGCGGATCATCGATGCCATCGGCAAGCGCCTGTCGCTGCCGGCGGAGCGTGTTGTGGTGACGGTGGATCGCCACGCCAACACCTCGGCCGCCTCGATCCCGCTGGCACTCTCCGAGGCATACCGGGACGGGCGCGTGAAGCGCGGCGACCTCGTGCTGATGGAAGCGCTGGGCGGTGGCCTCACCTGGGGTAGCGCGCTGGTGCGGCTGTAGCCGCCGAGGCTCTTGCGGGCTCGGACCCGCCCGACCCAAGGGGTTGATTACAGAGTATTCTTGACGCCGGGGCGGCATGTGCATAGCGTGCCCTGATGAACACTGTCACCCGCGCCCACCTGACCGAGACCATCTACACCCAGGTGGGCCTCTCCCGGAACGAATCGGCCGACCTGCTGGAGGTTGTGCTGGCCAGGATGGCAGCAGCGTTGGAGGCGGGGGAATCCGTTAAGATCAGTGGGTTCGGGACCTTTTCTGTGCGCCAGAAGGGCCGCCGGATCGGCCGCAATCCCAAGACCGGGGTGGAGGTGCCGATCCTGCCGCGCCGGGTTCTGGTGTTCCGCCCCAGCCAGGTGCTGCGCGCCCACGTGAACCACATGGCGCCGCCAGTTGGCGGAGACGATGAATGAGCGGCCGCGCGGCCTTGGCCGCCGCCCCGGCCATGTCCGCCAACGGAGCGGACGCCGATGACGGTGACGGCCGCGGCAAGCCGAAGAAGGCTCCCAATGCCTTCCGCACCATCAGCGAGGTGGCCGACGAGCTTCACATCCCGCAGCACGTGCTGCGGTTCTGGGAAACCAAGTTCCCGCAGGTGAAGCCGCTGAAGCGCGGCGGTGGCCGGCGCTACTATCGGCCGGACGACATCGCCCTGCTGCGCCGCGTGTCCGACCTGCTGTACATCCAGGGCTACACGATCAAGGGCGTGCAGCGCCTTCTGCGCGAAGGTGGCGGCAAGCTCTCCGACGACATTCCGCCCCCCTCCCCGGAGGAACGCGAGGAACAGGAGGCCCTGGCCGCCGCCATGCCGGAGATCGACGCGCCCGAGCTGCCGATGCCGGGCCTGACCCCCGCCGCGCCTGCCGCCGCAGCGCCGGGTGCCGCCAAGCGCCCCGCCTCCCGCACGGCCGCCAAGGACGACGCGCCGGCCACCGATGCCTCCGCCGCGGAGGCCGCGCGGCTGCGCCTCGTGCTGTCGCAGACACTGCGCGAGCTGGAAGCGCTGCGCGCCCTGCTGCCCTGAGCAAGCCGCATTGCAGAGCGGCACCGTGGCTGCTACACGGTGCCTCCCCAACGGTCGGAGCGTAGCGCAGCCTGGTAGCGCATCAGTCTGGGGGACTGAGGGTCGTGGGTTCGAATCCCGCCGCTCCGACCAATTCCGCCGCTTCACGGCGCCCCCCGCCCTTGCCACACTGCCACTGATCGACAGGAGGCAGCGATGGTGTCACGCAGCGAATTGAAGGGCCGCATCCAGACGGTGTGCGGGCTGATCGAGCCCGGCGAACTGGGCCCGACCCTGATGCATGAGCATCTGCTCTGCGACATCACGCCCCCCAAGCTGGCCGCGCTGAACCAGCCCTGGCCCGAGATCACCCTCGAGAACTACCACGAGATCGTCTATGGCCGCGTGCCGCATGCCGGCAAATACAAGCTGGTCGTGCCGGAGATGATCACGGACGAAGTGGCGAAGATGCGCGCCGCCGGTGGCAAATCGATCGTGGAGCTGACCTGCGAGGGGCTGAAGCCAAATCCCGCCGGGCTGCGCGCGATTGCCGAGGCGACCGACACGCATATCGTGATGGGTTGCGGGTTCTACGTGGACGAGTACCAGGCGCCGGCGACCTATGGCCGCGGGGTCGATTCCTATGCCGCCGAGATGATTTCCCAGCTTACCGAGGGCGCCTGGGGCACGGATGTGCGCAGCGGCATCATCGGTGAGGTCGGCTGCCAGTCGCCCTGGACGGACCACGAGAAGCAGGTGATGGAGGCGGCGATCATTGCCCAGCAGCACACCGGGGCGGCGATCAATGTCCATCCCGGCCGGCACGACGACCAGCCGCAGGAGGTGGCGGATTTCCTCAAGGCCCGCGGCGTGGATCTCGGGCGGGTGGTGATCAGCCATATCGACCGCACCATCTTCGACTCGGAGCGCCTGCTGCGCCTGGCCGATACCGGGGTGATCGTGGAGTTCGACCTGTTCGGGCAGGAGACGACCTATTACGGCGCATCGGACATCGACATGCCGAATGACGGCATGCGGCTGCAGATGATCCGCCTGCTGATCCAGCACGGGCACCTGGAGCGCATCGCGATCAGCCACGACATTTGCTACTGCACCCGCCTCACCAAGCTCGGCGGGCACGGCTACACGCATATCTTCAAGAACATCCTGCCCCTGATGCGCGAGCGCGGGTTCAGCGCGGCAGAGATCGACCAGATCATGGTGCACACGCCGGCGAGGGTGCTGACGTTCGTTTGAGTCGGACATGCCCTTGCGCGGCGCGCGGGCGGGGGCGAAAACCAGCGGCATCAAAACGGGGAGAAAAGCGATGGGCGTGAAGATCTACGGCGTGCTGCGTTCGCGCGCGACGCGGCCGGTCTGGGCCGCGAAGGAACTGGGCATCGCTTATGAGCAGATCCCGGTGATCCAGGTGTATCGCCTGCCGGACCCCAATGCTCCCGGTGCGCCGATGCACACGGCCAGCCCGGCCTTCCTGGCTGTGAACCCGGCCGGCCAGGTGCCGACCATGGATGATGACGGCTTCGTGCTGCACGAGAGCCTCGCCATCGCGCTGTACCTGGCCCGCAAGGCCGGTGGGCCGCTGGCGCCGAAGGATGAGCGCGAGAACGCCGCGATGGTGCAGTGGGCGCTGTGGGCCGCTACCTCGGCCGAGCCGAAGACACTGGCGATCATGCAGAACCCCGCCGGGTCCGACGCGCGCCAGGCGTCGATCGACGGGCTGGCCCGCCCCTTCGCGGCGCTGGACAAGGCGCTGGCGGCCGGTGGCGGCTGGCTGGTGGGCGGGCGCTTCACGGTGGCCGACATCAACGTGGCCGAGGTGATCCGCTACGCCCAGCCGGCCACGGCGCTGATCGATGCCTATCCGTACATCAAGGCCTGGATCGGCGCCTGCCAGGCTCGCCCGGCCTTCAAGGAAATGATGGCGGAGCGCGACCAGGAACCGGCGTAAGGCAGAGCAACGGCCGTTCGGGTGGAAACGCCCGGACGGCCGCTGTTCCAGGCATGAGTCATCGCCGCGGGACGCGGGGTTTCAGCGACGGATTCGGGGTTGTTTCGGGCGCGTTTGCGCTGTGGGGGCGCGCGGGCGACACGAGTCGGGCATGGGGCGAGCGCACGCTGGCCGGACAGGGCCATGCCCTCGGCGCGGTCGCAGCGCATCAGCCAGCCGAGCCGGGCGCGCAGGCGAAAAAGCCGGCGCAGGACGTACGGGTCCCAGTCGGAGTCCGGGTCTTCGCTGGTGTCGGTGGTGATGGAGAGGAACCAATCCTTGTGAGGGCGGCGCAGCGCGCGGCCTGTGATGCCCGCCACGGAAAAGGCGGCCAGCAGGGCCAGCAGCAGGAGCTTCAGCGCCGCCGGAAAATGGGCGTGCATGATCGGCTGCGCCAAGGGGCGCAGGGCGTCGGCTTCGACCGGGGCGTTGGAAGGATTTGGCATCACCGGGAAAGGTCGCACACGCAACACCGGTGGACAAGGTAAAAAATCCCGTACGTACTCGGGCGTTGTTATTTTTGATTTCCGACCTAGAGGCCGAGGTCCAGGGGCTCGGCCCCTGGCGGGTCTGGGCAGAGCCCAGCCTTCCTTGCTGTCTAGGCCGGCTACCCCAGCGCCAGCACCCGCTTCGGTGACAGCAGGAAGGGCGGCAGGTAGGCGGGGATGTTGCTGAAGGGCAGCACTTCCGGCTTCAGGCGGATGCCCAGCACATCGGCCATGAAGGCGCGGCGGCGTTCGATGCGGCGCCAGGCTTCCGGGTAGCGGGCGGCGAAGGCCTCGCGCAGGGTGGCGTCGGCCAGGGCGATGCCGTCTTCGATGTTGGTGGTGAACCAGGGCGAGTGGGTCGCCGGGATCACGTCCACCTGGATGGCCATGCCGGAGGCGAGCGGGATGGTGCTGCCGGCGAAGACCGGGGAGTGCAGCCATTCGTCGAGATGCAGAAGGTGGCCGGGGTTGAGGCCGACGCCGAAGAAGGGGTCGCCCAGGTGCTTGGCGATGATGGCGTGCAGCGTGCCGCCGGTGACGCCGATGCCGGCTTCGCCGTACCATTCGGCCACGGCGCGGAAATAGGGGACCACGAGCTTGTCGGCGTAGTCCTGGATGCCCTCCGGCAGTTCGCTGGCGTTGTGCACCAGGAAGCCGGCGCGGGCCGAGAGCCCGCCCTGCAGCCCGCAGGCCATGGTGAACGGGTCGCCATTGCCCAGCACGCGGGCCGAGGGGCTGGGCAGGCCGCGCGAGGCGCGCTCGCCGGCGGAGAGCATCAGATGGGCGGAGAACGGGATGCCGGGGACGGCCATCAGCCTTGCGGCCTGGAACTCCGTCATGCCCGGGCGGACGCCGAACAGCACGTTGCGCAGGCCCTGGCTGGCATAGGTGGCGGCGAACTCGAAGGCGGCCAGCTGGTCCACGTCGTTGATCACGCGCAGGCCGTCGGTGGGGTTGATGAACAGGTCGGTGGCGTTCACCACCCGGCCGGTTTCGCCCGCCACTTCGCGCACCGCGCGGGCGATGAATTCCGGCAGGTCGAGCCAGGATTCGTCGGCGCCGGGGTCGCCGGGGCCGAAGGATTTCCAGCCGACGGCGCCCACCGTCATGCCGCCCTTCAGCCCGGCTTCGGCCAGCAGCCGGACCAGCGGCTTCTGCCGGTCGCGCGGCTGGCCGGGCAGGGAGAAGCTTTGGCACAGCACCCGCTCGAAGCTGCCCAGCGCCAACTCGGCATAGCTCCAGCCCTCGTTGCCGACGAACAGGCTGGCCGGCTGGCGCGGCCAGGCTGCGGTGGGGGCCACCAGCAGCGCCTCCTCGAAGCGGGGGTCGTATCCCGTGAGGTGGGCGATGCCGGCGCTGTGCTCGCGGTCGCCATAGACCACCAGCGCATCCATGCCGGCCGCCTTGGCGCGTGCCAGCGCCGCCTGCATGCGTGCGGCATAGGTGGTGCCGGGCACCTCCGGCTGCACGGTGGGCTCGCCGAAGATCGGCAGGTCGGTCTCGATCAGGCGAACGCTGGCCATGGGCTGGTCCTCGGCTAGAGCAACAGCCCATCAGGCGGAATCGCCTGATGGGCTAAAGTTGCTCGCCCAAACAAAGACCTGGAGCGATGGCCGACCGGCTATCAGGTCGGCTCTCGCTCTAGTTCGACAGGCTCAGGCCTTCCGGCCGCCACAGCCCGTCTGGCCGGCCCTTGAAGCCCTGCACCTTGGAGGACAGGCCCCACAGCATCGACCAGTGGTACAGGATCACGTGCGGCTGGTCCTGCAGGAAGACCTCGGTGGCCTGCTTGTAGAACGGCAGCCGCTCCGCCGGGGTGGTGGCGGTGGCGCCCTGGGTGAAGAGATCGTCGATCTTGGGGTTGAGATACTGGCCCCAGTTGGTGAAGCCCTTGCTGGTGAGCCAGATCGGCGCGTTGCCGTCGGGGTCGGCGCGGCCGGACCACAGCAGCATGGAGGCCTCGAAATCACCGGAGCGGGTGGCGGCGACCAGGGCTGCGGAATCCTGCACCACGATCTTCATGTCGAACCCGGCCTCGGCCACCATCGACTGCACGATCTGCGCCACCTGGGCATCCAGCGGATCCGTGCCGGTGCGCAGGGTGAAGCTCACGCGGGTGACGCCGGCTTCGGCCAGCAGCTTCTTCGCCGCGGCGACGTCGCGCTTCGGTGCCGGGAAGCCCGGGTGGTAATAGGTGCTGCCTGGCGCCTCGAACTGATGGCTCGGCACGTATTGGCCGTCGAACGCCACCTGGTTGAGGGCCTCGCGGTCGATCGCCAGCGAGAAGGCGCGGCGCACGCGGGCATCGCGGCCCAGCGGGGTGTCGGCGGCCTTGCCGTTGCCCACGTTGAACTCGATCGGCACGAAGCCGAGGGACGGGCTTTTGGCCAGGCGCAGCTTGGGGTTGGCGGCGATCAGCCCGGCGTCGGTGGGCGAGATCTTCTGCGCGATCTCCAGCCCGCCGCCCATCAGGTCCACCTTGCGGATGTTGCTGTCGGTGACGGTGCGGAAGATGACGCCGGGCAGCTTGATCGCCTGGGCGTTCCAGTAGCCGGGGAAGCGCTCCAGCGTGATGTTGTCCTGCGCGAGGCGGGACTTGAAGCTGAACGGGCCGGCGCAGACCGGCTTGGCCTCGATCTCGCCGCGCGGCAGGTCGATGATCTTGGGCGAGTAGGGGGTGCCGATGCGGTTGGCGAGCAGCATGACGAGCGGGGCGTAGGGGCGGCTGAGGTTCACCTTGAGCGTCAGCGGGTCGATCACCTCGGCACCCACGATCGCGGCCATTTCGCCGCGGCGGTTGGAGTAGGCGACGTTTTTGTAGCGCATGATGTTGGCGACCATGCCGGCGGCATCGAACGGCGTGCCGTCCTGGAAGTTGACGCCGGCGCGCAGCTTCAGCGTGAGCGAGAGCTTGTCGGCGCTCCATTCCCAGCTGGTGGCGAGTTCCGGGACGAACTGCAGGTCGGGCGTGAGATCGATCAGGCTGTCGCACATCACGGTGGTGACGACGCGGTTGGTGTAGCTGCCGTCGGTGGCGGGATCGAGCGGGGCGGGGTCGAATTCCAGCGCCACGCGCAGCGGTTGCGCCGCGAGCGGGGGCGCGATGGCAAGCGGGGCGGCGGCGAGGCAGGCGGTTGCCAGCCAGCGGGCGAGGCGCATCGCGATACTCCTGTTGGGCACTTGGCCCCGGTTGTTCTTCTTGCGATGCAGCATGCCGCGCTGGTGCCGCGGCTGGCAACTCACCCGCGGACGATTCGCGCCGAAAGTCCGATGATTGCGGCCAGCAATGCCAGGCCGGCGAAGGCCAGCGGCAGGGTGGTGGCCTGGGCGATCCATCCCACCGCCACCGGCCCGGCCAGAAGCCCGGCATAGCCCGGCGTGGCGGCGGCGGCGATGGCGGCACTTGGCGCCATGTTGGGCATGCGCCCGGCGGCGCTGAACAGCACCGGCACCATGTTGGCCACGCCCAGGCCCACCAGCGCGCATCCGGCCAGGAACAGCGCCAGTGGATGGCCGGGGAAGGCAGGGGCGGCCGCGGCCAGTGCGAAGCCGAGCGCGGCCAGCGCGCCGCCACCGGCCATCACCAGCACCGGGCCCAGCCGGCGCACGACGGCATCGCCGGTCAGCCGCCCCAGTGTCATTGCCACGGCCAGCGCAGCGAAGCCGAGCCCGGCGCGGGAGGCGGGCTGGCCGAGTTCGAAGCGGAGATACACGCCGGACCAGTCCAGGATCGTGCCTTCCAGCAGGAAGGCGGCGAAGCACAGTGCGCCCAGTGCGGCCAGCCGCCCGCGCGGCAGCACCAGGCGCGGTGCCTCCGCATCGTGTGCGCGCGGGATCAGCGTGCCGGTGCGGATTGCCAGCGCCAGTGCGCAGGCGGCGCCCAGTAGCGTGGCGCAGGTCACCGGCGCCACGCCCGCGGCCAGCAGGCCGGTCATCGCCAGGCTGCCCACCAGCGCGCCCAGGCTGTAGGCGCCGTGGAAGCCGCTCATCAGCGTGCGGCCGGTCGCCTTTTCCACCAGCACGGCCTGGGCGTTCATCGCCACGTCCACGCAGGCCGTGGCCGCGCCGAACAGGGCCAGAAGGGCGGCGAGGGCCCAGGGGGTGGGGGCCAGGGCGAGGGCCGGCATCAGCGCGCAGAAGGCCAGCCCGGTGCCCAGGATCACCCAGCGCGGGCCGCGCGACTGCACCAGCGGGCCGGCGAAGGGCAGGGCGGCGAGCGAGCCCACGCCGAGGCCCAGCAGCAGCGTGCCGAGTGCGGCGTCATCCAGACCCAACCGCGCCTTGGCATCCGGCACCAGCGGCGCCCAGACGGCGAAGCCGATACCGACCATGAAGAACACCAGCCGGGTGGACAGCGCGACGGAGGGTGCCGCGGCATCCCCCGACGAAAAAGGCCCGCCTTGCGGCGGGCCCTTCGTCTCGACGTCCGATGGCAAGGCTCAGGCCTTGGCCATCGCCTTGCCCAGGTTCTCGTCGATCTTGGCGAGGAAGGCCTGGGTGTTCAGCCAGGGCTGGTCCTTGCCGATCAGCACCGCGAGGTCCTTGGTCATCGCGCCGCTTTCCACCGTCTCGATGCACACGCGCTCCAGCGTTTCGGCAAACGCCGTCACGTCGGGCGTGTTGTCGAAGCGGCCGCGATAGATCAGGCCGCGCGTCCAGGCGAACACGGAGGCGATCGGGTTGGTGCTGGTCTCGCGGCCCTTCTGGTGCTCACGGTAGTGGCGCGTCACGGTGCCGTGCGCCGCCTCGCTCTCCACTGTGTTGCCATCGGGGCTGAGCAGCACCGAGGTCATCAGGCCCAGCGAGCCGAAGCCCTGTGCCACGATGTCGCTCTCCACGTCGCCGTCGTAGTTCTTGCAGGCCCACACATAGCCGCCTTCCCACTTGATCGCGCAGGCGACCATGTCGTCGATCAGGCGGTGCTCGTAGGTCAGGCCGGCTTCCTTGAACTTCCCGGCGAACTCCTTGTCGAAGATGTCCTGGAAGATGTCCTTGAAGGTGCCGTCATAGGCCTTGAGGATGGTGTTCTTGGTGGACAGGTACACCGGATACTTGCGCGCGAGGCCATAGTTGAAGGTGGCGCGCGCGAAGCCGGTGATGGAGGCCGAGGTGTTGTGCATGCCCATGGCAACGCCGGGGCCCTTGAAGTCGTGCACGTCCATGACCTGCGCCGGGGAACCGTCGGCGGGCTGGTAGGTGAGGGTCACCTTGCCCGGGCCGGGGATCTTGGTTTCGGTGGCGCGGTAGATGTCGCCATAGGCATGGCGGCCGATCACGATCGGCTGGGTCCAGTGCGGCACCAGGCGCGGCACGTTCTGGCAGATGATCGGCTCGCGGAAGATCGTGCCGTCCAGGATGTTGCGGATGGTGCCGTTGGGCGACCGCCACATCTTCTTCAGCTTGAACTCCTCCACCCGCTGCTCGTCCGGCGTGATAGTGGCGCACTTGACGCCCACGCCGTACTGCTTGATGGCATTGGCCGCGTCGACGGTGACCTGGTCGTCGGTCTGGTCGCGATACTCGATGCCGAGGTCGTAGTACTTCAGATCGACGTCGAGGTAGGGCAGGATGAGCTTGTCCTTGATGAAGCCCCAGATGATCCGGGTCATCTCATCCCCGTCCAGCTCCACGACCGGGGTCTTCACCTTGATCTTCGCCATGCCGTCCTCATCTCATGCAGCGTCAGCCGCCCGTTGCGGCCTGTGCGGAATCAGGGGCTTTCAATGGCACCGCGGGCGCCCCGCCGCAAGCCCGCGCGCGCCGGCATGAGCGCGCTCGACCTTATCGAGCTGGTGGCCCTCCCGGCGGCGCTGCTGCTGGGGGCCATTGCCTGGCTCGCCCAGCGCCTTTCCCGGCTGCGCCGCGAGGCGGCCCGCCTTGCCAATGCACGGCATGAGGAAGCCGCGGCCCGCCTGCGCGCGGCGTCGCGCGCTGCCTGGCTCGATGCGGCGCTGGAGGCGCTGGAGGAGGGCATCCTGATCGCCGATCGCAACCAGCGTGTGATGCACTGGAACCAGCACTTCGCCGCCCTGTCCGGCCTGCCGGAGGACATGCCGCGCGAGGGCGCCACGCTCGCCTCCCTGCTGCGCCTTGTCGCCGAGGCCGGCGAGTTCGGGCTGGTCGATGTTGATCAGGAAGTCATCCGCCAGCTCGCCCTGCTGGAGCGCGGGCCGGCCGCCTTCCCCCAGCTGCGGCATCGGCCCGATGGCGCGATCGTGGAGGTGCGGCTGCAGGCCTTGCCGGGCGGTGGGCTGCTGTTGCGCTGCGCCGATGTCACCACCCGCCATCGGCCACCCGCGCCGCCGCCGGCCCTCCGCCAGGCGCCGCCGCAACCTGTGCCGGCAGCCCCGGCGCCGGTGGTTCCGCCGCACGCCGCGCCGGCCGCGCCAACTGTATTGCTCCGCCCGCGCCGCAGCCTTGTGCTGCTGGTGGAGGACATGAAGGTGAACCAGGTGGTTACTGCCACCCAGCTGCGCCGCGAAGGGCATCGGGTGGATATCGCCGACTCTGGCCGGGAGGCGCTCGCCATGGCGGCGCGCGCGCCATACGACCTGGTGCTGATGGACCTGATGATGCCGGAGATGAGCGGCTACGACGCCGCCCGCCGGATGCGTGCACTGCCGGGCCTTGCCGGGCGCGTGCCGATCTACGCGCTGACCGCCAACACCGGGGAGGAAGACCGCGCCCGGTGCCTCGCCGCCGGCATGCAGGGGATGCTGAGCAAGCCGGTGCCGGCCGCCGCGCTGCGCGACGTGCTGCAGCAGGGTGCGGCCCGCCCGATGCCCGCCGCCCCAGCTGGGCTCGTTCCGTCGCTGCCGGGCCTGCTGGATGCTGCCCGGCTAGAGGAGCTGCGCCGGGACCTGCCGCCCGCCGTGCTCGGCACGCTGTGCCGCCAATGCCTGGACGACATGGAGGAGCGCCTCGCCGCCTTGCGATCCGCGCTCGCGCAGGCCGACCCGGGCGAGGTGGAGCATGAGGCCCACGCCCTGGCCGGCATGGCCGGCAGCTACGGCCTCGCCCAGGTGGAGCGGGAGGCCCGTGCCACCCTGACCGCCGCGCGCCGGCAGGATGACGTTGCCACCCGCACCGCCGCCGCGGGCTTGCCCGAGACCTTCACGCGCAGCCGCGCCGCCCTGCTCGCCTGGCTTCCCACCGCCTGATCGTCACACGGCGCTTCTGTTGCGCGGCCAGCCAGGGCAAAATGCGCCCATGCGCGTCTATCTCGCCGGCCCCGACGTGTTCCTGCCCGATCCGCTGGCCCGTGCCGCGGCGCTGAAGGCGATCTGCGCCCGCCATGGCCTGATCGGCGTCTCGCCACTGGACGATCTCGCCGGCGGCGATCCCGCGGACTGGGCCGGGTTGCCGGAGGCCTATCGCATCGCCCGCCGCAACGAGGCGCACATTGCCGGCTGCGCCGCGCTGGTGGCCAACCTGACCCCTTTCCGCGGCCCCAGCGCCGATGCCGGCACGGTGTTCGAGCTCGGCTTCATGCGCGCGCTGGGCCGCCCG
>CAMDAM010000019.1 GCA_945888575.1 Asaia bogorensis | reverse complement strand
GCCAGCGGCGACCACACCACCACGCCCAGCCCCTTGGTCTCGCACACCGGCACGATCTCCTGCTCGATGTCGCGCACCACCAGGGAATACTGCGGCTGGTAGCACTCGAACCGCGACAGCCCCTTGCTGTCCGCGATCCACAGCGATTCCATCAGCCGCCACGCCTCGTAGTTGGAGACTGCCGCGTAGCGAACCTTGCCCTGCCGCACCAGGTCATCCAGCGCCCGCACCGATTCCTCGATCGGCGTCTCGTGGTCCACGTGGTGCAGATAGTAGAGATCCAGATGGTCGGTCGAAAGCCGCCGCAGGCTGTCCTCCACCGACTGCATGATGTGCATGCGCGAGGCACCGGAATCGTTCGGTCCCGTCCCCATCGGGTTGAACACCTTGCTCGCCAGCACCACCCGCCGCCGCCGCCCCTTCAGCAGCCCGCCGAGCATGCTCTCGCTCTCGCCGCCATTGTAGGAATTGGCGGTGTCCAGGAAATTCACCCCGGCATCCAGGCACGCATCCAAAATCCGCCCGGCCTCGCCCTCATCCGCGCCATGCCCGAAGGTCATCGTGCCGAGGCAGATTTCCGAAACCTTGAGCCCGCTGCGGCCCATGCGGCGGTATTCCATGCCCGTCTCCTTCGCTTCCAACCCGAACCGTATCGCGTGCGGCGCACCCGCACCACCCGGGAGCATGCCCCGTCACTTCCCAACACAGTCTGAACGCCGCTTGCCCGTTGACATCCCCCCCGCCCCGGCATCGACTACGGGCCGGGAAACGGGTCCAGGAGCACGCCATGGCCGATATCGCAGACGTGGTGATCATCGGCGCCGGCGCCTCAGGCGGGGCCGCGGCCTACAGCCTGGCCGACACCAAGATGCGCATCGTCTGCCTGGAACAGGGCGACTGGATGAACCCGCACGACTACCCCACCTCCGGCCGCGATTGGGAAGCCCGCCAGGTCGGCGATTTCGCCATCTCCCCCAACCGCCGCGCGCGCGACACGGACTACCCGATCAACGAGGACAACTCCCCCATCCTGGTCGGCAACTTCAACGGAGTCGGCGGCGGCACCGTGCTCTATGCCGGCCATTTCCCGCGCTTCCACCCCAGCGATTTCCGCGTGAAATCGCTGGATGGCATCGCCGATGACTGGCCGATCGACTACGCCACCCTCGCGCCCTACTACGACGAGAACGACCGCATCACCGGCGTCTCGGGCCTGGCCGGCGACCCCGCCTACCCGCCGCACGAATCCCAGATGCCGCCGTTGCCGCTCGGCCGTTCCGGCGAGCTGATGGCCGGCGCCATCAACAAGCTCGGCTGGCACTGGTGGCCCAGCGACAGTGCGATCGCCAGCCAGGACTACGAAGGCCGCGCCCGCTGCATCAACCTCGCCCACTGCACCTCCGGCTGCGCGCAGGGCGCCAAGGCGAGCACCGACATCACCTACTGGCCGCACGCCATCCGCGCCGGGGTGGAACTGCGCACCCGCGCCCGCGTGCGCGAAGTCACGGTCGGCGACGATGGCATGGCCAATGGCGTGATCTACTACGACCGCGACGGCAAGGAATGCTTCATCGGCGCCCACATCATCATCATGGCCTGCAACGCCATCGGCACGTCGCGCATCATGCTGAACAGCAAATCCGCCCGTTTCCCCAACGGCATCGCCAACTCGTCGGGCCTCGTCGGCCGCAACCTGATGTTCCACCCCTACGGCGCCATCTTCGGCTACTTCAACGAGGATACCGATGGCTGGCGCGGGCCGGGCAACACGATGTGGAGCCAGGAATTCTACGAAACCGATCCCTCCCGCGGCTTCCTGCGCGGCTACACCTTCGAAATGGTGCGCGGCCAGAACCCGGTGATGACGGCCTCGATCGGCATGCATGGCGGCCTGATCCCCTGGGGCGAAGACCACCACGCGGCGATGCGGAAATACGCCGGCAAGCGCACCGGCATGGTCGCCATCTGCGAAGACCTGCCGGAACTGCACAACCGCGTCACCCTCGATCCCACCCTGAAGGACAGCCACGGCATCCCGGCCCCGAAGATCGACTACACGCTCAGCGAAAACTCCCGCCGCATGCTGGACCACGCACTCGCCCGCGGCACCGAGATCCTGCAGACCGCCGGCGCCCACACCATCGTCACGGAAGCTCCGATCCGCACCAACGGCGTGCACATGATGGGCACCGCCCGCATGGGGCTCGACCCCACCAAGAGCGTGGTCAACGAATGGGGCCGTTCGTACGACGTGAAGAACCTGTTCGTGGTGGATGGCTCCATCTTCGTCACCTCCGCCGGCCTCAACCCCACCCGCACCATCCAGGCGCTGTCGCTCTACATCTGCGACCAGATGAAGCAACGCCTCGCGAACCTGTTCGATTGAGAGGGTAAGGAAGTGAACCGCCAAGACGCCAAGACCGCCAAGGCTCGCCAAGACTCCTTGGCGCCGTCTTGGCGTCCTTCGCGCCTTGGCGGTGAACCTTCCTTCCCATTTCAGGCCCCCCAGCGATGACCGAGCCCGTCGACGTCCTCATCATCGGTGCCGGCGCCTCGGGTGCCGCCTTCGCCTGGTCCATGGCCGAGACGAAGATGAAGATCCTCTGCCTCGAACAGGGCGAGTGGAACAGCAACACCAATTTCCCCGCCACCAAGCGGGAGGCGGAAGCGCGCGACGGCGGCCACTGGGCCATCAGCCCCAACCGCCGCCAGCGCATCACCGACTACCCGATCCACGAGGAAGGCTCCTGCATCAAGGTCGCCAACTTCAACGGCGTCGGCGGCGGCACCGTGCTCTACGGCGCCCACACGCCGCGCTTCCACCCCAGCGACTTCCGCGTGAAGTCGCTCGATGGCGTGGCCGACGATTGGCCGATCACCTACGACACAATCGCGCCGTTCTACGACCTGAACGACCGCATGATGGGCATCTCGGGCCTCGCCGGCGACCCCGCCTACCCGCCCAAGACGGTGCCGATGAAGCCCCTGCCGATGGGCCTCTCCTCGGAAATCGTCGGCCGTGGCTTCAACCAGCTCGGCTGGCACTGGTGGCCCAGCGACAGCTCCATCGCCTCCGAGGAATACGAAGGCCGCGCCCCCTGCATCAACCTCGGCATGTGCACCGCCGGCTGCGCCCAGGGCGCCAAGGGCAGCACCGACATCACCTACTGGCCCGCCGCCATCCGCGCCGGCGTGGAACTGCGCACCCGCTGCCGTGTGCGGGAGATCACGCTCGACGACAACGGCATGGCCAACGGCGTGATCTACTACGATGCCGAGGGGCAGGAGCATTTCCAGCCCGCCCATATCGTGGTGCTCGCCAGCAACGGCATCGGCACCCCGCGCCTGCTGCTGAACTCGAAATCCGAACGCTTCCCCAACGGCCTCGCCAACTCCTCCGGCCAGGTCGGCCGCAACCTGATGTTCCACCCCTACGTCTCCATCTACGGCTGGTTCCACCAGGAGCTGGATGGCGAGCGCGGGCCAGACAACGCGATGTGGAGCCACGAGTTCTACGAAACCGACACCTCGCGCGGCTTCGTGCGCGGCTTCATCTGGGAGTTCAACCGCGGCATGGGCACGGTCGCCACCGCGATCGACGGCCTGGAAACCGGCACCATCCCCTGGGGTGAAGGCCACCACGCCGCCTACCGCCAGCGCCACCGCCGCGGCACCGGCCTGGGCGCCATCCTGGAAGACCTGCCGGATCCCGAGAACCGCGTCACCCTCGATCCGGACCTCAAGGACAGCAACGGCATCCCCGCCCCGCGCATCGTCTATCGCCTGTCCGAGAACAGCCAGCGCATGATGGAGTTCGCCATCGCCCGCGGCACGGAGGTGCTGAAGGCCGCCGGCGCCTACGAGGTGGAATCCGAAGGCCCGCTGCCCTTTGGCGGCTGGCACCTGATGGGCACCGCCCGCATGGGCACGGATCCCCGCACCTCCGTCGTGAACGAACGGGGCCGCGCCCACGATGTGAAGAACCTTTTCATTATAGACGGCTCGCTCTTCGTCACCTCCGCCGGCGTGAACCCCACCCCCACCATCCAGGCCCTCGCGCTCTACATCGCCGATGCGATGAAGCAACGCCTGGCCACGCTGTTCGACTGATGGCCGTGGTGAAGAAAGGGAACCGCCAAGGCGCCAAGATCGCCAAGTGTGGCCAAGGCCTCTTGGCGTTCCCTTTGCGTCCTTGGCGCCTTGGCGGTTCACTCGCTTCCCTTTGCCCGTCGCCGCCCTCCCGATGGATTCCCGCATGACCGACGACATCGCAGACGTCCTCATCATCGGCGCGGGTGCCTCCGGCGCCGCAATGGCCTGGTCGCTGGCCGACACCAAGATGCGCATCGTCTGCCTGGAACAGGGCGGCTGGATGAAGCCCGGCGACTACCCCTCCACGGGGCGGGACTGGGAAGCCCGCGCGATGGGCGACTATTCCCCCAGCCCCAACCGCCGCGCCCGCCCGGAAGACTACCCGATCAACGACGACGCCTCGCCGATCAAGGTGTTGAACTTCAACGGCGTTGGCGGCGGTACGGTGATGTACACCGCCCATTGGCCCCGCCTGCACCCCAGCGACTTCCGCACCAAGACGCTCGACGGCGTCGGCGAGGATTGGCCGGTGAGCTACGACCAGCTCGCCCCCTTCTACACGTTGAACGACCGCATGATGGGCGTGAGTGGCCTGGAGGGCGACCCCGCCTACCCGCCCGGCAAGACCTCGCCGATGAAGCCGCTGCCGCTCGGCCGCTCCGGGGCACTCTGGGCCAAGGCCTTCAACCAGCTCGGCTGGCACTGGTGGCCATCAGACGCCACCATCGCCACCGAGGAATACGAAGGCCGCGCCGCCTGCATGAATCTCGGCCACTGCACCCCGGGCTGCGCGCTGGGGGCGAAGGCCAGCACCGACATCACCTACTGGCCGCTGGCCATCCGCGCCGGGGTGGAACTGCGCACGCATTGCCGGGTGAAGCGCATCGTCACCGGCGAAGACGGCATGGCCACAGGCGTGGAGTATTACGACGCCGAAAATAAACTCCGCTTCCAGGCCGCCCACGTGGTGGTGCTGGCCGCCAACGGCATCGGCACCCCGCGCATCCTGCTCAACTCCGCCAGCGCGCGACACCCCAACGGCCTGGCCAACTCATCCGACCAGGTCGGCCGCAACCTGATGTTCCATCCCTACATCCAGGTCTACGGCTACGTGGACCAGGAAGTGGACGGCAACCGGGGCCCGCCGCTGAACCTCTGGAGCCACGAATTCTACGAGACGGACCCGTCGCGTGATTTCAAGCGCGGCTACATGTTCCAGATCAGCCGCGGCGTTGGCGCGGTGGCCGAAGCCATCGCCAGCCACGAAACCGGCCGGCTGCCCTGGGGCGCCGCCCACCACGCCACCTACCGCAAGCTCGCCTACCACCGCCTCAACCTGTCGGTCGTGGTCGATGATCTTCCGGAAGGCCACAACCGCGTCACGCTCGACCCGGTGCTGACCGACAGCCACGGCATCCCGGCCCCCAAGGTCGAATACCGCATGGGCGAAAACAGCCTGCGCATGATCGACCACGGCGTGGCCAACGCGAAGAAGGTGCTGAACCTGCTCGGCGCGCAGGACATCACCGTGCAGAACCCCATCCTCTACGGCGGCTGGCACAACCTCGGCACCGCCCGCATGGGCAGCGACCCGAAAACCTCCGTCGTCAACGAATGGGGCCGCACCCACGACGTGAAGAACCTCTTCATCATCGACGGCTCCCTCTTCGCCTCCGCCGGCGCGGTGAACCCCACCAGCACCATCCAGGCCCTCGCGCTCTACATCGCCGACGAGATGAAGCAGCGCCTGGCAAATTTGTTCGACTGAGATGAGCCAAGTGAACCGCCAAGTCGCCAAGACCGCCAAGGAAACGCCAAGCACCCTTGGCGTGCCTTTGCGTCCTTGGCGCCTTGGCGGTTCACCTTTTCCTTCCTCCCCCCGCATCCGGACGCCTCGATGACCGACGACATCGCCGACATCCTCCTCATCGGCGCCGGCGCTTCCGGCGCCGCCTTCGCCTGGTCGATGACCGAAACGAAGATGCGCATCGTCTGCCTGGAACAGGGCGGCTGGACCAAGCCAACCGACTACCCCACCAACGGCCGCGACTGGGAAGCCCGCGTCACCACCGATTTCTCACCCAACCCCAACCGCCGCGGCCGCCCCGAGGACTACCCGATCAACGACGACGCCTCGCCGATCAAGATCATGAACTTCAACGGCGTCGGCGGCGGCACCATCATGTTCACCGCCCACTACCCCCGCCTGCACCCCAGCGACTTCCGCACGAAAACGCTCGATGGCGTCGGCCAGGATTGGCCAATCAGCTACGAGCAGCTCGCCCCCTACTACGCCCAGAACGACCGCATGACCGGCGTCTCCGGCCTGGAAGGGGACCCCGCCTACCCGCCGGGCAAGAAGCCGCAGATGCGCCCGCCGCATCTTGGCCGCTCCGGCCTCGCCTGGGGCACAGCGCTCAACAAGCTCGGCTGGCACTGGTGGCCCAGCGACATCTCGATCGCCATCGAGGAATACGAAGGCCGCGCCGCCTGCATCAACCTCGCTCACTGCACCCCCGGCTGCGCGCAAGGGGCGAAGGCGAGCACGGACATCACCTACTGGCCCCAGGCCCTGCGCGCCGGCGTGGAGCTGCGCACCCATTGCCGCGTGAAGCGCATCACCACCGATGAGAACGGCCTGGCCACCGGCGCCGAGTACTACGACGAGAGCGGCAAGCTGCGCTTCCAGGCCGCCCATGTCGTGGTTGTCGCCTGCAACGGCATCGGCACCCCGCGCATGCTGCTCAATTCCGCGAGCGAAACGCACCCCAACGGCCTGGCCAACTCATCCGACCAGGTCGGCCGCAACCTGATGCTGCACCCCTACGTCTCCGTCTACGGCTACGTCGACCAGGAGGTGGACGGCAACCGCGGCCCGCCGCTCTCCCTCTGGAGCCACGAATTCTACGAAACCCGCCCGGAGAACGACTTCAAGCGCGGCTACATCTTCCAGATCGCCCGCGGCGCCGGCCCGGTCACGGAAGCCACCACCAGCTTCGACCACGGCCGCCTCCCCTGGGGCGAAGGCCACCACGCGGTGATGCGCCAGCTCCACTACCGCCGCCTCAACCTCTCGCTCGTCACCGATGACCTGCCGGAGCCGCACAACCGCGTCACCCTCGATCCCGTGCTGAAGGACACGCACGGCATCCCCGCCCCAAAGGTGGAATACACCATCGGCGAGAACACAAAGCGCATGATCGCGCACGGGATCGAGAAGGCCACGCTGCTCCTGCAAACCGCTGGCGCGCGCGACATCTCCACGGTGAACCCGATCGCGCTGTCCGGCTGGCACAACCTCGGCACCGCCCGCATGGGCATCGATCCCACAACCTCCGTGGTGAACGAATGGGGCCGCACCCACGATGTGAAGAACCTCTTCATCATCGACGGCTCGCTCTTCGCCTCCGCCGGCGGCGTGAACCCCACCAGCACCATCCAGGCCCTGGCGCTCTACGTCGCCGACCAGATGAAGCAGCGCCTCGCCAACCTGTTCGATTGAGCGCCCCATGACCGACCCCGTCGACATCCTCATCATCGGCTCCGGTGCCTCGGGCGGCGCCTTCGCCTGGTCGATGGCCGATACCAAGATGCGTATCGTCTGCCTGGAACAAGGCGACTGGGTGAAGCCCACCGACTACCCCGCCAATGGCCGCGACTGGGAAGCCCGCCGCTACAGCGATTCCGACATCCTGCCCAACCGCCGCCAGCTCCCGGCCGACTACCCGGTGAACGACGCCAACTCCATCACCAAGATCGCCACCTACAACGCCGTCGGCGGCGGCACCGTCCACTACGCCGCCCACTTCCCCCGCCTGCACCCCAGCGACTTCCGCGTGAAATCCCTCGATGGCGTCGCCGAGGACTGGCCGATCACCTACCGCACGCTGGAGCCGTTCTACACCGAGAACGACCGCATGATGGGCATCTCCGGCATGCCCAACGACCCCTCCTACCCCGACCACTCCTACCCCATGCCGCCGATCCCGCCCGGCCGCTCCGGCACCCGCTTCGCCGAAACAATGAACCGCCTGGGCTGGCACTGGTGGCCCTCCGCCGCGGCCATCGCCACGCAGGACTACGAGGGCCGCGCCGCCTGCATCAATCTCGGCCACTGCCTGCCCGGCTGCGCCCAAGGGGCGAAAGCGAGCACCGACATCACCTACTGGCCCCAGGCCATCCGCGCCGGCGTGGAACTGCGCACCAACTGCCGCGTGCGGGAGATCACCGTCGGCCCCGACGGCATGGCCACCGGCGCCATCTATTTCGACCGCGACGGGAACGAGGTCTTCCAACCCGCCCATGTTGTGGTCATGGCCGCCAATGGCATCGGCACCCCGCGCCTGCTGCTCAACTCCAAATCCGAACGCTTCCCCAACGGTCTCGCCAACTCCTCCGATCTCGTCGGCCGCAACCTCATGCTCCACCCCTGGCCCGTCGTGCAGGGCTGGTTCGACGACGAAATGGACGGCCAGCGCGGCCCCATCGTCTCCCTCTGGTCCAAGCAGTTCTACGAAACCGACCTCTCCCGCGGCTTCACCCGTGGCTACATGCTGCAATTCGGCCGCGGGCCGGGCCCGGTCGGCGAAGCCCAGGCCGGCCTCGAATCCGGCCGCATGCCCTGGGGCGAAGCCCACCACGCCGCCATGCGCCGCTACCACCACCGCCGCGCCCATATCGGCGTTGCCTGCGACGACCTGCCGGAACCTCACAACCGCATCACGCTCGATCCGCACCTGAAGGACAGCCACGGCATCCCCGCCCCCAAAATCGACTACACCGTCAGCCCCAACACCGCCGCCATGATGGAACACGGCATCGCGCGGGCCACCGAACTCATGCGCGAAGCCGGCGCCCACACCACCACCGTCTCGCGCGAGGTCCTCAACTACCCCGGCCACCTCCTCGGCACCTGCCGCATGGGCACCAACCCCGCCACCTCCGTCGTCAACGAATGGGGCCGCAGCCACGACGTGCGCAACCTCTTCGTCATCGACGGCTCCGTCTTCGTCACCGGCGGCGGCGTAAACCCCACCTCGACCATCCAGGCCATCGCGCTCTACATTGCCAACGAGATGAAGCAGCGGCTCGACACGCTGTTCGACTGAGGAACCCCATGCCCCAACAAGACCCCGTCGACGTCCTGATCATCGGCTCCGGCGCCTCCGGTGCCGCCGTGGCCTGGTCCCTGGCCGATACCAAGATGCGCATCGTCTGCCTGGAGCAGGGCGATTGGCAGAACCCCGCCAACTACCCCTCCACGGGCCGCGATTGGGAAGCCCGCCAGTTCGCCGACATGGCAACCAGCCCCAACCGCCGCCAGCTCTGGTCCGACTACCCGGTCAACGACGACAACTCGCCGATCAAGGTGCTGAACTTCAACGCCGTCGGCGGCAGCACCATCCTCTACGCCGCCCACTACCCCCGCCTGCACCCCAGCGACTTCAAGGTGAAGTCGCTCGATGGCGTCGCCGACGATTGGCCGGTGGACTACCACCAGCTCGAACCCTTCTTCGCCGAGAACGACCGCATGACGGGCGTGTCGGGCATGACCGGCGATCCCGCCTACCCGCCGCAGAAAACCCCGCCGATGGAGCCCATCCCCATGGGCCGCTCCGGCCGCATGCTGGGCGAGGCGATGAACCGCCTCGGCTGGCACTGGTGGCCCAGCGACTGCGCCGTCACCACCCGCGAATACGAAGGCCGCGCGCCCTGCATCAACCTCGGCCACTGCATCGCCGGCTGCGCCCAGGGCGCCAAGGCCAGCACCGACATCACCTACTGGCCCGCCGCCATCCGCGCCGGCGTGGAGCTGCGCACCCGCTCGCGTGTCCGCGAGATCACCGTCGATCCCGCCACCGGCATGGCCAACGGCGTCATCTACTACGACAAGGACGGCGCCGAGCAGTTCCAGCCCGCCCATGTCGTCGTCGTCGCCGCCAACGGCATCGGCACCGCCCGCCTGCTGCTGAACTCCAAATCCGAACGCTTCCCCACCGGCCTCGCCAACTCGTCAGACCAGGTCGGCCGCAACCTGATGTTCCACCCCTACGCCAGCATCTGGGGCTACTTCCACGAGGAGACGGATGGCAATCGCGGCCCTCCACTCAGCCTCTGGAGCCACGAGTTCTACGAAACCGACACATCCCGCGGCTTCGTGCGCGGTTATTCCTGGCAGTTCGGCCGCGGCGTCGGCGCCATCCTGGAAGCGCAACAGTCCATGGCCCTCGGCCGCCTCCCCTGGGGCGCCGAGCACCACGCCACCTACCGCAAGCTGCACAACCACCGCATGAACATCGCCGCCATCTGCGAGGACCTGCCGGAGGCCCACAACCGCGTCACGCTCGACCCGGTGCTGAAGGACGCCCACGACATCCCCGCCCCCAAGATCGACTACACGCTCAGCGAAAACTCCAACCGCATGCTGGACCACGCCATCGCGCGCGCCACCGAGGCGCTCCGCGAAGCCGGCGCCTGGGACATCGGCGTGGAACGACCCATCCTCAACGGCGGCTGGCACCTCCTCGGCACCGCCCGCATGGGCGATGATCCCACCCGTTCCGTCGTCAACGGCTGGGGCCGCACCCACGACGTGAAGAACCTCTTCATCGTCGACGGCTCCATCTTCACCACCTCCGGCGGCGTCAACCCCACCTCCACCATCCAGGCCCTCGCGCTCTACATCGCCGACCAGATGAAGCAGCGCCTGGCCACCCTCTTCGACTGAGGATCGCACCCATGTCCAACACCCTCGCCAATCCCCCCCCGTCCTGGGGCGACCCGAACCTCTCCGACCAGGAAAAGCGCACGCTGGCCGCCATGTGCGCCCGCATGATCCCCGCCAGCGACGAATACAAAGTGCCCGGCGCCGACGATCCATTGATCCAGGCCGACATCGCCAAAAGCCTGGGCCGGGACGCCACCGCCGTGCACGACACCCTGGCCCTGCTCGACCGCCTCGCCGGTGGCGACTTCGCCGCCCTCCCGGTCGCCAAGCAGGACGAAACCTGCGCCACGCTCCGCGCCGAAGGCGGCATGAACCTCACGCTGACCACCCGCATCGTCCTGCAATGCTACTACCGCGACGACCGCGTCATGATCTCCCTGGGCATGGAACCTCGCGCGCCCTTCCCCAAGGGCCACGTCCTGCCCCAGGGCGACTGGTCGCTGCTCGATCCCGTGCGGGCGCGGGGGAAGATCTGGCGCGACGCTTAGGGAAGGAAGGCGAGGGGCTCTGCCCCTCGACCCCGCTGGGGCCGACGGCCCCAGACCCCGAAATAAATACCACTCCTCGCACTGCCAAGGAACCGAATTTTGATCAAGAATTAAACTCCGTCACCCTTGAATGCCGCTTAACTCCGAATAGTGAAGATTGCACAATGCTTCAGATCATAAGCGGGAAATTCTTCAGTGGCGATCAGGTTCACGAAACTCTGCATCGCGGTGTATTTTATACAAATTATCGCGCACTACGCCCAACCACATTAAGGACGGACCTTTTTCGTCTTTTCCCCTCCACAAATTATCATGGAATGTCGTCATTTACTTATGAAATTACAGAAAAAATTGAAAAACAGTCCCCCACCCTCCAATCTGGAGAGCTTATCTCTACCTCTGGGATCGAGCTGGTTTCTGACGTTAGTGACGTAGTATCATTTATATTCGGAATTACATGCTCGCGTAACATTGACTTAGTTCGGAGATTAATCGAACCCAGCGAAAATATCACTCTTGCGGTTAGCGCGCCAAGCAAACATTTGCGCCGCGTCTTTGACAAAGACATTTTAGCACGTCCTGACGATGAAATGGAATTATCCAGATTTTTGAATGCCCTTATTGGGCTGGAAAGACGTACATTCGAAGCCGTCATACGCTCGGTACGGAGATATGTAACAGCCACCCACCGAATCGGAGACGATTTAAGCCTCTCGTACATTTTGCTCGTAATGGCCATCGAGTCATTAATTCACAATTCTGATAATTCTTCCTCCGAGTGGACTGATTATGATGAATCGAGGCGCAGTCGCATTGACTTGGCACTTCAGGATGCACCATTCGACACAATCAAAAAAGTCCAGCAAGCCATTCTTCAGAATGAACAAGTGGCGGTACGTCGGCGCTTCGTAAACTTTATAATCGACCACACGACAGAATCATATTTTCGTGAAGAATCAATCGGAGCGAGCGGCGCATGTGGACGCTCAGATTTGCCGTTAGTACTGAAAAATATTTACGATGCACGGTCTGCATATGTTCATAATCTTCGGGAAATCCCGGAAGAATTGTGGGTCATGCCAAATTACCTCGAAACAGCAGAGGTGAAGGGGCGTATTCTGTTGACGTTTCAAGGTTTTAGCCGACTGGCTAGACACGTAATTCTCCAATTTGTCGAGAGAGGAAAAAAGCTTGCTCGTGAAAATTTTGATTGGCGCGCGTCACTTCCAGGCATCATTGCATTAAAGGCCGCACCTCAAGTTTGGGTGCATCAAGAACAAGCCTATAATACGAAGAGCGCGAGACGCTATTTGTCCGGGTTTTTAAATTTGATATCTGAAGTACTACGAGGAACTCCAGGCGCCGGCTTAATTGATATTCGAAATGTTCTCATAAAAATTGAGAAAATTGTTCCAGGCCTTGGAACATCCGAGCAGAGAATCCCGATGCTTGTTTTGTACAATTTATACCACGCGCTATCGCCAATTGAGTATCAGATATCCGGATGGGAGAAATTCGTCAGTAGATACGATATCGATCTGCAAATTTTATCTACGGAATGTGTCGTGTTCCGACTTGCCACAGGAAGATCAATCCCCTGGTCAGCAAATGAAATGGAAGCACTTCACAGTTCTCATCTTGCAACCAGACGCACCCGGACAGGGCTCCATCTTGACGGCCTGTTCGAGGCCGCTTTTGCGCTGAGCATCGCAGAACTTTACCGGGAATCTGGAGATGACATAAATGCGCGCCGCTTTATTAGCTGGGCCGTCGAGGAATGTCCGGGCAATGCCGCCTTACTGGAGCTCGAAAGATCGATGGAAAGCGGCTCGCTATCACCAATCGCGTGGCGGTCATTACTTTGTGCACCGCAATTTTCCGAGTAGTGTCCAAATCGGTTGCTGCGCCCCATATCCCACCTTGACCCCTGTCCAGCGAGAAGGTCAATTCCGCGCTTCAACTGCGAGCGCCCCACCATGTCCCTCGTCCGCCCCGCCATCGAAACCCTCGAAGACTCCCCCATCGTCGAGGTCTGGCGCATGGGCTACAATGACCCTCAGGTCATCGGCATGTTCGCCGGCGAGCCCGATGTCCCCACCCCCCAGTTCATCCGCGACGCCGCCGCGAAATCCCTCGCCGAGGGCCACACCTTCTACACCCCCAACCGCGGCGTTCCCGGCATGGGCGACGCCATCAGCCGCTACATCAAGCGCACCTGGAACGTAGACGTCCCGGAATCCCGCATCGCGCTCACCTCCTCCGGCATGTCGGCGGTGATGCTCATCGCCCAGGCAACGGCAGAGGAAGGCGACAACGTCGTCGCCGTCACCCCCTCCTGGCCCAACATCCTGCGCGCCATGCAGATCAACAACGCCGAGGTGCGCGAACACGCGATGACCCCCGGCAATGCCGGCTGGCAGCTCGATCTCGATGCGCTGATGGCGAAATGCGATGCCCGCACCAAGGTCATCTACCTCGCCTCCCCCGGCAACCCCACCGGCTGGATGATCCCGCGCGCCCAGGCCGAGCGCCTGCTGGAATTCGCCCGCGCCAACAACATCGCCATCCTGTCAGACGAAGTGTACCACCGCACCGTCTACGGCATGAACGCCGCCTTCAGCTTCCTGGAAATCGCCAGGCCCGGAGACCCGGTGTTCGTGGCGAACAGCTTTTCCAAGGCCTGGGCCATGCCCGGCTGGCGCCTCGGCTGGATCGTCTACCCCGAAGGCCACAAGGACAGCTTCGAGAAGCTGATCCAGTTCAACACCTCCGGCGCCCCCGCCTTCCTCCAGCACGCCGCCATCGTGGCGCTGGACCAGGGCGAGGATTTCGTGAAGGAATTCGCCGCCCGCTGCGATGCCGGCCGCCAGGTTGTCAACGAGCGCCTCGGCCGCATGAAGCGCGTGCGCAACATCCCCTCGGAAGGTGCGTTCTACGCCATGTTCTCAGTGGATGGCGTCACCGACACGCTGCAATTCTGCAAGCGCGCGGTGGTGGAAGCCAAGATCGGCATGGCCCCCGGCACCAGCTTCGGCAAGGGCTCAGAGCACTACATCCGCCTCTGCTATGCCAAGGCCCCGGCGCTGCTGCACACGGCCATGGACCGTCTGGAATCCTTCCTGGAAACCTATACCGAAGCCTGATCCGCCGCGTCCCCGCGCGCATACAGCTCATCCACCAGCCGCGTCGCCGCCTCCGTGCGGCCGCGCGCCTGCATCACGTCCAGCATCAGCAGCATCAGCGGCAGCGGCAGCGGGCTCGCTTGGCCCTGCTCCGCCTCGGCCGTTCCGATCGTCGTCGCACTCGCCATATCGCGTATCCCGGTCCGGCCGCAGAATCGCAGCCGGCGTCGCGCCGAGACTTACCCGTGTCTGTTTAATGAGATGTAACTTTGCAGCCCGCCCCTCTTCCGGCCGGGCGCGGCTTGATCTACTGCAAGGCGCCACGGGAAACGCCGGGAAAGCCAAGATGCGCTCCATCGAATCGCCCGCCTCCTGGCGCGTCGCCTGGGCGGTCCTCGCCATCCTGTCCGTCATCCACGGCACGCCGCTGGTCCTCGTCGTCGCGCTGAAATCCATCGCGGCAGACCTCTCCGTGCCCCGCTCCGTCCCCGCCCTGGCCGCCGCCCTGCAAAGTTTCGGCGCCGGGCTCGGTGGCATCATGCTGGGCTGGATCGCCGATCGCGTCGGTGCCCGCGCCATGGCCGTCTTCGGCGCCCTCGCCGTCGCCGCCGGCCTGCTTGTGGCCACGCAGGGCGGCACATGGGGCCTCTATCTCGGCTTCGGCGTCCTCGTCGGCCTGCTCGGCAACGGCGCCCTCGGCGCCCCCCTGCTGATCTACGTCTCCCGCTGGTTCGATCGCCGCCGCGGCACCGCTCTGGCCCTGGTCAGCGCCGGCCAATACGTCGCCGGCACGCTCTGGCCCACCCTGTTCGAACGCGGCCTGGAACACTGGGGCTGGCGCGCCACCGCCTGGGCCTTCGCCGCCGTCGTCGCCGGCGTCACCATCCCCATCGCCCTGCTCTTCCTCCGCCCGCCCCCGGTCATCCCCGAAGGCGGCCACCATGGCGGGGACCCGATCCCCGGCGCCCGCGTCCTGGGCCTGCACCCCAACCTCGTGCTGTTCCTGCTCAGCCTCGGCATCTTCCTGTGCTGCGTGCCGATGGCCCAACCCACCGTCCACCTCGTCTCCTTCTGCACCGATCTCGGCATCTCCCCCACCCGCAGCGCCGCCATGCTCTCGGTCCTGCTCGCCTGCGCCTTCGTCAGCCGACAGTTCTGGGGCTGGCTGGCCGACCGCATCGGCGGCCTGCGCGCCATCCTGCTCGGCTCCATCTGCCAAACGATCTCACTCGCCCTGTTCCTCTCCACCCAGGACGAGGCGGGCCTCTTCGCCGTCGCCGCCGCCTTCGGGCTGGGCTTCGCCGGCCTGGTGCCCAACTACATCCTCGCCGCCCGTGCCCTCTTCCCCGCGGCCGAAGCCGGCTGGCGCATCCCGCTCATGATGTTCGGCGGCCTGCTCGGCATGGCCGTCGGCGGCTGGATGGGCGGCCTCGTCTACGACATGGCCGGCAGCTACGCCCCCAGCTTCGCCATCGGCGTCGCCGCCAACATCGCCAACATCGCGGTGATCGGATTCCTCGTCCGAAAAGACCGCCGCCCGTCCGTGCAGGTGCTGGCACCAGCCTGAAGCAAGCGGTTCTTTTTTGAAAAAAAGAACCAAAAAACTTTTATAACTTGTGCGGGGAAGATACCCCCTCTCCGCATCAAACGAATGAAGTCTTTTTTGCTTCATTTTTCTTCAGAAAAAAGAAGACCCTTCCTTACGTCGGCACCCCCGCCTCTGCCAAAGCCGCCGCCTGCCTTACCGCAACCGCATCCGCATCAAACCCCTCCACCAACTCCCGATACAGCTTGGCCCAATTCAGCTGCGCCCGAAGCCGCAGGAACACCCCGCCCAGCCCGATCGCCGAGCGATCCATCAGCACGAACTCCCGCGGCGGCTTCACCCCGCCGGTGCGCTTCAACCCGGCATGCACCCGCCGCGCCACCTCGCGCCCAAACTGCGGATCGTCGGAAAGCGTGATCGGCCGCACCCGGTCATCCAGCAGCGGCTCGTACAGGAAGCGCGCCCACTCATTCAGCACGTCCATCTTCTCGCGCGAGAGGTCCACGAACCCCCAGCTGCGATAGGCTTCCGCGGCCTTATCCATGTCCTCGTCGCGGATCGCCTCGTACAGCTCGATCACCCCGCGCGTGAACGGCGCCGGAAACACCCGGATCGCCCCGAAATCGAGCAGGTTCACCGAGCCATCCGGCCGCACCTGGTAGTTGCCCAGATGCGGGTCACCATGGATCACGCCGTAGCGATAGAACGGCACATACCACGCCCGGAACAGCGCCTCGGCGATCGCGTTGCGCTCCTCCTGCGGCGGGTCTTCCTCCAGCCGCTTCATCAGCGGCCGACCGTCGAGCCAGGACATCGTCAGCAGCCGCTTGGTGGAAAGCTCCGGCACCGGCACCGGCACATGCACCTGCGGCACATCGGCCAGCATGATCCCGTACAGCCGCGCCTGCGCCGCCTCGCGCGTGTAGTCCAACTCCTCGCGCAGCCGCTCCGACAGCTCGGCGTAGATGTCCTCGTGCTGAATGGCCCCGTCCATGCGGTGATACACCGCCATGGCCATCCTCAGCTGCTTCAGGTCGGCTTCCACCGTGCTCGGCATGTCGGGATACTGCAGCTTGCACGCCACCTCGCGCCCATCCGGCAGGGTCGCGCGATGCACCTGCCCCAACGAAGCCGCCGCCGCCGCCTCCTGCCCGAACGTGGCGAACCGCTTCTGCCAGTCCGGCCCCAGCTCGCCCGCCATCCGCCGCCGCACGAACGCCGCCCCCATCGCCGGCGCATTCGCCTGCAACTGCGCCAGTTCCAGCGCATATTCCTCAGGCAGAGCATCCGGCACGGTGGAAAGGAACTGCGCCACCTTCATCAACGGGCCCTTCAGCCCGCCCAGAATGGTCTTGAGGTCCTCAGCATGCCCGGCCCGGTTGGTCTTGAACCCCAGCCGCTCCCCTGCCACCCGCGCCGCAATCCCCCCGACGGCACCGGAGGTCTTCGCCATCCGCCGGATTTCGCCAAAGAAAGACGAACCGTCCCCCTTGTCGCTCATGCGGGCATCCGCTCCAGCTCGTCGATGAACCCGGCGATCACATCCAGCCCCTTGGTCCAGAACGCGGGATCGGAGGCATCCAGCCCGAACGGCGCCAGCAGCTCCTTGTGCCGCAGCGTCCCGCCCGCGCGCAGCATGTCGAGATACTTGCCCTCGAACCCCGGGTGCCCGCCCTGGTACACCGAGTACAACGCATTCACCAGGCAATCCCCGAACGCATAGGCATACACATAGAACGGCGAGTGGATGAAATGCGGGATGTAGCTCCAGAACACCCGGTATTCCGGCGCGAACTCGAACACCGGGCCCAGGCTCTCCGTCTGCACCTGCAGCCAGATCTCCCCGATCCGCTCCGGCACGATCTCGCCCTGCCGCCGCTCGTCATGCAGCAGCGTCTCGAACCGGTAGAACGCCACCTGGCGCACCACCGTGTTCAGCATGTCCTCCACCTTCCCCGCCAGCATGATCCGCCGCCGCGCCGGGTCCTTTTCGGCATCCAGCAGCGCCCGGAAGGTCAGCATCTCCCCGAAAACGCTCGCCGTCTCCGCCAGCGTCAGCGGCGTGGAACTCATCAAATATCCATTCCGCGCCGCCAGCACCTGGTGCACCCCATGCCCCAGCTCATGCGCCAGCGTCATCACGTCACGCGTCTTGCCGTGGTAGTTCAGCAGCAGGTACGGATGCGCCGCCGGCACCGTGGGGTGCGCAAACGCCCCGCCCGCCTTGCCCGGCCGCAGCCCGGCATCGATCCACGGCTTGGAAAAGAACTCCCCGCCCACCGAAGCCAACTCGCCCGAGAACGCCCCATACGCGCCGAGCACCTGGTTCTTGGCCTCGTCCCACGGGATCACCCGGTCGTCATCGCCGGGCAGCGGCGCGTTGCGATCCCAATGCTGCAGCTTCTCCAGCCCCAGCCACTTCGCCTTCATGGCGTAGTAGCGGTGCGACAGCCGCGGAAAATCCGCCACCACCGCCGTCACCAGCGCATCCACCACCTCGTCCTCAACCATGTTGCCACGGTTCCGCCCCGACCCCGGCCGCGGATACTTCCGCCACGTATCGAGAATCTCCTTGTCCTTCGCCAGCGTGTTCGTGATCAGCGAGAACAGCTTCTCCTTCTCGCCAAACGCCGCCCCCACCCCCTTGCCCGCCGCCTCGCGCACGGCCCGATCACTGTCCGAAAGCTTGTTCAGGGCGGCGGAAACGGTCAGCTCCTCGTCGCCAACCTTCACCTTCATCCCCGCCACCGTCTCATCGAACAGCCGCGACCAAGCCCCCCGCCCCGTCACTTCCTTCTCGTGCAGCAGCTTCTCCAGCGCGTCATCCAGCTGATGCGGCCGGAACACCCGCAAGTCGCGCAACCAAGGCCGCCACCTCCCCGCCGCCGGATCCCCCAGCTTCGCCTCCAGCGCCGCCTCGTCCAGCCGGTTCATCTCCAGCGTGAAGAAAATCAGGTGGCTGGAAATCCCCGTCACCCGCTCGGTCATGGACTGGTAGAACTTCCCCACCGCCGGATCCGTCGAATCCCCCGCGAACAGCAGCTGGGCATAGCTCATCACCCGCCCCAGCACCTCCTCGATCCGCTCATATTCCCCGATCGCCGCCCCCAGCGCCGCCCCGCCCAGCGCCGCCAGCCGCCCGGCATTCTGCGCCTCGAACGCCCGCGCATCGGCCAGCGCCTGCGCCAGATCGGCCTCCAGCTCCGGCGAGTCAGGCGCGGGATAAAGATCGCGAAGATCCCAGGAGGGAAGGTCGCCGGCGGTTCCATCGGGCATGCGGGGCATCTTCCTGCAACAACAACGTCCCTGCATGTAGGCACTTCACCCCAAACGGCAAAGCCCACCGCATAATCCACACCAACCCTTGGCGCGCATGCCGGCAATTGTATATCCACAGGTTGAACAGGCACGCGCCCACCCAAGCGGCACGGCCCCAGGGAGACGAACCGTGACGCCGTTCCGCGAGCCCACCTACCCCACCTGGCCGAACCTCGCCGCCATGATGTTCGCCCGCGCCCGCCAGGCCCCCAGCCGCCCCATGCTGCGCTACCACAAGGACGGCGCCTGGCATTCGGTGGACTGGGCCAGCTTCGCCCGCCGCGCCGCCTCCACCGCCCGCAACCTCCGCGCCGCCGGCGTCTCGGCAGGGGACCGTGTGCTGATCGTCTCCGAGAACCGCCACGAATACCCCATCGCCGAAACCGCGCTGCTCGCCATCCGCGCCGTCCCCGTCCCCACCTACACCACCTACACGGTCGAGGATTACGCCCACGTCCTGCGCGACTGCGGCGCCCGCGCCGCCATCGTCTCCACCCAGGATCTCGCCAACCGCATCGTCGCCGCCTACGCCGCCAGCACCCACCCCCAGGCCGTCGAACCCCTCGAACTCCTGGTGATGCTGGACGAGCCCTCCCCCGGCTACGCCCACCCCCAAACCCGCATCGCCCGCTTCGCCGACCTCGATTCCGACCCCGCGCCCCCGGATGACATCGAGGCCGAAGCCGCCCTCATCCCCCCCACCGCCCTCGCCTGCCTCATCTACACCTCCGGCACCGGCGGCGCGCCCAAGGGCGTCATGCTCCCCCACCGCGCCATCCTCTCCAACTGCCGCGGCGCGTACAAACTGCTGCAAACCGTCGGCCTGCAAGACGACGTCTACCTCTCCTACCTCCCCCTCTCCCACTCCTACGAGCACACCGCCGGCCAGTTCTTCATGCTCTCCATCGGCGCCGAGGTCGCCTACGGCCGCGGCATCGAAACCCTCGCCGCCGACATGGCCATCGTGAAACCCACCATCATGACCATGGTCCCGCGCGTGCTGGAGGTGATCCGCGCCCGCGTCCTCCAGGGCGTCCGCAGCGCCCCGCCGCTCAAGGCGAAACTCTTCCACCTCGCCCTCGCCCTGGGCACCAAGCGCATCGAAGGCCAACGCCTCCTCCCCCACGAATGGCTGCTGGACAAGCTGCTGGACAAGCTCGTCCGCGCCAAGGTCGCCGAGCGCTTCGGCGGCCACCTCCGCCTGGCCATCTCCGGCGGCGCCCGGCTGGAGCCGGAGGTGGGCAAGTTCTACCTCGCCCTTGGCCTCCGCCTCGTCCAGGGCTACGGCCAGACCGAAGCCGGCCCCGTCATCTCCGCCAACCTCCCCCTGCGCATCCGCACCGAAACCGTCGGCCCCCCCCTCGAAGGCGTCGACCTGCGCATCGCCGACGACGGCGAAATCTGCGTCAGCGGCGACCTGGTGATGGACGGCTACTGGGGCCGCCCCGAGGAAACCGCGGCGGCCATCCGCGACGGCTGGCTCCACACCGGCGACATCGGCGTCGTCGAGCCCGACGGCTACCTCCGCATCACCGATCGCAAGAAAGACATCATCGTCCTGGCCGGCGGCGACAACATCAGCCCCGCCCGCGTCGAAGGCATGCTCGCCAGCCAACCCGCCATCGCCCAGGCCGTCGTCTACGGCGACGGCCGCGCCGCCCTCTCCGCCCTCGTCGTCCCCGCCGAAGGCTACGACGACCAGGCCGTCGCCACCGCCGTCGATTCAGTCAACAAACGCCTCACCGTCACCGAACGCATCAAGCGCCACGCCACCGTCGCCCCCTTCACCATCGACAACGGCATGCTCACCGCCACCCAAAAGGTAAAACGCCACGTCGTCCGCAAAACCCACGCCGAAACCCTCGAAAAACTCGGCGCCTGACCTGTCACCCGTAGGGTGCAGTGCCCCTACCGGCACTGCACCACCCACCACCCCCAACCCTCAAGCCGCCCGCCAAACCACCGGAAACACCTCACTATCCATCGCCGCCCCGTGCGCCGGCGCATCCACCGGCGCCGGCGGGCTCTCAATCCCCGTCCGCCGCGTGAACACCGCATCATCCCCGGTCCACCGCGCCGAAACCGCCCGCCGACGCACCGCCCCGCTCCGGTTCCCCGGCGCCCCATGCAGCGTCAGCCCATGGAACGCCACGCAATCCCCCGGCTCCAAATCCCACCCCAGCAGCTCATACGCCCCCCGGTTCCCCGTCACATCCGGCACCGGCAGAAACCGCGGATCATCCGAAGGATGGTCCCCACTATCCACGAACCGCTTCGGCTTGAACCACTCCCCCTTCCGATGCGACCCCGCCACATACTCCACCCCGTTCTCCCGCGTCACGGGATCAAGCGGAATCCACAACGAGCAAACCTGCCACCCCTCCACCGTCCAATACGGCTGGTCATTGTGCCAAGGCGTCGGCTCCTCGGTCCCCGGCTCCTTCACCAGCACATGCTCGTGGAACAGGTTCACCTTCCCACTCCGCATCAACGCCCCCGCAATGGCCGCCGCCGGCGAATGCCGCAGGAACGCCTCATATTCGGAAATCCGCTGCCAGGAACAGTAATCCCCAAAGAACATCCCCGGCTTCCCCTCCGGCGTATACCGCTTCCCGAACGGCCCCGGCTCCCGCAAATTCCGCTCCACCCCGGCAGCCAGCAGTTCCACCCAATGCGGCGCAAACGCCCCCCGAACCACCACCGCCCCATCCCGGTCGTAAGCCTCAACCAACCCCGCATCCAAGATCGCAGACATCCCAGCCCCCAATTTTCATTCCCCCAACCCTAACCGCGCCACCTCACCAAAAGAAAGGCCAGGACCCCGCCCTGGACCCGCTGGTGCCTGAGGCCCCAGACCCCCATCCCCTGCCGGACCAATGAACCCCAACCCGTAGGGCGGGTCGCGAAGCGGACCCGCCACCCGCGAATGTCCTACGGCGCCACCCCCAAGAAGGGCCTGGGCGCCGACCTGGACCCGCTGGGCCCCCAGGTCCCACCCCCGAACACCTGCAGGCTGCAGGGCTCTGCCCTGCACGCGTTATGGTCTCGTGGCCCGAACCGCGTCCAACACCTACCCAACCGCATCGCGCGACTGTTACGATCTCCAGACCACTGTACAAAACCGCATGTTGAACCGAAACACCGCCCTCCGCGTCATGGTCTCAAGCACCTTCATCGACCTGAAGGGGCACCGCGTCGCCGCGTTCGACGCCCTATTGGCCAACAACCTCTTCCCCGTCGGCATGGAAGCAAACATCGGCGCCCCGGACGACCACGTCATTTCGTCCTCCTTGGACATGGTCGCCTCCGCGGCGGCCTACATTTGCCTCATCGGCGACCGCTACGGCCAAACCCCAGCCTCTGCCACCGACAACCCGAACGGCCTCTCCGTCACTGAATTGGAATTCGACAAGGCCGTCGCCCTCGGCCTCCCCATCCGCCTCCTTGTCATGGGCGACAACCACCCGATCCCCAAGGGTGCCATCGAGCGCGACCCGGCCAAGCAACAGAAACTCGCCACCTTCATCGCCAAGGCCAAGCGGCTTCGGCCCGACGAAGACCTCCACCGCATCTACCAAACCTTCGACAGTCTGGAGGACCTGCGTGTCGCTATCCAACGCGCCGCCGTCAGCCTGCGCGACCACCTCTCCCAACTGCCCACATCCAAGGCATCCACAACGCCGGACCCCGCCCCACCCGACCCGATGCCGGCAGCCCCAGCGCCGGACCAGCCGAACCTCTCCATCCCAGCCCCGCGCCACACCGCCGGACGCGCAGCAGCACTGCTCGCCTTCGGCGCCCTTGTTCCGGCCGCCACCGGCCTCGCGGACCAGGCCATAGCGCACCTCTTCTCCGTCGATCTCCGCACCAACTCCGCCCTTCGCGCCCTCGTCTTCTACCTCTTCCCCTGTCTCGTCATTCTTGCCCAATTCGCGGTCGAATGGCGCAGCCGGGTCGTCCGCCGACGCCAGCAGGGCCTTGCCATTGCCCCCGCCGCCGTCCCCACGGGCTACTTTCGCATCGGCCCATATGGCAACACGCCGGAGGATACCGCCGCCTTCCACCGTGCCGACCGGGCCCATATCCGCGTCCTGAACTGGCTGAACCGCGTCGAGGGCGCTCCCCTCTACCTCACCGGCCAGTCCGGCTGCGGCAAGTCGTCACTGCTCCAGGCCTTCGTCCTTCCCGCCCTGCGCGCCTCGGCAGCAACCGTCATCGAGTGCCGAGCCTGGACCGACCCGCTCGCCGCCCTCATCACGGCGTTGGCCACCATTCCCGGCCCCGCCCGCCGACGTCCAGCAGCGGCATTGCCCCCGCGCGCGGCGCTCGAAGCCGCCACCCGCCGCGCCGACAACGGCCTTGTCGTCGTTTTCGACCAGTTCGAGGAATTCGCCATATTGGGCACGCCGGAGGCCCACGCCGCGTTCGCCGCCTTCATCGCCGACCTCGGCACCCGTCCCCTTCCGGGTCTGCGCCTCCTCCTGTCCTTCCGCAGCGACTACAAGGCCGCTCTGGATGCCTTCAATCTTCCCCCGATGCACGACGGCCAGAACTGGCAGGAGATCGGCGCCTTCACCCCCCGAGACGCCGCCATCTTCCTTGCCGAATCCAAGCTCGGCCTGTCGCGGTCCGCCATCGACAGTCTGCTTGCCTCCGCTGCCCGCCTCGATGACCTCGCCGGCCTCGTCCGCCCCGTCACCCTGAACTTCATCGGCCACGTTCTCTCCAGCGAACGCACCCATGCCCCCAGCCTGGAGGCCGAAGTACTTGTCGCCGCCTACCTCGGCCGCATCCTTTCTGCGCCGGAACTGCGCGACCAGGCCCCCGACCTGTTGCCGCACCTTCTCACCGCCCAGGCCACCAAGCGGCCCCGTTCCGAGGCCGATCTGTGCCAGGCCTCGGGCCTCGCCCGCGGCCACGTCCGCACCGTTCTGAACGCCCTGGCGCAAGCCGGCCTCGCCCGCCCGCTCGAAGGCGCAATGCGGATCTGGGAACTCTCCCATGATTTCGTCGCCAAGGTGCTCTCCCAGCACCTCGGCATGTCCCGCCGACGCTTTCTCCAGCGCGCCGCCGCGAACGCCGCCCCGACCTTGGTGGCGGTCAGCATGTCCGCGGCGGCCGCCGCAATCGTTTTGGAACACACCGCTGACGAGCGCGCCCGTAGCCGCCTCGCCGAACTGGGCTTCGCCATCAGCCCACTGTACAATGGCACGAGTCTCCTACACATCACAGTAACGCCGGCACTGACCTTGCGATCGCCAGACTTGGCTATTCCTCTGCTCCGACGCTTCGTCGCCCAGATCGGAAGCTTCGCAGGCGTTGGGTCGCGCATCAACGACCTTGCGCCCGTCGCAGGACTTACAAATCTCCGAAATCTCGACCTGGATGGCACCTTGGTTCACGACCTCCGCCCCATCGCAGGACTTGCAAACCTAGAATCCCTGAAACTCTGGCGCACCCGGGTCGATGATCTCGCTCCCATCGAGAGGCTAGCAAACCTAAAATTCCTCGGCCTCCAAGCCACCATGGTCCACGACCTCGCCCCCATTGCAGGACTTACAAACCTCGAGGACCTCAACATCAGCGGCACCAGAGTCACGGACCTCACCGCTATCGCAAAGCTCCCCAAACTTCGGTCGCTCAACATCACCGGCCTCCGCCCTGGCATCGAAGACGCAATCCCGCGCCGCGCCGAGATAAATATCACCCGGTACAGATAAACTTCTCGCCATAGATCAGTTAGTGATTTATAATAACTGCCATGCACTCCATAGCAACCCTCCTCATGATCATCATGACGGGCTTGCGTGCCGCCATCGCCGCTCACGACCCTCGCCAACCTTCAATCCCTCAACCTCACGGGCACCCGGGTCACCGACCTCCCCCCTCGCCGCCCTCGCCAACCTGCAATCCCTCAACCTCGCCGGCACCCAGGTCACCGACCTCACCCCCCTCGCCGCCCTGCCCAACCTCATGCATCTCGAACTCAGCGATGCTCCCCGAAGGCTTCGAAGCCGCCCTCCCCCGCCGCGCTGAAATCGAGATCATCCGCCGCGGCCAACGCCCCTACCCCCGCTCCCAAACCCGCCGAAACACCACATTCTCCCCCCCCCCGGTCGCCTCCCGCCCCTCCACCGCCTCCTGCCGCGCCCCGCTCGCCACCAGCGCCCGCAAAATCCGCTTCAACCCCGGCCGACGATGCCCCCGCCGCGGCACCGTCACCTGCAACCCGGCGGCTCGGATCTTTTTCATGGCGTCCTCCTGCATATCGGCCCAGCCTTGCGCGTCTCCAGGCACCCCGGGCCCCAATGGCCCGCTCGCCTGCCGTCAAGTCGCCGTCCGGAACCACCGTTCCGCGCTGCCGTCACCGCTCAACAGGGCGAACCACCGAATCGGAATCGCAGCTCCACCACCCTCCACCCCCAACCTTGCCAAAGCCTTGCCAGCCGCCCCTCACCCTCCATCTCCACCGCACACCAGCCGAAGAAATTATTTCTAACTACCCCTTGCATCACTCCGCCGCTGGGCGTATATTCCCATCCATGACATGGGCATGGCACAACCCCGTACCGGTTGCACACGACCACCCGCCCCACCCGGGGCTGGATCTGATCGCGCGCCTGGAATCCGTCTTCCGCCCCCTCTTCCTCGCCATCGCCACCTTCGCCAACCTCCTCCCCACCACCCCCCATCTCGCCATCCTCACCCCCGCACCTCTGCTGATGGCCCGCCTCCTCCTGGCCCGCACCCGCCTCGCCCGCGCCCATGCCCGCCTCGCCGCCCTCCTGCACCGCCTCGCCGAAGGCACCTGGCAGCCCCCGCGCCCGCACACACCCCGCCCGTCCCGCAAGCGCGCCCCCACGCCCTACCTCCCCCGCCGCCCCGGCTGGCTCGGCCACGTGACGGATCACCACGTCCGCGCCCACGCCAGCCAGCTCACCCACCTCCTCAACGACCCCGGCACCCAAGCCATCCTGTCCCGCGCCCCCGCCCAGGCCCGCGCCACCTTCGCCCGCATCCTCCGCGGCCCCACCCGCCTCCTGGCCCTCGATCTCCCCACCCACCTCCAGTTCCCCGGCCCCCCGCGCCCGCCCCGCATCCGCAAGCCGCGCCCCAGGCCCCCCGCCCCGCAGGGCGTCCTCCCGACGGACCGCCCCATCCCCCGCAACGTCCTCGCCTTCGCCCGCTACAACCGCCGAAGATTCGGAAAAGGCGCCTGACCCACCCCGCCAACCCACGCCCCATTCGTTCCACCAACAACCCGTTCCACCTACACCCAACTTGCACGCCGCCCCCCCCCCCCCCACGCTCGCGCCCC
>CAMDAM010000018.1 GCA_945888575.1 Asaia bogorensis | reverse complement strand
ACCCGTCCGGCATCGCCGCCGGCCCAAGGAACGGCGCATAGAGCCGCGGATAGCCCTCGGCTCCCGGCGCTCGCGCCAGCACGCGCCGCCAGGCCGCCTCGTCGATATCATCCGAAGGAATGTCAGGGGGCGGCATCGCCGCCCGCAGTCTCACGCGGGCGGCAGCGCCGCCAATCACGCAGAAGCGGTGATCGCCACCCTTCGTCAGGCAGAGGCGGCTATCGCCACCGGCAGCGCCGTGCGCGCCCCCACCAGCCCGCCCGCGGCGCCATAGCGGGGAGCCACCATGCTCGCCCGCGGCGCCGCCTCGGCGATGATCGCCAGCACGCGCTGCTGCACCGCCATCGCCCGCTCCAGCAGCAGCCGGTTCTCGGCCGCCAGCTCACCGAGCCGACGCACCACATCCGGCACCGCCACCGCACCGGAACTGGCAGCCCCCATGGACGCTGCACGGGCATGCGCCGCTACGAAGGCATCCGTCGCCGCCCGCTTGACCTCCACCAGCGCGGTCGCCGTCGGCAGGTCCATCGCCGCCAACGCCGCGTTCTCGCGCGCCAGCAGCTCCGCCAGCCCCTCGGCCGCCATCATCGCGTTCACGGTCATTCCTTCGCCTCCTGCAAAGCCGCCTTCTTCGCCGCATCGGCCGCTTCCTGCGCCCGCAGCATCTGGTGGTACACGGGTACCGCCAGCCCCAGCCCGCCGCCCTTGGCCACGTGCTTGCCGATCTCCTGGGACATCATCGGCCGCCACTGCTCCTCCGCCGCCCCGCCACCGAACAATCCCTTCGATGACTCCACCGTCGCGAACATCGGCCCCACCAACTGCCCGAGCACCATCGCCTCGAAATCCCGGGCCGTCTTCCACACCTTGGCCTTCGCGGGATCGGCCAGTTCCGCCGGACCGGGCTTCGCACCCAAGACTGATCCCATCGCCGCCACTGCACTCGAGCTCATCGCACCACCAACTCCGCCTGCAGCGCACCCGCCGCCTTGATCGATTGCAGGATCGTGATCATGTCCCGCGGCCCCACGCCCAGCGCGTTCAACCCCGCCACAAGGTCGCGCAACGTCACATTCTGCGGCAGGATGCCCAGGCGCCTATCGCCCTGGTCATCCACCTGCACCTGCGAGCGCGGCGTCACCACCGTCTGCCCCTGCGAAAGCGGCCCGGGCTGGGACACATCGGCACTCTCCGTCACCCGGATCGTCAGGTTCCCCTGCGCGATCGCCACGGTGCTGATCCGCACATTCGCCCCCATCACGATGGTGCCAGAGGCCTCGTCGATTACCACCACCGCGGGGCTATCCGGCTCCACGCGCAGCACCTCGATCCGCGCCAGCGCATCGATCACGTCCCGCCCGGCCAGGTTCAGCGCCACCGTGCGCGGATCGGTCGCCGTCGCCGTGCCGCCGCCCAGCGCGCGGTTGATCGCGTCCGCCATCCGCCGCGCCGTCGTCAGGTCCGGGTTGCGCAGCCCCAGCCGCGGCGCCTGCCGGCTCGCCAGCTGGAACGCCACCTCGCGCTCCACCGTCGCCCCGTTCGGTATCCGTCCGGCGGTTGGCACCCCGCGCGTCACCGAAGCCGCAGCCCCGCCCGCCGCGATCGCCCCGGTCGCCAGCGCGCCCTGCGCCACCGCATACACCTCGCCATCGGCGGCCAGCAGCGGCGTCACCAGCAGCGTTCCGCCCGTGAGGTTCGTCGCATCGCCCAGCGCGGAGACGGAGATGTCGATCCGGCTCCCCGTCCGCCCGAACGGCGGCAGCTCCGCCGTCACCATCACGGCCGCGACATTCTTGGTCTTGAGCTTCGCCTCCTGGTCGCGCGTATTCACGCCCAGACGCTCCAGCATGCCGATCAGCGACTGCCGGGTGAACACCGCGGAATCCAGCTTGTCCCCGGTCCCGTTCAGCCCCACCACCAGCCCGTACCCCACCAGCTGGTTGCCGCGGATCCCCTCCATGTCCGCGATATCCTTGATCCGCACCTGCCCCACCGCTGGGAAGGCGCCGAGCAGCACGAACAGCATGAAAAACAGTCGGATCACGGCAGGCGCTCCAGGATCACGGGAACGGTTCAGCAATCTTTGCATCGCAGTCTTTCCCTCACTCCCGCCTCGCAATCCCCGTGCCATCCGCAACCTCTTGATTTCCAAGGGCCTCAGCGGAAAGCCTCGGGGAGGGCAGGGCGCCCGCCACCCGGCAATCCCTGCCGGGAGGCACGCACTGCCGGCCGCGGGGGGCCGTTGAGAAGGAAATGCGCCATGCCGATGAACGATTCCTTGGCGTCCCCGCCACAGCCGGCGGCCGCCGGCCCCCACCCGCCATGATCCGCGGCGTCGGCGCCCCGCCGCCCGTCTCCGGCGGCACCCGCCAGGTGCGGGACACCGGCGGCTTCCGCATGCCCAAATCCGAATCCGCCCCCACCACCGGCGTCTCCGGCCCCGCGGCCGTCAGCACCCCCTCCATGCTCGCCCTGCAGGAGATGCCCGACCCGCACCTGGCCGACCGCGAGGCCCGCCGCCGTGGGCAGGACATCCTGGCCGCCCTGGCCGCCCTCCAGCGCGCCCTGCTCGGCGCCGGCCCCATCGACGCCGAAGCGCTGGCCCGCCTCGCCCAGGATGTTCCCCAGGCCTCCGATCCCGCCCTGCGCGCCGCCATCTCCGCCCTCGTCCTGCGCGCCCGCATCGAGGCGGCGCGCCTCGAAACCGCCCACCCACCCCCCCTCCGCGGCGCCTGACCCGGAATCGTCATGGCGAGATGTCGACAACCCCTTGGCGCCGCAACATCGCCCCGTTATAAGCCGCCCCGTCTGGAAGGCCCGGGGGGGCCCTGGATGGTTCCCTGATCCTCGGGGCCCCATCGCTGCGACCCCTGCCGGCCGCAACGCCGCAGGAACGCCCCACGATGATGGTCACGCTCCCGCCTGATTACGTGCCGTCCGATACCGAGGATTTCATGAATCCGCTTCAGGTGGAGTTCTTCCGCCAGAAGCTCCTCCGCTGGAGGGCCGACCTGCTGCGCGAAGCAGATGGCACCCTGGCGAGCCTTTCCGAAGGCGGGATCACCGAAGCCGACATCACCGACCGCGCCTCCGTCGAAACCGACCGGGCGCTGGAGCTCCGCACCCGCGACCGCGCCCGCAAGCTCATCAACAAGATCGACCAGGCCCTCCAGCGCATCGAGAACGGCACCTACGGCTACTGCGATGAAACCGGCGAGCCCATCGGCCTGCGCCGCCTCAACGCCCGCCCCATCGCCACGATGTCCATCGAAGCCCAGGAACGCCACGAGCGCATGGAGCGGGTCCACCGCGACGACTGAAGGTCTATTGCGGGTCCACCGCGACGACTAAAGGCCCATCGCGGGTCCACCGCGACGGCTGAGGGCCTCTCCCCTACCGTTTCCCCTTCCGCACGGCGCCGAAACTGCTCTAGAACGCCCGTAATGGCACCCGCCCAAGGGTGCGCCATACGGGAGACGTACCATGATCCGCCGCCGCCATCTGCTCGCCGCCACTGCCGGCGCCCTCGCCGCGCCCGCCATCGTCGAGAAGGTCGGTGCCCAGTCCGCCTTCGACTGGAAGCAGTTCAAGGGCACCCGCATCGAGGTCAACTTCGGCAAATCGCCGCGCCCCGATGTGCTGCAGGCCCACCAGAAGGAGTTCGAGGAACTCACCGGCATCCGCGTCGGCTTCGAACAGGTGCCGGAACAGCAGCAGCGCCCCAAGATTGCGCTCGAACTGGCCTCCGGCCGCCCCAGCTTCGATGTCGTCAACGTCTCCATGCACGTCCAGAAGAAGCTGGTCGAAAAGGGCAACTGGCTGGAAGACCTCCGCCCCCTGGTCACCGACCCCAAGATGACCTCGCCCGATTTCGACATCGCCGACTTCTCCGCCCCCGGCATGGCCGCCAACACCGCCGCCGATGGCCGCCTCATGGCCATCCCGGTCAACCAGGACCTCTTCATCCTGTTCTACAACAAGGCCCTGTTCGCCGAGAAAGGCATCAAGCCGCCCGCCACCATGGATGAGATGATGGCCGCGGCGCTGAAGCTCACCGACAAGTCGAAGGGCATCGCCGGCTTCGTCGGCCGCGGCCTCAAGAACGCCAACCTGCCACTTTACACCACCATCCTGCTCGGCCACGACCAGGAGACGATCTCCGCCGACGGCAAGACCCTGCTGATGGATACCCCCGCCGCCATCGAGTCCGGGGCGTTCTACGGCAAGCTGCTGCGCGAAGCCGGGCCGCAGGGCGTCGTCGGATTCAACTGGATGGAGAGCCAGACCACCTTCGCCCAGGGCCGCGCCGCCATGTGGCTGGACGGCGTCGGCTTCTCCGCCCCGCTGATCGACAAAACCAAGTCCCGCGTGGCCGACACCGTCGGCTTCATGCCCATCCCGCGCGGCCCCAAGGCGCAGCACTCCGCCACCTTCATCGAAGGCGTCGGCGTGGCCCGCGGCGCCAAGAACCGCGGCGGCGCCTGGCTCTATGTCCAGTGGGCCACCAGCAAGGCGATGTGCGCCGAATACCTGCGCACCGGCTCCGGCACGCCCCCGCGCGCCAGCGCCTACAGCGACCCCAAGGTGCTGAACGGCTCCGTCTTCCCCAAGGAGTGGTTCGACACGGTGCAGACCTCGCTCAAGATCGCCCGCTCCGGCCTGCCCGTGATCGTGGGCGTCACTGAGTTCCGCGATGTCTTCGGGGTCGCGCTCACCAACATGGTCAGCGGCGCAGACCCCAAGACGGAACTCGCCAAGGCCACCGAAACCTTCAAGCCGATCCTGGCCAAGGAACTCGCCAGCTAGCAAAGCCGCCAAGGGAAGGAAGCAAGCAGTTCTTTTTTGAAAAAAAGAACCAAAAAACGTTTGTCCATGGGAACAAGGCCCAAACGGATAAAGTCTTTTTTGCTTGCTTCCTTCACTACCCCAAGGGAGGACACCCTCATGATCCGCCGCCGCAGCCTTCTCGCTGCCTCCGCCGCCCTGCCGATCTTCAACATTGTCGAAACCGCCAACGCCCAGTCCAAGTTCGACTGGAAGATGGCGAAGGGCGCCAAGATCGAGGTCAACTTCCAGAAGGGCCCCAACGCCGACGTCCTGGAGCGCAACCACAAGAAGTTCGAGGAGCTCACCGGCATCCGCGTCGGCTCGGAGCAGATCCCCGAGCAGCAGCAGCGCCCCAAGGTGGCGCTGGAGATGTCCACCGGCCGCCCCACCTTCGATGTGGTCGCCGTCGCCCTGCACGTGCAGAAGCGCCTGGTGGAGCGCGGCAGGTGGATGGAAGACCTGCGCAGCTGGGTCCGCAACCCGGATGTCACGTCGCCGGATTTCGACTTTGCCGATTTCGCCGCCCCCGCCCTGCGTTGGGGCACCGCGGCCGATGGCACGCTGCACACCCTCGCCAGCAACTACGATGTCTGGCTGATGTTCTGGAATCAGGCCCTGTTCGCCGAGAAGGGCGTCACCTTCCCCAAGACCATGGACGAGATGCTGGAGGCATCGCGCAAGCTGACCGACAAGTCCAAGGGCATCTACGGCATGGTCGGCCGCGGGCTCAAGAACGCCAACCTGCCGCTCTACACCTCCTTCCTGATGGGCATGGACCAGGACACCGTCTCGGCCGACGGCAAGTCGCTGCTGATGACCACGGATGCCGCGGTTTGGGCCGGGGAGATGTACAAGAAGCTGCTCGTCGAAACCGCCCCACCGGGCACGGTCGGCTTCAACTGGATGGAAAGCCAGACCAGCTTCAGCCAGGGCAAGATCGCCATGTGGATCGACGGCATCGGCTTCTCCGCTCCGCTGATCGACCCGAAGAAGAGCCGCATCGCCAAGGATGTGCGCTTCTCCCCGGTGCCCGCCGGACCGAAGGCGCAACACTCCGCCACCTTCTGCTCCGGCCTGTCCATCCCGGCCGCGTCGAAGAACAAGCTCGCCGCATGGCTCTACATCCAGTGGGCCGCCGGCAAGGAAATGGGCCGCGAGCAGGTCCGCCTCGGCGCCGGCACCCCGCCGCGTGCCTCGGTCTGGAAGGACGCCTCCATCCAGCAGGGCTCGCCCTTCCCGAAGGAGTGGTTCGAAACCTCGGCGGAATGCCAGCGCATCGGCCGCCCGGGCCTGCCGGAAATCGTCAGCGTCACGGAATTCCGCGACGTCTACGGCGTGGCCCTCACCAACACCCTGGGCGGTGCCGACGTGAAGACCGAGCTGGCCAAGGCCACCGAGGCCTTCAAGCCGATCCTCGACAAGGAAAACGCCGCCGGCTAACGCGAGCCACCGAAAGCCCTCCTCCCACCTGGGAAGAGGGCAGGGGGCTGCGCCACCAAGCATCTGATCTGACAAAAATTCGGGCCTCTCATGGGGCCCGAAATTTTTTTCCTACGCGCTCTTGCATCGGTTGTCGTGTTAGTGCATATTCTAACCATGCACAGCAACGACACCATCAACCTGGGCCGCGCGCTCGCCGAAGTCATCTTCGGCCTGCTGATCGCGATCGCCCTCCATCTGGGGCTGCCGCAAGCGGCGGTCGCGCGCCTGCGCGCCCGGATGGCGGTCACGGCCGAGGAGTGGGAGGCGCTCTACACCGCCTGGCTCGCCGCCCGCCTCGCCCCGTCCCCCGTGCAGTCCCGTCGCACCTCCCGCCGCCACGCCACCCGGCAGGCGTACTCCGCCCGCCGTCGGCGCCGTCGCCCCACCGCGCGCCCGGCCGCGTTTCGTCCCGATGCCTTTCCTGCCGCGCCGCCGCCGTGCGCCATCGCGCGGGAAGGGCAGCCGTCGATCTCTCCGCACAGCCGCGCGTACGTGCCAACGGGCCAGCCGCAAAAATATCGCGTCTGGCCCGCCGAGCCGACTCTCGTCCTAATTGTTTCGATAACGTAACTTTGATAGAGCCTCAGAACGGCAGCACGATATCCAGAACCTGCTGGCCCCAGCGCGGCGCCTGCACATCGGTCAGCTGGCCACGCCCGCCATACGCAATCCGCGCCTCGGCCATCCGGTCGTGCCGCACCGTGTTGTCGCTGCCAATATCCTGCGGCCGGATCACGCCCGCCACCGAAAGCTCGCGCAGCTCGGAGTTCACCCGCACCTCCTGCCGCGCCGCCACCACCAGGTTGCCGTTCGGCAACACCTGCGTCACCACCCCGGCCAGCTTCAGCGTCACCGTCTCGTCGCGCTTCATCTCCGCCGTGCCGGCATTGCCGTTGGCGCTCGAAAGCCCCACCAGGCTGTCCATCGTCGCCCCGGTCAGCAGCCGCGGGATCGCGGTGGTCTCCAGCCCCAGCAGGTTCGGCAAGCCCAGGCTCTCGTTGCTCTTGCGGTTCGCCCCCGTGTTGTTCTTCAGGCTCGCCGCATCGGCGATGTTCACCAGCACCGTCAGGATATCGCCCACCTGCGCCGCCCGCTGGTCCTTGAAGAAGGCCCGGCTGCCGGCGCGCCACAGCGAGTTCGCCATCGGCACCGCCGTCTGCGGCGCCGGCATCGGCATCGTCATGGGCCGGTAGCTGGCCTCCTGCGTCGGATCTGTCGGCTGCGTCATCGATGGCGGCCGGCCGACTTCCGAAAGCCGCTGCAGATTGCCACACCCGCCCAGCAGAACCGGCGCGAGCAGCGTGGCGAGAAGAAGGGAGCGTTTCATCGTGAGATCACCTGGCTGACCCGCTGCGGGCCGGTAAGAACAACGGGCGTCGATCCGGAGGCCACCCGCACCCGGTCAGGCCCCACCACCTCCGCCTCCACCACGGCGCGCGAATTGGGGTTGAGCACCTGGATCCGCTCACCCACCGTGCCCGCCTCAAGCGCCTGGCCCTGCGCGGTCAGCGACAAGCCGCCGGAGACCAGCTGCATCATCACCCGCGCACCCTTCTGAACCGCCAGCGGCCGCGACAGATCGGCCAACGTCAGCGCCTGGCCGGGCAGCATCACGCGGCGCACCGCCATACCCACCGCCTGCTCCGGCATCCGCGCCACCTCGCCGCGCAACGCCGCCACCCGTACCCGTTGGAACTGCAGATCCGACGGCAGCACCACCATCCCCGGCGTCAGCCGCCGCACCGGCACCGGCACCTCGGCCATCTCGTGCAGCGTGCCCACCAGGCGCTGGCGCACCGTCAGCATGCCGTCGCCACTCACGGAAACCGTGGCGTTGAACCGCCCAGAGGCGCCGTCATATTCCATCTGCTCCACCTCGGCCCGCACCTGCGCTTCCGCCGGCACCAGCGGTGCGGCATAACCCGGCAGGTCCAGCTCGCCATCCGGCGGCGCACCCACCCCGGCCAGCGCGCCACGCAGCGCCGCCAGCACATCCTCCCGCGGCAGCAGCCGCCCCGGCCGCTCCAGCACCGAGCGCTCGCCGCCATTCGGCCGCCAGCTCACGCCGAACTGCCGGGCGATTGCCGCGAGCTGCGCCGATTCGACCACGATCCGCCCGCCCGGCGCGGGCCCCGGCCCAAGCACCAGCTCGCCGCCCGCGGGCAGCCCGTCGAACAGATCCGCCAGCTTCACCACCGGCGCCGACAGCGTCGTGATCGGCCGCACCGTCGCACCCCAGGCCGGGGTTGCCGTGATCATGGCCGCAAGAAAGGGGGTCAAGAGCTTCATGGCATGCCTCAGCGCAGGTTGGTCAGCGTGGAAAGCATCTGGTCGGAGGTGGTGATCACCTTGCTGTTCATCTCGTACGCCCGCTGGGCGGTGATGAGGTTGGTGATCTCGCTCACGACATTCACGTTGGAGGTCTCGACGAACCCCTGCAGCACGGAACCGAAGCCCGGCGAGGCCGGCGTGCCGGTCACCGCCGCACCGCTCGCGGTGGTGGCCAGGAACAGGTTGTCGCCCTGCGCGTCGAGCCCGCCGGCATTCGGGAACACCGCCAGCTGGATCTGCCCCACCAGCGCCGGCGCCTGCTGCCCGTCCAGCGTCACCTGCACCTGGCCGGAGGCATTGATCGTCACGTTGGTGGCATCGGCCGGTACGGTCACGCCCGGCTGAACCACGTAGCCATCCGCCGTCACGATCTGCCCCTCGGCCGACAGCGCGAAGGTGCCGTCGCGGGTATAGGCCGTCTCGCCGGAAGGCAGGGTCACCTGGAAGAAGCCGTTGCCGCGGATCGCCATGTCGAAGGCGTTGGAGGTCTGCTGCAGGTTGCCCTGCTCGTTGATGCGGTAGATCGCCGCCGTCTTCACGCCCAGGCCCACCTGCGCGCCGGCCGGTACCACGGAGCCTGCGTCGGAGCTGTTGGAGCCCACGCGCCGCAGGTTCTGGTAGATCAGGTCCTGGAACTCGGCCCGCCGACGCTTGAAGCCGGTGGTGGTCATGTTGGCGATGTTGTTGGAGATCACTTCAACATTCGTCGCCTGCGCCTGCATGCCTGTGCCGGCGATATCAAGGGACCGCATGGGTTCAGCTCCGCTTCTGGGTCAGCTTGTCGATGGCGGTCTGCTGCCGTTCGCCTTCGGCCTGCACCATCTTGCTGGTGAATTCGAACTCCCGCAGTTCGCGCATCATGCGCGTCAGCTCCACCACGGGGGCGACGTTGCTCTGCTCGATGGCGCCCTGGATCATCTTGGGCTTCTCCACCGGCTCGGTCTGGCCCTCCGCCGAGAACAGCCGCCCGCCTTCCGGCTTCATGCGATAGGGATCGGTGGGCTTCACCACGCCGATGCGCCCGATGCGCCCGTTCTCGCTGCTGATCGCGCCATCGCCGCTGATGGTGATGTGGGTGTCGGTGGTGGAAAGCTGCAGCTTCTGCCCGCCGGCATCCAGCAGCGCATGGCCGTCGCTGTTCACCACGTTGCCGGTGGCGGACAACTCGAAATGCCCCGCCCGCGTCAGCCGCGTGCCGCGCGGCGTTTCCACCTGGAAGTAGCCGTCGCCCACCAGCGCGATGTCGAAGGTGTTGGAGGTATGGGTGATCGGTCCGGTCTGCTGGTCGCGCCAGCTGGCACGATCCTGGGTGAAGGTGATCGTCTCCGCGCCCGGCGGTACGTCACGGCCCCGGTTCTTCACCAGGAAGTCGCTGAACACCAGCCGCTCGGCGCGGTAGCCCATCGTGTTGGCGTTGGCGATGTTGCTGGCGGTCACGTCCAGCGCCCGCTGCTGTGCGGTCAGGCGCGACAATGCCACGGAGGTGGTGTTCTGCATCGGGATCCTCGGCAGGGCGAATAAGCTGGCATGCCCTACGCAACCGCCGTGCCAGCCCCGCCGGGGGGCCAAAACCCGAGTCGCAGCCCCTTTTCGGCCGCTGGACCGGCAGGACCTGCCCGGGCGAACCCGGCACCCGGCAGTTTCCGCCGGGCACGATCGGCCAGAGGAAAAGGCTTCGTTAACCGTCCCTCGCCAATGTGCCGCTGCGGCCAATGTGGCCGCATACGCGGCATCAATCGCACGCGAGGGAATCATGGCGGCAGCGGCAGAAGCGGCGGCCGGCGACGACGCCGAGTCCCAACCCGCCAAGAAGGGCGGAAAGAAGAAGCTGATCGTGCTGGTGGCGCTTGTGCTGCTGCTGGCAGGCGCTGGTGCGGGCCTGTGGTTCGGCGGCATCCTGCCGCCGCTGCTCGGCATGGGCAAGAAGGCAGACCCGCAGGCGTCGGAGGAGGCCGGGCACGGCCAGGGCGACGCCAAGGGGGACCACAACGCCGACGGCAAGGCCGTTCCCAAGCCGGACGCCAAGCCGGCTCCCGTGTTCATGGACCTGCCGGAGATCATCGCCAACCTCAACGCCGGCCCGCGCCGCAACAGCTTCATCAAGCTGCGCCCCAAGCTGGAGCTGGCGAAGGCGGAGGATGAGGTGGCGATCAAGGCGGCCATGCCGCGCCTGATGGACCTGTTCCAGACCTACCTGCGCGAGATGCGGCCCGAGGAACTGCGCGGCAGTGCCGGCACCTACCGCCTGCGCGAGGAACTGTTGGCCCGCGCCAACATCGCCGTGGCACCGGCCCGCATCGTGGACGTGCTGTTCCCGGAGATCATCGTGCAATGAGCGGCACCCAATCCGAGGAGGAACTCGCCGCCGCCTGGGGAGCCGATCTGGAGGACGAGAACGCGCCCGCCAGTGGTGATGCGGGCGGCGATGCCCCGGCGGTGCCGCCGCAGCGCGTGCTGAACCAGGCCGAGATCGACAGCCTGCTGGGCTTCGATGCCGGCCCCGCCGATGGCGAAAACCGCACCGGCATGCAGCGGATCATCAGCTCCGGCCTCGTCTCGTACGAGCGCCTGCCGATGCTGGAGATCGTGTTCGATCGCCTGGTGCGCATCATGTCCACGTCCTTGCGCAACTTCACCAGCGACAACGTGGAAGTGGGCATCGACAACATCCTGTCGCTGCGCTTCGGCGACTACCTGAACTCCATCCCGCTGCCCGCCATGCTGGCCGTGTTCAAGGCGGAGGAATGGGACAATTACGGCCTGATGGTCGTGGACAGCGCCATGATCTACTCGATCGTGGACGTGCTGCTGGGTGGCCGCCGCGGCACGGCGGCGATGCGCATCGAGGGCCGGCCCTACACCACCATCGAACGCACACTGGTGGAGCGGCTGATCCAGGTGGTGCTCGCCGACCTGTCGCAGAGCTTCGACCCGCTCTGCCCCGTGACCTTCCGGTTCGAGCGGCTGGAGGTGAACCCGCGCTTCGCCACCATCTCCCGCCTGTCCAACGCCGCCGTGCTCGCGCGCCTGCGGGTGGACATGGAGGATCGCGGTGGGCGGGTGGAACTGCTGCTGCCCTATGCCACGCTGGAGCCGGTGCGCGAGCTGCTGCTGCAGCAGTTCATGGGCGAGAAGTTCGGCCGCGACTCCATCTGGGAGACGCACTTGGCCGAGGAGCTGTGGAACACCGACATCGACCTGGAAGTGGTGCTCGATGAGCAGGTGATGCGCCTGTCGGACGTGATGGACCTCAAGCCCGGCAGCCGGATCGTTCTGAACACTTCCCCCGGCGGCACGGTGCAGCTGCGCTGTGGCACGGTCACGCTGTTCGAGGGCCAGGTGGGCCGGCGCAAGAGCAAGTTGGCGGTGCGTATCGAGCGCGAGGTGCCGCGCACACCGCTGGCCGAACGATGAGCACGGCACGGCGCCGTCTCAAGGAATCCTTCACCCAATCGCGCCCAAAATGGGAACGGGATGGCAGGCATGGAATGGCTTCTCGAAATCGCCCTGATCGGCCTGCTGCTGGCCACGATGTTCCACGCAGTGCGCCTCGAACGCGCACTCGGCGTGCTGAAGCGCGACCGTGCGGCGCTGGAGGAGCTGGTCGCCGGCTTCAACGATTCCACCCGCGCGGCGGAGCAGGGCATCGAGCGGCTGAAGCAGGCGGCGGATGGCGCCGGGCGGCAGATCGCCCGGCAGGTGGAGGCAGCGAACCGGTTGAAGGACGATCTGGTGTTCCTGAACGAGCGCGGCACGACGGTGGCAGACCGGCTGGATCATCTGGTCCGCGCCGGGCGCAGCCTGGACCTTGCTTCCGCGCGGCCGGCAGCACCGGCATCGGCGCCCATGTCGGCCATGCCGGAACCGGAGCCCGAGCCGGCGCCACGCGAAATGCCGCTGCCGGAAGTGCCACCACTCGATCCCTCCGGCGCCCCGCGGCTGCGCAGCCAGGCGGAGCGCGACCTGATGCGCGCGCTGCGCATCGCGCGATAGGACATCTGTAATGCGCCGGCTTCCCTTTGTGCCGCGGCTGCTGCCCGCGGTGATCGTGGCCCTGGTGGCGCTGGCCGGCGTGAAGTCGGCCGGGCTGGTGCGCCAGGCAATGGCCGGCGCCGCCCCTCCGGCGGCCAGCACGCCCGCCACCAAGCCCCCTTCGCCGCGCCCGCCACCCGGGGCCGCCACCGCGCCCGCACCCGTGCCGACGAACGAGCCGCCGCCCGAGGTGATCGCGCCTCCCGCGCCCGCCGTCCCCGGCGAACCGCCGGTGAGTGCGGCTGAGCGCGCCCTGCTGCTGGACCTGCGCAAGCGCCGCACCGAGCTCGAGTCGCGCGAGGCCGCGCTGGCCTCCCGCGAGGGCATCCTGGCCGCCACCGAGAAGCGCCTGGCCGACCGCGCGGGCGAGTTGTCAGACCTGCAGAAGCGCCTGGAAGCACTGGAAACCGCGCGGCGCGAGCGCGACGAGGAGAACTGGAAAGGTCTCGTCAAGCTCTACGAGACCATGAAGCCTCGCGATGCCGCCGCCATCTTCAACGACCTCGACCGCCCCGTGCTGCTGGCTGTGCTGGACCGCATGAAGGAAGCCAAGGCCGCCCCGGTGCTGGCAGCGATGCAGCCGGAGCGGGCGCGGCAGATCACCGCCGACCTGGCCCAGCGCCGGACGCAGTCCAACCGCCCCGCCGATCCCGCCCCGCCGCGCGCACCGGGCGGGTGAGGCACCCGAGCTTATCAACCGTGCGGCCCATTCCGGCCGTTCCGTCCGCCACCAGGAGCCAGATATGTCGATCGACAAGTCGATGAACGTGCTGATCGTCGATGACTATAAGACGATGCTGAGGATCATCCGCAACCTGCTGAAGCAGATCGATTTCAACAACGTCGACGAGGCCACCGACGGGGCCGAGGCGCTGTCCAAGATGCGGGCCGCCAATTATGGCCTGGTGATCAGCGACTGGAACATGCAGCCGATGACCGGCCTGCAGCTGTTGCAGGAGGTGCGCGCGGATGCCCGGCTGAAGGCCACGCCGTTCATCATGATCACCGCCGAAAGCAAGGTGGAGAACGTGGTGGCCGCCAAGGCGGCCGGCGTTTCCAACTACATCGTGAAGCCGTTCAACGCCGAGACGCTGCGCGAGAAGATCGAAAAGGTGCTGGGACATGCCTGACGCCCCGACCCGCCTGGCGGACGGATCCTCCGCCAAAGCGCTTTCCGCGGACCTCGCGCGCATCTCCACGCGCTGGCCCGCCTGCGACCCGGAGATGGTGGCCGAGGTGGTGCAGTCTGTGCTGGCCAGCATGCGCGGCGATCTTACCCGCGTGGAATCCTCGCTGTTGAATGAGGTGGCCGAGCTGGGCCGCACCATCGCCAATGCGCGCGCGGAAATCGCGGCGCTGCAGGTGGACGACATCACCGCCAGCCATATCCCGTCGGCGACCGACGAGCTGGATGCGATCGTGAGCCACACCGCGGCGGCGACCGATTCGATCCTGGAAGTGTGCGAGACGCTGGATGGCGTGGCCGGCACGCTCGATGCCGATGCCGCGGCGGTGCTGCAGGATGCGACGACGCGCATCTATGAGGCGTGCAGCTTCCAGGACATCACCGGGCAGCGCATTACCAAGGTGGTGGCCACGCTGAAGGCGATCGACAGCAAGGTGGGCCACATCATCGCCACCTTCGACAATCGCGAGGGCCGCCCGACGCCGAAGCCGCTGCCGGCGGAGGAGTCGCTGCTGAACGGGCCGCAGCTGCCCGCCAGCGCGATGGACCAGAGCGACATCGACAAGCTGCTCGCCAGCTTCGACTGACCCACGGCGCACCGACAATCGGAACGCCGCCAACACGGATGGGGAGGCACAGAATGCGCCGCACCACGCCCTGGCTGATCGCCGCCCTGATGGCGCAGCCTTTACCTGCCTGGGCCCAGGCGCCCGGGCCGGCATCTGCGCCGACCGTTGCCGTGCGCACCGGGGATCATGCGGGATTTGGCCGCGTGGTGCTGGATCTCGTGCCCGGCGTGCGCCAGAGCGTGGCGACCGATGGGCGCACGCTGACGGTGAAGCTGGAATCCAATGCCGGCCCGGTCGGCCTCGCCGCCCCCGGGCGCATGCCGCGCAACGTGGTGGGGATCGTGGCCCGCGACGGCACGGTGGAGCTGACGCTTGCCCCCGGCGCGCGCCCGCGCAGCTATCGCATGGGCGAGCGGCTGGTGGTGGACGTGGCAGACCCCGTGGCCGGCGAGAAGGCTGCAGCGCCGCCCGCGGCCGCATCCACACCGGCGCGTGCGGCGCCCGTTCCTCCGCCTGCGGCTTCCGCGCGCGCCCCTGCCCAGGCAACAGCGCGTGCCGCTGCCCCACCTGCCACCCCTGCGGCGCCCGCGCCTGTTGCCGCCGTACCAGCCGTGGCCGAGGCGTCGCGGGTGGACCTTGCGCGCGGCCAGTCTCCGGATGCGCGCCATCGTGCGCGAGAGGATGTGCCCGCGCCGCCCCTTGCCGAAGCGCCGATCGAGACGGTGCGCGCCGCGCCGCTGGGCCTGGCGGCCACGCTCTCCCCGGGTGAGGCCCCTGGCCCGCATGGCGCCGTGGATGCCGCGCTGCCGGCTGTGACCCTGCCGTTCTCCAGCAGCACGGGCGCTGCCGCGCTGCGCCGTGGCGATGCAGCACTGGTGGTGTTCGATGAGCGCCGGCCGGTGGATCTTTCCCCGCTGCGCGGCGACCCGGTGTTCGGGGGCGCGACCGTGAGCCTGCTGCCCGGCGCCACCGTGCTGCGCGTGCCGATGCCCGATGGGCACGCGCTGCGCCTGACCAAGGCCGATACCGGCTGGACCGTGACCGCCGTGCCCAGCCATTCCGGTGGCCGGCCGATCCGTGCCGAAACCGTGGAAGGTCGTCTGCGCCTGCCCGCCGATGCGCCGGGGCAGGTGGTGGCGGTGCCCGATCCGTTGACCGGCGGCACCATGCTGGTCGGCACGCAGCGCAGCGCGGGGCAATGGGTGCCGGTGGACCGCCGCACCCCGGAATTCGCGCTGCTCTCCACCTGGCAGGGCGTTGCCGTTCTGCCGCTGACCGATGCGTTGGCCCTGCGCCCGCATCCCGAAGGTTTCCGCCTTGCCGCTGCGGCGGATGGCGCGCTGACTCTTTCGGCTGCCGAAAGCCAGACCCAGGCGATGACCGAGGCCGCCAGCGCCAGCCGGCGCTACGACCTGCCGGCCCAGCCGCTGGAGGCGTTGCACCGCCGGCTGCAATCCGCCCGCCTCACCTCCGCCGCCGCCCAGCCGCAGGCCCGCGCCGCGCGGCGCCGCGACGTGGCCGAGGCCATGCTGGCGCTGGGCATGGGCCCGGAGATGCATGCCGTGCTGGCCGCCACGGTGGCCGAGGATGCCCGCGCCGCGGAAGATCCCGATATCGCCGGGTTGTCGGCCATCGCCGCGCTGCTGTCCGGCCGTACCGAACAGGCCGCGGCGATCGACGACGAGCGGCTGACCGGCACCGACGAGATTGCCGTGTGGCGCGCCGTGCGGCTGGCGCAGCAGGACCCGAATTCGGCGCGGGCAGCGGCGATCTTCGCCTCTGGCGTGCCGCTGCTGCTGTCCTACCCCGCGCCGCTGCGCGAACGGCTGCTGCCCATGGCGCTGGAGACGATGGCCCGCGGCGGCGAGGCGGTGGCGGCGCGCACCGTGCTGGAGCGGCTGCCCGAGATGGGTGCGCTCGATCTCGCGCGCGGGCTGGTGGCGCAGCGTGCCGGCGACGCGGCGGCGGCCCTGGAGCATTTCGACCGCGTGACCGCGGGCACCGACCGCCGCACGCGGGCCGTGGCGGCGCGCGAGGCGGTGGAACTGCGCCTGGCCTCCGGCGCCATCACGCCGGCGCAGGCCGCGGATGCGCTGGAGAAGCTGGTCTTCGCCTGGCGCGGTGACCGGGCCGAGATTGCGATTCGCCTTCGCGTGGCGGAGCTGCGCGCCCAGTCCGGCGCGTGGCGCACCGCGCTGGCGCTGCTGCGCGAACTGCGCCAGCTCTTCCCCGAACAGGGCGAGGCGGCTGGCCGCGCGCTGGCCGATGTGCTCGCCCGCAGCCTCGCCCCCGGGGCGCAGGACGCCATCGCCCCGCTCGACCTTGTGGCGCTGGCCGAGGAGAACGCCGACCTGCTGCCCGCCGGCCCGGCCGGCCATGCGCTGGCGACTCGGTTGGCGGAGAAGCTGGTGGCACTCGATTTGCCGGAGCGCGCGCGCCCGGTGCTGGAGAAGCTGGTGGACCAGGCGCCGCCGGGCGTGGCGCGCGCCACGCTGGGCGGCACGCTGGCTGCGCTGCGCCTCGAATCCGGCGCGCCCGCCGAGGCGCTGGCCGCGTTGCAGGACAGCGTCGCCGAAGGCCCGCTGCCGCCCGATGTGCTGGAACGCCGCACGCTGACGTTCGGGCGCGCCGCCGCCGCCACCGGGGATCTGCGCACCGGCGTGGCTGCGCTGTCGGAACTCGGCACGCCGCCGGCGTTGCGCCTGCGGGCACGGTTGCTGGAGGAAGCGAAGGATTGGCCGGCGGCCAGCGCCGCGCTGTCTGCGCTGGCGCGCAATGAGTTGCCCGCCACGGGGCCGCTGGATGCGGACCAGTCGCGCCTGGTGCTGCGCATCGCCGCCGCGGCGGGGCAGGCGGGGGATGAGCGCACGCTGTCATGGCTGCGCAACACGCTGGCGCCGCGCCTGGCGCAGGAGCAGCTGCGCGACCTCGCCACCCTGCTGGCGGCTGCCCCGGTGCAAGGCGTGGCCGACCTGCCGCGCGCCGCGCAGGAGGCCAAATTGGCCCGTGCCGCGGCCAACTCCGTGCGCGCGTTGGCGGCCCCCACCGCGCCCTGAGCGCACCCCTGTTCCCACCGGACCTCCGGCATGCACGCGCGGGGTTCGTGGGGGGCGATTTCCCCTTGCATCCCCCCCCCGATTTCCTCATGTTCCGCCGCCTTGGCCCCAGGGGGCGCGTGCATGCGGCACGCTGCCCAACAGGCCGTCTACTGGTTGACAGAGGGTCGCGGAATGAACGCACTCATGCCACTGGGGATGGTCTCGGAGTTCCCGAGCGAGAACCAGACGACGAATGCCTCAGCTGGGGCTGAGGAACAGCAGAAAGACTACTTCGTTGAGCGGGACGGCATGAAGTTTGCCGGCACGCATCTGCTGATCGACATCTGGGGCGCAACCCGCCTGGATGACCCCACGCATATCGACGAGAAGCTGCGCGAGGCCGCGATCGCCACCGGGGCGACGATCCTGCACAGCCACTTCCACCACTTCTCGCCCAATGGCGGCGTGTCGGGCGTGGTGGTGCTGGCCGAGAGCCATATCTCGATCCACACTTGGCCGGAGCGGAACTTCGCCGCGCTGGACATCTTCGTGTGCGGCGATTGCGATCCGCACCGGGCCATCCCGGTGATCCAGGGCGCCTTCAGCCCGTCGCGCATCGACCTCGACGAGCAGCGCCGCGGCCGCGTCGGCTAACGCTGCCCGGCTGAACCTGTGCAACGGCCCGGGGTGCTATCCCCGGGCCGTTCTGCTGACCACCGCCGCAATTCACGGAGAACCGCGATGGCAACCGATTCGTGGGTGAACGAGACGCTCTATGCCGAATGGGGCCAGCGCTTCCTGGTGAAGCGGGAGCTGGCACGGGTGCAGAGCGCCTTCCAGGACATCATGGTGTTCGAAAGCCACCTGCATGGCCGCGTGATGCTGCTGGACGGCGTGGTGCAGATCACCGAGGCGGATGAGTTCGTCTACCAGGAGATGCTGACGCACGTGCCGCTGCTGGCGCATGGCGATGCCAAGCGCGTGCTGATCATTGGCGCCGGCGATGGTGGCGTGCTGCGCCGCGTGCTGATGCACAGCAACGTCGAGCGCGCGGTGATGGTGGAGATCGACGGCGAGGTGATCCGCCTGGCGAAGGAACACATGCCCAACATCGCCGGCGACGCCTGGACCAATCCGCGCGCCGAGGTGATCGTGGGCGACGGGATCGACCATGTGCGCACCGCGCCCGATGCCAGCTTCGATGCCATCATCGTGGACAGCACGGACCCGATCGGCGTGGGCGAGGTGCTGTTCACCGACGAGTTCTACATGAACGCCGCCCGCGTGCTTTCGGCCGGTGGGCTGATCGTGAACCAGTGCGGCGTGCCGTTCATGCAGGCGGATGAGCTGCGCGACACCAGCCTGCGCCGGCGCAAGTTCTTCGGCCATGTCGGCGCCTATGTGGCCGCCGTGCCGACCTATGTCGGCGGGTTCATGACGCTGGGCTTCGCTGCCAAGCAGGCGGGGCTGGATCAGGTACCGGTGGAGACGATCCGCGCCCGCGCCGCGGCGGCGGGCATCACCGGGCGCTACTGGACGCCGGAGGTGCACCACGCCGCCTTCCAGCTGCCGCCGTATATCGGGATGCACCTGCCGAAATAGGCAGGTACTGCCTCAGCCTTCGGCGAGCGGGCCGGAGAAGAGCAGCTCCAGCGGCGCGGTGCGGATCAGCTCCACGTGGGACACCGTTGCCGTGAACGGCGCGAAGGCGGCGCTGGCGGATGCCGTGGCAGTCGCCAGCACGTCCCCGTCCGCCAGATCGTCGCTCAGCATCAGATGCGGCACCCATGCGCCACTCGCCCAGGGGCCGCTCCCGGGATGGCGCGCCAGCAGTTGCGCGTGCCGCACCAGCAGGGCGGAGTTGGTCACGGGCGCGAGCCACAGCGCCGCCGGTGCGCCGGGGGAGATGCCCAGGTGGGCGAAGCGCACGGGCAGGCGCTTCCACTGCACCGAAAGCCCGGCCGCGGTGGCGGCCAGCGCCTTGGCATCGGCGTCGTCGGGATATTCGACCAGGGTGATGCGCGGGGCATGGCCGCGCCCGGGATCGGTGATCCCCGAAGCTGCAAGGGCCTGGAGCAGTGTGTCGACCGGGGCGCAGTCGGCATCGTCGAGGCGCAGGGTGATGGCATAGGGCATCAGGCCGTATAGCGCGGCTTTCAGCCGGAGGCGAAGCTCTGCACCAGGCTGCCGGAGACGAGCCGCCAGCCATCCACCAGCACGAAGAAGATCAGCTTGAACGGCAGGGAGACCACGTTCGGCGGCAGCATCATCATGCCCAGGCTCATCAGCACGCTGGCCACGACCATTTCGATGACGAGGAAGGGCAAATAGAGCAGGAAGCCCATCTCGAAGGCGCGGCGCAGCTCGCCCACCATGAAGGCCGGCACCAGCGCGCGCCACGGCGTCTGGTCTGGTGAGGCGGGGTCGGGCAGTTTGGCGAGGTCCAGGAACAGGCGCAGATCCTCGTCGCGCACATTGGCGGCCATGAAGCCGCGGAACGGCTCGGCGGCCAGGCGCAGCCCCTCGATCTCGCCGATGCGGCCCTCGCTCATCGGCAGCAGGCCCTGTGCCCAGGATGCATCGAGCACCGGCTGCATGACGAAGAAGGTCAGGAACAGGGCGAGGCCGATCAGCACGGAATTCGGCGGCGTGCCCTGCGTGCCCAGCGCACTGCGCAGCAGGGAGAGCACGATGATGATGCGCGTGAACGCCGTCACCATCACCAGCAGGCTGGGCGCCAACGAGAGCACGGTGATGAGGGCGGTGAGCTGCACCAGCCGCGCAGTGGCACCTGCGCCGCCGGCCGCGCCGAGATCGATGGCGACGGATTGGGCCAGGGCAGGGGAGGCGGCCAGCGCTGCCAGCAGCGCGCCGAGGAGCAGGCGCCTCATGGCGCGGCCTCCAGCTTCGGCGGGTCCTCGATCCAGCCCACCACCACATCCTGCGCGCCGCCGGTCACCAGCAGCAGGTGGCGCTGGTCGCAGCGCACCAGGCACAGGCGGCGGCGCGGATCGATCGCCACGGCCTCCACGATGGCCAGACGCCCGGTGCCGCGCGGCGCCAGGCCGCCCCAACGGGCAGCGCGCTGGGCCAAGAGCACCAGCGCGATCACAAGGGCCAGGGCGGCGAGTGCGCCCAAGATGGTATTGAAGGTCAGGACTGGCATTTTTGCCGACGGTGCCTTTTGGCGAGGGAGAGGTTCAGGGCGGGTCGGGCTGGTTCAGGCTGGCGTTCAGCGCATCGATCTCCACCAGCAGGGCGGCGAGGCGCGGGCGCAGGGCGCGGCCTTCCTCCGGTGGAAGATCCAGGCAGCGGGCACAGAGCCGGCCGACCATCTGGTCCAGCCCGTCCAGCTCCACGCGCCGGCCGGACTGCACCATGCCGCGCGCCAGGCGCAGCATGTTGGCCACGCCCTCGGCCGCCTGCTCGGCCGCCGGCTGGCGGGAGGGGGCGAGGGGCAGGGCGGGACTCGGGGGGTGGTGCTCGGCCTGGGTCATGCAGGGCGAACCATGCCGGGTGGAGGCTGCCAGCAGGTTAACGGCGCCACGCCGGCGCAGGCTCCTTCGCATCGTACTGTTCACACATGGGCGCGTTTACATTTCGTCAGTGTACGCCAGGGCAGGATGCCCGCATGGACCCTTCGCGCATTCCCCTGTTCGACCTCGCCGACCGCCGCCTTTCGTGGATCGGGCAGCGCCAGCAGTTGCTGTCGCAGAACATCGCCAATGCCGATACGCCGGGCTGGCGCACGCACGACCTGAAGCCCTTCGCCGAGCACCTGGCGCGCGGCATCGGCATGGCGCCGGCGCGCACCGATGCCGGCCACCTCGCCCCCACGCGCAACCCGGCGGGGGCGGGCAAGGCCCAAACCGGTGAACGCGCGCCGGACGGCAACTCGGTGTCCCTGGATGTGGAGCTGGCCAAGGTGGCCGACACGGAGTCGGCCCATTCGCTGGTGACCGGCATCTACCAGAAATACCTCGCCATGTTCCGCACGGCCGCTGGCCGCTGACGCAGGAGACCAAGATGGACCTTCAGAAGGCGCTTTCGATCTCGGCCCGCGGCATGAACGTGCAGACCACGCGGCTGCGCGTGATCGCGGAGAACCTGGCCAACCAGGACACCACCGGCACCTCGCCGAACACCCAGCCGTATCGCCGCAAGACCGTCACCTTCGCCAATGCCGTGGACAAGTCCGTCGGCGCGGAAACCGTGCGGGTGAAGAAGGTGGGCCGCGACATGGGCGAGCTGCCGCTGCGCTTCGATCCCGGCCACCCCGCGGCCGATGAGCGCGGCTACGTGAAGGTGCCGAACGTGAACTCCTTCGTGGAGGTGATGGACCTGAAGGAGGCGCAGCGCAGCTACAGCGCCAACCTCAACGTGCTGCAGGTGTCGCGCGGGATGATCTCGCGCACCATCGAAATGCTCAAGTAGCACCAGGGGAAACCAGGACATGGCCATCACCCCCGTCGGCGCCGGTGGCTCCCAGGCCGCGTTGCTCGCCTATCGCGCCATCGATGGCGGCGCGCTGGAAGGTGCGGGTGCCGCCGCGGCACCCACGCCCGGCGGCGGCTTCTCCGGCGCGCTGAACCGTGCGCTCGGCGCCGTGGTGGATACCGCGCGCCAGGCCGAAAGCGGCGCGATGCAGGCCATCTCCGGCCAGGGCGATATCGGCGCCGTGGTCACGGCCGTGGCCAAGGCCGAACTCGCCCTGCAGACCACGGCCGCGGTGCGCGACCGGGTGGTGCAGGCCTACCAGGACATCATGCGCATGCCGATCTGAGCCTTTCGGGCTCCATCGGCGCCTCCGGCAAAACGCCAGGGCGGAAGGACAAGACGACCGATGCAGGAAAGCGATGTAGCCGGGCTGCTGCGCGAGGGCATGCTGGTGACGCTGTATGTCGGCGGCCCGCCGCTGCTGGCCGCCCTTGCCGTGGGCATGATCGTGTCGCTGTTCCAGGCGGCCACCCAGATCAATGAGCAGACCCTCGCATTCGTGCCCAAGGTGGCGGTGATCGGGCTGACGCTGATGGTGTTGGGCTCCTTCATGATGGCCACGCTCTCCTCCTACACCCACACGCTGTTCGACCGGCTGGTGGCCGTGGGCGGACAATGACGGAGGCGGACGCGGCACTTCTGGCAGCACTGCCCGGCTACGCCTTCGCCTTCATCATGGTGCTGGCGCGGGTCGGCTCGGCGATGATGCTGCTGCCCGGCTTCGGCGAGGCGGAGGTGCCGATGCCGGTGCGCGCCGCGCTGGCCGTGGCGCTCACGCTGGTGATGATGCCGGTGGTGGCCCCGCTGCTGCCGCCGGAACCCGCGGACATGATGCGCGCCCTGCTGGGCGTGGCCGCCGAGGTGATCGCCGGGCTGTGGCTGGGCTGGCTCGCGCGGTTGCTGGTGCTGGCGCTGCCGATGGCCGCACAGCTCGCCGCCGGCATGATCGGCCTGTCCAACGTGCTGCAGCCCGATCCCGTGCTGGGGCCGCAAACCTCGGCCCTGTCGCGGCTGTTCTCGCTGGCGGCCCCCGTGGCGATCATGGCCACCGGGCTGCATGCCCTGCCGCTGGAAGCGTTGGAAGGCAGCTACCACGTGATCCCGCCCGGGCTCGCGCTGCCAGGCGGCGATGCCGCGCAGGCGGTGGTGCAGGCGGTGAGCGCCAGTTTCGCCCTCGCGCTGCGTCTGGCCGCGCCCTTCGTGCTGGCCTCTATCGTGTGGAACGTGGCGCTCGGCCTGCTCGCCAAGCTGGTGCCGCAGCTGCAGGTGTATTTTGCCGGCATGCCGGCGCAGATCCTGGGCGGCATCCTGCTGGTGGGCCTGCTGTCCTCCGCGGTGCTCTCCGCCTGGCTGGGCGAGCTGCGCACCGGCTTTTCCGCCTTGCCGGGGCTGTAGCGCATGGCCGGCGAATCGGAGTCTGAAGACAGAACAGAAGCCCCATCCGGCAGAAGGCTGGAAAAGGCGCGCGAGGAAGGCAACGTCGCGGTTTCCGCCGAGGTGACCGCCTTCGCGGTGCTGGGCGCCGCGGCTTTGGTGCTGACCATGTGGGGCCCCGATCTCGGGCGCATGCTGGTGCGGCGCCTGGCGCTGCTGCTGGAACAGGGGCACCGGATGGAGCCGGTGGCGGCGCTGCATGGCGCGCTGCTGCTGGCCGGGATGGTCGCGGGGCCGCTGGTGCTGGCCGCCCTTCTGGCATCCGCCGGCACCACGCTGGCGCAGACCGGACTGTTGTTCCACGGCAAGGCGATGGCGCCCGATTTCTCGCGGCTGAGCCCGATGAAGGGGCTGAAGCGCATGTTCGGCTGGGCGGCGCTGGGCATCGTCGGCAAGTCGCTGGTGAAGGTCGCGGTGGTGGGCACTGCGGCCTGGATGGTGCTCTCTGGCGCGCTGCCGGCGCTGGAGCGCTCGGCGGATTGGGATGCCGGTGCGCTCGCCGGCAAGTCGATGGCGCTTGTGATGAAGGTGCTGATCGCCATGCTGGTGGCCCAAGGGCTGATCGCGGCGGCCGACCTGCTGTTCACCCGCATCCGCCACTGGCGCAGCCTGCGCATGAGCCGGCAGGACCAACGCGACGAATCCAAGGAGCAGGAGGGTGACCCGCACGTGAAGGCGCGCCTGCGCAGCATCCGCATGCAGCGTGCGCGCCGGCGCATGATGGCCTCGGTGCCGAAGGCAACCGTTGTCATTACAAATCCGACCCATTATGCCGTGGCCCTGGCCTATTCGCGTGACAGCGATGCAGCGCCCAGGATCGTCGCAAAAGGGGTCGATGCCATGGCTGCCCGGATCCGCGAGGTGGCGACGCAAAATGGCGTCCCGCTCGTTGCCAACCCGCCGCTGGCGCGGGCGCTCTATCCGCATGAGATCGACAAGCCGATCCCGGCCGAGTTCTTCCAGCCGGTTGCGGAGATCATCGCCTATGTCTGGAAACTCAGGGGGCGCGGATGAGGCGGCTGGCCGAAGGGCTGGGCCGGCTGCGTCGCGCCGGGCGCGATCCCGCCGCCGCCCTGGCCGCGCTGGCGGATCCCGCAGCGCAGTTCCTGTTCGAGGTCGATGGAGCGGCGCGCGTGCTGCTGGATGCCGAGGGGCGGGTGCTGCGCCACAGCCCCGGCGTCGTGCCGCTGCTGGGGGCCGGCACCTGGCCTGACCTCGCCGCCGTGTTTGCGCCGGAAGGCCAGTCGCCTTTGCGCGCCGCCCTGGCGCAACCGGCGACCACCGTGCTTGCGCTGCACGGCCGCCACGCCGATGGCAGCCTGGTGCCGCTGCGTGCTCGCATTCTGCCGCTGCGCACCGCCGATGGCGCGCCACGCGGCGCCCTGCTGGTGCTGGAGGATGCAAGGCCCACCCTGCAGCAGGAGGCCGGGCAGCTGCACGCCCGCAAGCTGCAGGCGGTGGGCGAGCTGGCCGGCGGGGTGGCGCATGATTTCAACAACCTGCTGCAGGCGCTGATCGGTGCGGCGGACGGGCTGGCGGAGCGGCCGGAACTCTCGCCCGGCGCGCGCGAGGAAGTGGCGCTGGTGCAGGGCGCGGCACGGCGCGGTGCCACGCTGGTGGCGCAGCTGCTCGCCTTCTCCCGCCAGCAAACGCTGCAGCCGCGCATCGTGGCGGTGAACGCGGCGGTGCGTGACTTGGCACCCCTCCTGCGTCGGAGCCTCGGCGGCGGGGTGCGCCTCTCCCTGGTGCTGGACGAGCCGGAGCGCCAGGCCCGCATCGATCCCGGCCAGCTCGACCAGGTGCTGGTGAACCTGGCCGTGAACGCGCGCGACGCCATGCCGCAGGGCGGCACGCTGACGCTGCGCACCGGGCGCCTCACCGTGCTGGCGCCGCGCAGCATCGGGCCCGCGGCCGGCCAGCTGGAGGCGGTGCCGCCGGGCCGGTACGTGGCGATCGAGGTGCAGGACAGCGGCACCGGCATCCCGGCGGACGTTCTGCCGCGCATCTTCGAGCCGTTCTTCACCACCCGCGGCGAGCGCGGCAGCGGGTTGGGCCTGGCCACCGTGCTGGGGATCGTCCGCCAGTCCGGCGGTTTCCTGGAGCTGGAGACGCAGGCGGGACAGGGCACCACCTTCCGCATCCTGCTGCCCCGGGTGCGCGAGGAGGCCACCGCCGATCCCGCGCCGCCCGCTGCGGCCCCCGTCGTGGAACGCCCCGCCGCGGGCTCCCTCGGCCGCATCCTGCTGGCCGAGGACGAGGAGCCGGTGCGCCGCCTCGCTGCGGGTCGCCTTACCCGGCAGGGCTGGGAGGTGCTGGCCGCCGAAAGCGGCGAGGCGGCGCTGGAGTTGCTGGGCGATGGCCGGGTGGATGCCATCGTGACGGACATGATGATGCCCGGCATGGACGGCACCGCCCTGGTGGGCGAGGTGCGACGGCGGCTCGCCCGGCCGGACCTGCCGGCGCTGATCACCTCGGGATATGCCAACGTGGCGCTGCATGATTCCATCGCGGCAGCCGCCACGGCCTTCCTGCCCAAGCCCTATGCCCTGCGGGAGCTGTCGGACCGGGTCGCGGCGCTTGTGCCGGCGCCGGAGGGTGTGGCACCCACCTAGCGGGTTGCGCGTTGGTGGGGTGCGCTGCCCTTGTGCAGCGCACGTGTTCCCGCTATGTTCTCCATTCCTCACGGATGGAACAGAGGATGATCGAATTCTTAACGACCCGACGGGTGCGTAACGATCACACGCCCTCCATGCCCGGCCGCACCCACGCGCGGCTGGACTCGGTTGCGAGTCGTAAACCATCATCCCTCGTGTCGCTTCGCCGCATACTGCCACGCCCCTCTCCTGGAGCCTTCTGATGGACAAGAACAAGGCGCTCGACGCCGCCATGGCGCAGATCGAACGCGCCTTCGGCAAGGGCTCGATCATGCGCATGGGCCAGCGCCCGGGCGACGAGCAGATCGCCGTCATCCCCTCCGGCTCGCTCGGGCTCGATCTCGCGCTTGGCATCGGTGGCCTGCCCAAGGGCCGCATCGTTGAGATCTACGGCCCGGAAAGCTCCGGCAAGACCACGCTGGCGCTGCACGCCATCGCCGAGGCGCAGAAGCGCGGCGGCACCTGCGCCTTCATCGACGCGGAACACGCGCTCGATCCCGGCTACGCCCGCAAGCTGGGCGTGGACGTGGACAACCTGCTGATCTCCCAGCCCGATGCCGGCGAGCAGGCGCTGGAGATCGCCGACACGCTGGTGCGCTCCGGCGCCATCGACGTGCTGGTGGTGGACAGTGTCGCCGCCCTGGTGCCGCGCGCCGAGCTGGAAGGCGAGATGGGCGACAGCCACATGGGACTGCACGCGCGCCTCATGAGCCAGGCGCTGCGCAAGATCACCGGCAGCGTCAGCCGCAGCAACACCA